>SYIT01000014.1 GCA_005798685.1 Actinomycetota bacterium | reverse complement strand
GTGAGCAGGCCGTTCTCTGCGGCGGCGCCAGCGCGCTCGTCCAGGCCGGCTTCGAAACGCTTGTTGAGGCCGGCTACGACCCGCAGATGGCTTACTTCGAGTGCCTCCATGAGCTAAAGCTGATCGTTGACTTAATGTACGAGAAGGGCCTCGCTGGTATGCGCTATTCAATCTCGAACACGGCAGAGTTCGGCGATTACAGCCGCGGCTCAAGGGTCGTCAACGATGCCGTCCGCGCCGAGATGAAACAGATTCTTGACGAGATTCAGTCGGGCGAGTTTGCCCGCGAGTGGATCGCCGAAAACCGCGCCGGCCAAGAGAACTTCCTGCGCATGCGCGCTGAGCAGGCCGACACGCAGATCGAGTCCACGGGCCAGGAGCTGCGCTCGAAGATGGACTGGATCAAGACCGATTTCTAAGCAAGCGCCAGCAAGCGCCGATCCAGTGGTCAGGGCCGTGATCCCGGCGGCAATCAAGCCCGGCGACGGTCGCTTCGGCGCCGGGCCATCGAAGGTTCGCCCGGAGCAGGTTGAAGCGCTCGCAAAGGTTGGCGTTGATCTGCTTGGCACATCGCATCGTCAGCCCGCGGTCGTCGGCCTTGTGGGGCGCGTTCGCGAAGCGCTGATGGAGCTTTTCTCTCTGCCTGACGGCTACGAGGTGCTGCTCGGCAATGGCGGCGCGACCGCTTTCTGGGATGCCGCGACCTTCTCGGTTGTAGACCAGCGCGCGCTGCATCTTGTTTATGGCGAGTTCACGCGTAAGTTTGCCGGCTGCACAGCTAGCGCGCCGTTCTTGGCCCAGTCAATTTTGATCGAAGCCGATCCGGGGGATGCGCCGACCCCTGTAGGTGATCCTCAGGCTGACGTGCTCGCGTGGGCACACAACGAAACCTCGACCGGCGTGATGGTTGCGATCGAACGGCCGGCCGCCGCCGGCGACGCGCTCGTCGTAATCGATGCAACCTCGGCCGCTGGCGGGCTACCGCTCGACGCTTCCGAGGCCGACCTCTATTACTTTGCTCCCCAGAAGGCGCTCGCTTCCGACGGAGGGCTCTGGCTGGCGTTCGCGAGCCCAGCTGCGATCGAGCGGATCGAGAAGATTGGGGCCGGCGGCAGGTGGATTCCCCCGTTCCTGTCGCTGAAAACTGCGCTCGACAGTTCGCGCAAAGACCAGACCTACAACACGCCGGCAATCGCAACCCTCTTCCTTCTTGCCGAGCAACTCGATTGGATGAACGCGCTTGGGGGCCTCGACGGCTGTGTCGCTCGCACGACGACCTCCTCCGAGCATCTCTACGGCTGGGCTGAGCGCTCGGACTTCGCAACACCCTTTGTCAGCGACGCGGCAAAACGCTCGCTCGTTGTCGCCACCGTCGACCTTGATGATTCAATCGATGCAGCTTCCGTCTGCGCCGTGCTGCGGGCGAACGGCGTCCTCGACGTTGAGCCATATCGCAAGCTTGGGCGCAACCAGCTCCGCGTTGCGATGTTCCCGGCGATAGAGCCGAGCGACGTTGCCGCGCTCACCGCCTGCGTCGACTGGGTTGTCGAGAACGCTCAAGTTGGGAGCGCAAAGTGACCGAAGCAGCGCGCATTCTGATCTGCGAGAAGATCGGCGACGGCGGCGCTGAACTACTGCGCAGATCCGGCTTCGAGGTTGAATTCGGCCTCGATTGGAGCCGCGAAGAGCTGCTCGACCGGATCGCGACCTTTGATGGACTGTTGATTCGCTCGTCGACGACCGTCGACGCCGAGCTGCTCGAGCGCGCGTCGAGGCTGAAGGTCGTTGGGCGGGCAGGCGTCGGCGTCGACAACGTCGACGTGGACGCCGCAACAAAGCAGGGCGTCATCGTCGCGAACGCTCCCGAGTCGAACGTTGTGACGGCTGCCGAGCACACGATGGCCCTGCTTCTATCGCTCGCACGCAACGTTCCCCAAGCTCACAGCGCGTTAAGCGAGGGCCGCTGGGAGCGTTCGCAGCACTCCGGTGTCGAGCTACTCGACAAGACGCTCGGCATCCTCGGTTTCGGCCGCATTGGTCAGCTTGTCGCCGCTCGCGCTCAAGCGTTTGGAATGACGGTGATCGCCTTCGATCCATTCATCGGCGCTGAGCGCTATCGCGAGCTTGGTGTTACTCAAGCGGAGAAGCCCGAGCAGCTTTACGCCGAGTCCGATTTCATTACGCTCCATCTGCCCCAAACTTCTGAAACAGAGGGTTGGCTGAACGCTGAGGCGTTCGCCCAGATGAAGGATGGAGTGAGGATTCTCAACGTCGCTCGTGGCCCGCTGATCGTCGACGAGGACCTCCAACAGGTGCTCGATTCCGGCAAGGTCGCAGGGGCGGCGCTAGACGTCTTCCAAAGCGAGCCACTGACCGATCACCCGCTCTTCTCCTATCCGAATGTGATCGTCACGCCTCACCTCGGTGCATCAACTGGCGAGGCGACCGACCGCGCCGGCTACCAGGCCGCCGAGCAGGTCGTAGCTGCTCTGACCGGCGCTAGTGTGACGAGTGCGATCAACGTTCCGGCGGTCGCACCAGAAGACCTCGAAGTGCTTGGGCCGTTCCTTCCACTCTGCCGGCAGCTCGGCCGACTCGTTTCGGCGATCGCCGAAGGCGGGGCAGTCGATCGGATCGAGGTTGAGTACTTCGGCCGGATCGCTGAACGCGACTGCCGGCCGTTGACGACGAGCGTCCTGCTCGGCCTGCTGGAAGGAAGGACCGACGAGGCCGTCAACGAGGTCAACGCACCGTCGATCGTTGCCAAGAGGGGAATCGTCGTCTCTGAAACCAGCCGGACCAGCGCTCGCGATTTCACCGAATTGGTACGCGTTACACAGATCTCGGGCGAGGAGCGCGCACGCGTCGTCGGGACGACGCTCGGACGGCGCCACCGTCCGCACCTGCTCGAGCTTTGGGACCGTCGCTTTAACCTCCAGCTTCACGAGCATCTAGTCCTCTTCCAATACGAGGACGTCCCCGGAATGATCGGCCACGTAGGGGTCGTCCTCGGCCAGAACGGCATCAACATTGAAAACGCCGCCGTCGGTTACGACCCGACCGCCGACGAAGAGGCAGCGCCAGCGAAGCGCGCTGTGATGGTGCTCACGACCAGTACGCCGGTGCCGCCGGAGGTTGTGGCGCAGGTCGAGAGCCACCCGGGAATCGCCGTGGGCCGCGCCGTGAACCTTGACTGAAACCCACGGTTGAGACCACTTGCACGTTCACATCAAAGAACATAATCTGGACAAATGACCGCACAGTCAGCGGCTCCATCGTCAGAGATGCCCGCTGGATCGGAGCCCGGCTGCAAGGGGCTTAAGTCAGGCGCGATCGGCTTCGTCTCCGGCGTTGTGATCGGCGTCGCTTCGACCGCGCCCGGCTATTCGCTTGCAGCGTCGCTGGGGCTGGTTGTCGCAGTTGTCGGAGTCGGTGTTCACGCCCCGGTGATCATGATTGCCGCATTCATTCCAATGCTTCTGATCGCGGCCTCGTACTACTGGATGAATCGTGCCGACCCGGATTGCGGAACGACCTTCTCTTGGGTGACTCGGGCGATGGGCCCCGGATTCGGTTGGGTCGGCGGCTGGGGGATCGTCGTTGCCGACGTAATCGTGATGGCCAATCTCGCGCAGATCGCTGGCCTCTATCTCTTCCTTCTGATCGGTATCGACGCGCCGTCAACGATTGCCGTGACCGCGGTTGGTGTTCTCTTCATCGCCGGCATGACGTGGATCTGCGTTATTGGCATTGAACTGAACGCGAAGACGCAGGTCGGGCTACTCGCCGCTGAGCTGATCACGCTCGCAATCTTTGCCGTCGTTGCGCTCGTTCGCGTCTACGCAGGCGACGCCCCTGCTGGCTCCGTCAAGCCGTCGCTGGAGTGGTTCAACCCCGCTGGGATCGGCTCGGTTACCGCGCTCACGAGCGGCGTCCTGCTGGCGGTCTTTATCTACTGGGGCTGGGACACGACCGTCACCGTCAACGAAGAAACAGAGGACTCGGCGGAGACGCCAGGTCGTGCAGCGATCGTCTCGGTCTTCATTTTGGTCCTCACCTACGTGATCGTGACCGTCGCTGCGATCGCCTTTGGCGGCCCCACGTTGCTCGCTAACGACGAGAGCGGCGACGTCCTCGGCGTTTTAGCAAATGCCGTCTTCGGCAGCGACCTGCTTGGAAAGATTGTCATCATCGCGGTGCTCAGCTCGGCGGCAGCATCGTGCCAAACGACGATTCTTCCGACCGCACGCACAGCCCTTTCGATGGCTCGCGCGAAGGCGCTGCCAGCGAAGCTCGGAGAGGTCAATCCGCAGTACATGACGCCGGCATTCGCAACATGGCTGATGGGAATTGTTTCGGTTTTTTGGTACGTCGGCCTGACGCTGATCTCAGAGAATGTGCTGTTCGACGCGATCGCCGCCCTGGGTCTGATGATCGCCTTTTACTACGGCCTCACCGGCTACGCCTGCGCTATTTACTACCGGCGCGAAATACTCAAGAGCGCGCGAAACTTCTTTCTCATCGGCGTTGCGCCGGTGCTCGGCGGCTTGATGCTGACGGCGATCTTCATCAAGTCATGCTTAGACCTATCCGACCCCGCCAACTCTTCGTCGGGTGAGTCATGGCTCGGCTTCGGGCCGCCATTGGTGATCGGGCTCGGCTTCCTGCTGATGGGCGTCGTTCTGATGCTCGCTTGGCGGATCGGCGGTCACCCTGAGTTTTTCGGACGCAAACCGGAGGTCGCTGACCCGGCGCTTGTTGCGCGCTCACCAGCAGGAGGTGCTTGAACTGCGCAACAAGATGATCGCCGGCTCCGACGGCAGTGGTGGTGGCAATGGCGAAGCACCGCGGAAGGCGTCGCTGTCGGGCTCGACGAGGCCTAAGCTTTTGGCTATTGCACCATGCCTGGTAGCGGTCGTCCGCACGGAGTAGCCGGTAGCCGTTATTGTTTGGTCGGTGCCGACGAGAGGGGGGTGCGGTGAGCGAAACGGACGTAGCGCTGCGAGGGCTTACGAAGCGCTTTGGCGAGATGGTCGCCGTCGACGACATCGACCTCGACATTCCTCGTGGCGGCTTCTTCGCCCTGCTTGGGCCCTCCGGCTGTGGCAAAACGACGACACTGCGGATGATCGGCGGCTTTGAGGAGCCGAGCGAGGGCACGATTGAATTGGCCGGCAAGGAGATCACACAGGAGCCGCCGCACAAGCGCGACGTAAACACCGTTT
>SYIT01000013.1 GCA_005798685.1 Actinomycetota bacterium | reverse complement strand
GAAGCGGCGGTAGCCGATCAGGTCGATCAGCACGTCGTGGCCAAACTCGGCGCGGAATGCCATCGCGAGATCGACTGCTGAGATGCATGCCTCAACATCGTCGGCGTTGACATGGATGATCGGTACGTCGAAGCCCTTCGCCAGATCAGAAGCCCAGTGAGTTGAGCGGGCGTCTTCGATGTCGGTCGTGAAGCCGACCTGATTATTTTGGATTAGGTGCAGCGTGCCGCCGACCTTGTAACCGTCGAGGCCCTGCAGGTTGAGCGTCTCAGCGACGACGCCTTGGCCGGGCATTGCCGCGTCGCCGTGAAGAATCACGGCCATCGCCAAAGTTTGGTTGCGCCCAGCGACCGGGCCGCTGCGGTCTGTCTGCGCGGCTCGGGTGGCGCCGATCACGACGGGATCAACCGCTTCCAAGTGGCTCGGGTTCGATTCCAGCTTGACCAGAACACTTGCTCCTTCGCGCAGCGTGAAGTCGCGCCGATAACCGTGGTGGTACTTGACGTCGCCGGTTCCACCTTGCGGAATTTCGGTTACAGCCTTGACTACTTGAACGGTCGAGGTTCCTTCGAACTCGCCGAAGATCGTCTCGTAAGGGCGGCCGAGGTTGTGGGCCAGCACGTTGAGGCGGCCACGGTGAGCCATTCCGATCACTATTTCGCGCGCGCCCGCGCCGGCCGCAAGCTCAACCGCCTCGTCGATCATCGGCACGGTCATGTCGAGGCCCTCGATTGAGAACTGCTGCTGCCCTAGATAGGCCTTGTGCATGAAGCGCTCGAGCGCGTCCACGGCCAGCAGGCGTTGCAGCAGCGCGCGCTGCTGCTCGGGCTGTAGTGGCTGGCGGTAGACGCTGCCCTCAATCCGTTCGCGCAGCCAGTGGCGCTGGCGGTGGCTTGCGATGTGCTCGCTCTCGTAGGCCATCGTGCCGGTGTAAACGTCGCGCAGGAAGGGCAGCGACTCGGCGAGGTTTTCGCCCGGAACGTAGATTCGCAACAGCTTTGACGGGATTCGCCGCATCAGCGCGTCAGTCAGCCCGAGCGGTTCAGGGTTAAGCGCCGGGTCGCCGACCGGCTCCGTGCCGAGCGGGTCGAGCGTCGCTGCGAGGTGGCCGTGGGTGCGGAAAGCCTTCACCAGCGCCGTTGCTGCCTGAACGGCTTGCATCAGCTCAAGGTCATCGCCGTCGCTGGCCGTGGCCGCGCTGAGGCTGGCCTTTGGCGCGGACGGCGCCGGCGCTAGCGGCACGCCGAGCGATGCGAAGATCTGGTCGTAGAACTCATGCTCGCCGCTGAGCTGGGCCTCAACCGCTTGAAGGAAGCGCCCCGACTCGGCGCCTTGGATCACGCGGTGATCGTAGGTCGAGGTGATCGTCATCACCTTCTCAGCGCCGATCGCTGCGCCGGCGTTCTCAAGCCCAACCGGGTAGCCGATCGAGCCCGTCGCGACGATCGTCCCTTGGCCGGGCATCAGCCGCGGCACAGATGCACCGGTGCCAATTCCGCCGGGGTTAGTCAGCGTCATATTCGCTCCGACGAGGTCATCGGCCGAGAGCGTGTTGATCCGCGCCTTGTCGATCAGCTCATCGAAGGCTGCCTTGAAGGCGACGAAGTCGATCGCCCCAGCGTTCGTGATCACCGGCACCATCAGCGTGCGCGAGCCGTCCTTCTTTTCGACGTCAACCGCGATACCTAGGTTGACGGCGCCGTCGTCGGCGCGCATCGGCTTGCCGTCCTGCTCAAGGAAGTGGTGTGCCATCACCGGCATCTGGTCGGCCGCTGTACGTGCGATCGCCCAGGCGATCAAGTGCGTGAAGGAGACCTTGTGACCGGCCGCTTTGAGTTCCTTGCGGCGCGCGTCCATCTGTGTCACGGGGATCGTCCGGATCGAGGTTGCGGTTGGGATCGAAAGGCTCTCATCCATGTAGCGGGCGAGCGTCACCGCGCCACCGCGCAGCTCTGTCACGCCAGCAGTCGGAGCGGTTGAAGCGGTTCCGTTGCCGCCGGAGCTGGCGGCCAGTACGTCGGCCTTCGTAACTCGGCCGCCGGCGCCACTGCCGCTGACGGAATCGAGTGCGACGCCTTCGGCGGCCGCCACGCGGGCCGCGACCGGTGAGGCGCGGACGCCCTCAGGAACGGCCGAGGGGCTCGCGCTGCCGTTGCTAGAAGCAGGCTCGTCGTCGCCAGCAGGCTTCTTGGCCACGCCAGCGCCCAGCTCCATCCTCGCTATCAGCTGACCAACGGCGATCGTGTCGCCGGACGCGGCGAGCAGCTCGGTGATCTTGCCGCTGGCCGGTGCGGGCAGCTCAATGTCGACCTTGTCGGTTGAGAACTCAACGATTGTCTGGCCCTCATCGACGCTGTCGCCGGGCTTCACGAGCCATTCCAGCAGCGTCCCTTCGCTGACCGATTCACCGGCCGCAGGGGCGACGATGTCGATGATTTCAGCCGGGCCGTCAGCGTCAGCGGCCTCTGGTGCTGGCGGAGCGCCATTCGACGGCGCCGCTTCGCCGGCCTGAATCTCAGCTAGCAGGGCGCCAATCTCGACCGTCTCACCGGCAGCAACGTGAATCTTCAGCAGCGTTCCGGAGGCCGGGGAGGGGATCTCAGCGTCAACCTTGTCGGTTGAGATCTCGAGCAGTGTTTCGCCAGCCGCAACTTGGTCGCCCTCCGCCTTGAGCCACTCAAGAACGGTGCCCTCATTTACCGACTCACCCATCGTCGGGAGCGTCACCTGAACTGTTGTCGAAACCGCCATATATCGATCTTTAGTTGATGCTAGCGCCCGCCGGGGCTGGTGCCCTGCGCCGCAACGCCAGCTTCACTGGGAACTTCGCCGCCGAGGCTGCCAGCGTCCTCGCGACGGCGCCCGGTGCGAAAGAATTCGTAGCTGCCGAAGAAGGGCGCAATGCCGCCGAGCACGGCGACTGCCGTCGCTGTGCGCAGCGATACAACGCGGGCTCGCAGCGCCAGCAGAATCAGCAGCACCATCAGGATCCAGCCGATCCCGTGAATAAAACCGAAGATCGAAGTGGCCACGGCGAGGCCTGGCACGAGCCAGACGACGAGCAAGCAGATGTAGACCGTTGAGTGGGCAAAAGAGAGCCTCTTCAGTGTGCCCTTGGAGAGGCTTGGGCCTCGCTGCTTCGGCGCTTGGGCTGCGTCGCTCATCGTGGCACCTGGCTCAGTAGCGTCGCCATTCGCCGCAGTGGCTCATCGGCCTCGTCGGGCCAATCGTCAACCTGCGCTGGCCACCAGGCGTGCTCGTCGTGTTCATCGTCGGGGGTAACGATCGCCACCTCGGGGAGCCAGGCTTGGCCGACGAACATCACCATCGCGTTTGGCAGCATCACGAGCGCCTCGCAGCGGATCTCTTCGGCGCTGACCGACCACTCCTCTTGCAGCTCGCGAGCCAGCGTTTCGGTCGGGCTCTCGCCAAAGTCGACCGCCCCACCGGCGCCGAGCGCCCAGCGCCCAGGCCACGACGCGACCCACTCTGCCCGCCTGCCTGCCAGCCAGCGGCCTTCAGCGTCGCGCACGGCGCAGAGCGCGGCGAGCGAGTTGGCGGCGTCATTCCCGTTCAGGCGTAGCGACCAGCGCGACGGCTGCAGGTTAATCGTCAGTTGGCCGTCGTCAGCGAGCTCGTGGCTGATGAAGCGGGCGCCAAGCCCGTCGTGGCTGGGGGAGCCGCGCTCAGCGAGCGCTGCGACCGCTGCGTCGGCGTCGGCGGTCAGCTGCGGCGAAGGCTCAAACATTTCTTCCGCCCAGCGGGCAGTCACCTGATTCGGTGACCAGGGCCCGCGGGCGAGTATTCCGGGAGCCATCAACACTCTGCTCAGAGTACGGTCTCAGGCGTGAGCAAGCGTAAGCGCAGCCGTTGGGGGTGGGGTTTTGAGGACGCGGCGATCGGCGCGGCTGAGGCGGCGGCGGCAGCACCGGGGATTGAGCAGCATTTCGGCTTCGTGCCGCAAGAGCCTGAAGCTGCTGCGCCATTTGAGAGCGTTCGGCTGCCTGAACCGAAGCTAGCACCGCCCACGGGCTCGCTTGCGGAGTTCTGCTCTCAGAGCAAAGAGGAGCGCGCCGAACACAGCTACGGCGGCTCGTACCTGGACACGATTCGAGCCTTCCGCGGCCTCTACGAGCACGTTCCCGACGTCGTTGCGAGGCCGACCAACGAGCAGCAGATTGAGCAGCTGCTCGAGTGGGCAAGCTCATCGAACATCGCCGTAATTGCATACGGCGGCGGTACCAGCGTCGTTGGGGGCGTCGAACCGGACGTTCCTGCGAGCTTCGACGGAAGCTGCTCACTCGACCTCGGCCTGCTCGATCAAGTTCTCGAAGTTGACCCTGTTTCGCGCTCGGCGCTGATCGGCGCCGGCGCTAGCGGTCCGAGGCTCGAAGAGCAGCTTGGCGAGCACGGCCTGACGATGCGCTTCTACCCGCAGTCGTTCGAGTGCTCGACGCTCGGTGGCTGGGTCGCAACTCGCGCCGGCGGCCACTTCGCGACGCGCCTTACCCACATCGACGACCTCGTCGAGTCGGTCCGCGCGATCACGCCGAGTGGGATTTGGCAGTCGCGGCGGCTGCCGGGCTCCGGCGCTGGCCCTAGCCCCGACCGAATGCTGCTCGGCTCGGAAGGAACGCTGGGCGTGATTACCGAAGCCTGGGTTCGGGTTCAGCCGCGGCCTCAGCATCGGGCCTCGCGCGCTGTTTGCTTCGGCGATTTCCTAACCGGTGGCGAGGCCGCGCGCGAGATAGTTCAGAGTGGGCTCGATCCCGCAAACTGCCGCCTGCTCGATCAGTTAGAGGCGCAGCAGACCGGAACCGGCGACGGCGCGCACTCAGTTCTGGTGATCGGCTTTGAGTCGACCGACGCCGCGGTCGACCACGAGCTTGAGCGGGCGCTGGAGATTGCCGCCAGCCACGGTGGCGAGTGGGATGCGCCGAGTGGGTCGCGCCCAGCGGCAGAGGGCAACTGGCGCGAGGCCTTCATCAAGATGCCGTATATCCGCGACATGCTCGTTCAGCTTGGAATTCTCGCTGACACCTTTGAGACGGCAATAACCTGGGACCGCTTTCCCGCATTCCACGAAGCGGTCGTCGGCGCCACGCGTGAAGCGCTCGGCGAACCGTGCCGCGTTAGCTGCCGCTTCACACACCTCTATCCCGACGGCCCGGCTCCCTATTACACGGTGCTGGCACCGGCCCGCCGCGGCGATGAGGTCGCGCAGTGGCACGAGATGAAGCAGGCCGCAGGCGACGCGATCATCGCCGCGGGAGGAACGATCACCCACCACCACGCCGTCGGGCGCGACCATCGCCCTTGGTATGACGAGCAGCGTCCAGACCTATTTGCCGTGGCTCTCGGCGCAGCGAAGCGCGAGATAGATCCAGCTGGAATCCTCAATCCCGGCGTGCTGCTTGACTAATGCGCAGCAATCTCCGATCGAAATGACCGACTCAGCGCTAAAGCCCTCGACGCGGCCCGTGATCACCTTCGTGATCGTTTCGGTCGGGCTCTTCATGGTTACGCTCGACAATCTCGTCGTCTCGACCGCGCTGCCGGTGATCCGCGTTGATCTGAACGCGCCGCTCGAATCGCTGGAGTGGATGGTCAACGCTTACACGCTCAGCTTCGCCGTCTTTCTGCTCACCGGCGCGGCGCTGGGTGATCGCTTCGGGCGGCGCAAGATGTTTGCGCTCGGCGTGATGATTTTCTCGATCGCATCAGCGGCGGCGGCGCTGGCTCCCGACGCCGACGTGCTCGTACTGGCACGCGCGATTCAGGGGCTTGGCGCTGCGCTGGTGACGCCGCTCTCGCTGACGCTGCTCTCCGAGGCAGTCCCAGACGGCAAGCGCGGCCTCGCGATCGGTGCTTGGTCAGGCGTTTCGGGCCTCGGCGTGGCGATGGGCCCGGTGGTCGGTGGCGCGATCACGGAAGGGATCTCTTGGCAGTGGATCTTCTGGCTCAACGTTCCGATTGGGCTGGTGATCGCGCCGCTGGCGGCCTGGAAGCTGATCGAGAGCTTCGGCCCCGACCGCGGCCTCGATCCGCGCGGCCTGGTTCTCGCCGTCGTTGCGCTATTCCCGTTGACCTTCGGTGTCGTGCGTTCCAGCGCGCTTGGTTGGAACAATGCGACGGTCGTGATCTCGATCGCCTTTGGCCTTGTGATGCTCTTCTTTTTTCTGCTGCACGAGAGTCGCACGAAGGAGCCGATGCTGCCGCTGCGCTTCTTCCGCAGCCGCGCCTTCTCCGCCACCAACGCCGTTTCATTCGTGATGTTCTTCGGCATCTTCGGCTCGATCTTCTTCCTCTCCCAGTTCTTCATCACGGTGCAGGGGATGACGCCGCTAGAGGCGGGGGTGAGAATCTTGCCCTGGACGGCGATGCCGATCTTCGTCGCGCCGATCGCCGGCCTGCTCTCCGACCGGATCGGCGCGCGGCCGCTGATGGTTGCCGGCCTAGCTCTGCAGGCCTTCGCTATCGCGTGGATTGCTGAGATCTCTCAGGTCGACACCGCCTACATTGAGTTCGTCCCCGCCTTCGTCGCCGGTGGCGCCGGAATGGCGCTGGTCTTCGCGCCTTCCGCCAACGCCGTCCTCTCCTCTGTGCGCCCGGTCGAAGCCGGCAAGGCCTCTGGCGCGACCAACGCGATCCGCGAGCTTGGCGGCGTCGCCGGGGTCGCGGTTTTGGCTTCCGTCTTCGCCGCTGCCGGGGGTTACGTCTCGCCGCAGGATTTCGTTGACGGCGTGCGCGCCGCGCTGCCCGTTGGCGCGGCGGTTCTGCTGGCCGGCGCGTTGATTGCGCTGCTAATTCCGCGCCAAGGCGCGCCGGGGACAACCGGCGCGCGCGCGACCGACGCACCGCCGCAGGGAGCCTCAGTACCCTCAGCTCTGTGAGCAAGTTTGAAGGCAAGAATCTCGCCGCGATCCGTGAGGCGCTCGATCAGCACAACGCCAGCTGCCCGGTTCCGGGTAACGCGATCCTGCTCAACCCGGTTGATCACCAGCTGATCGGCTGGGATGAGCTTTGGGGCCTGCCGGTGATCTCGGACGACCGCGTGCCGACTAAGCGCGTGCGGATTCAGTGCGACGGCTCGGCCTTCGGCATTGAGGACGAGGTCGCCGACGCAGTCGCGCGTGAGCAGCCGCTCGAAGTGCCGGTCGTCGTTCCGGTCGGCCCCGGCGAGGACGACATGCCGCAGTTCGACGAGCGCGACCTGCCGCAGGCTTAGAGCCAGCGACAGGTCTCTCGCGTCGTAGCGCTGCTAGACGGCAGGCGGCGGTGGAGCAACCGAACCGTATGGGTTCGGGCCGTACTTGTTGTCGCCCTCGTCGCCTCCGCTCAATGTGAAGACGAGGATCACGATTAGCCCGATCAGTGGCAGCAGCTGAATCCAGAACCACCAGCCGGTTCTGTCGGTGTCGTGCAGGCGCCTGACCAGAACGGCGATCGACGGCAGAATCAGCGCGATCACAGCGATGACCCAAAGGACGCCCGCCCCGATGAATGAATCAATTATCACGGCAGCGATGATGATCAAAATCGTGGCCAGATAGAACCACCAATACTCGGCGCGCGAGGCGCGCCCTTCCCAAACGAAAGATTTCTTAAAGCAGACCGAAACGGCCTCGCCAAATCCCATCTCTTTGCCCCCTTGCTTGTCTTAAAGCGAAGCCTACAGAGCGCCGCGGAGGACTACACCGGCGCCAGCTCAAGCCGCCGCTTAAAGGCCCGTTCAAAGAGTTCGCCCTCACGCGAGACAGCCCAGCGCGGAACCTCCGCAGGCCCCTCGGCTACAAGTTCGAGCGTCACGCTCTTGCCGTTGACCGAGGAGTTGACCTCGGTGACCAACTGGTCGCGGCTGCGCTCAAGGTCTTCAGCGAGCCGCAGCAGCACGGCGCAGCGGTCTAGCAGCTCCGCGTCGCCCTCCTTCATCAGCCCGGCGAACGGCCCGAGGCTCGGCATTCCTTTGCGGTGGTAGCGGATGATCTGGCCGATCAGCGCCACTTCGCGCGGCGCGAAGCCAGGTAGCCCGGCGTTGAGCACTAGGTAGCGCGAGTGCTTGTGGTGGTCGTCGTAATCAACGGCGACGCCGATGTCATGTAGCAGGCAGGCCGCGGTAAGCAGCTCGCGCTCATCGTCATCGCCGGCGTGCAACCCCGCTGCAGTCAACTGATCGAAGAGCCCGAGGGCGAGCGCCGCCACGTGGCGCGTGTGCGCAGCGTGCGGGTCGTACTGGGCGGCAAGGTTGAGCACGCTGGCGCGCCGAACATCATCGAACAGCGGCTCTGCCCGTTCGGCCAGCAGCCGCTCGAAGAAGATTCCTTCGCGCAGCCCTGCTTCCGTCACCTCAATTGCTTTGAAGCCGCCGGCTTCGAGCACTTCGGCGACGACGATCGCGCCGGCAAGGATGATGTCGGCGCGAGCCGGTTTGATCCCGGCGACGAATCCACGGTCGGCCGGATCGATCTCAGCAAGCCGTTCGATCAGATCATCGAGCTGGCCGCGCTTGATCTTAAAGCCTTGGACGCCAAACTCGGCGATCGCTTCAGCGCGCTGAATTGCCGCCGCGAGGTTGCGGACGGTGCCGCCGATGCCAACGATCCGCGGCCCGCCGTCGCCGAGCCAGCTCGCGGCCTCCAACTCGGCTGCGACGTGGCCGCGCAGCTTGGCGATCGCCTTCGCCCCGGCCGGCTCGTCGCTGGGCAGGAAGCGTTCGGTCATTCGCACGGCGCCGAGCGGCCACGAAGCCAGCGTCGCGGCGGCGCGCGCCTCAACTTCGACTAGCTGCAACGAGCCGCCGCCAAGGTCGAGCACCGTGCCGCTCTGCAGGTCGGTCGAGTTGATCGCTGCGAGGTAGCCATAGCGGGCCTCCTCATCGGGGGAGAGGACGCGTATCGTCAGCCCCAGCTCGTCGCGCGCTCCCTTGAGCACCGCTTCGGCGTTTGGTGCGTCGCGAATTGCGCTTGTCGCGACCGCCTCGATCTCCTCGGGCGGCAGCCCCGAAGCGGCGCAGAACTGTGCGAAGACGTCGATCGTTGCCAGCGCGCGTTCGAGCCCCTGATCGGTTAGTTCACCGCTCCTGCCACCGCCAGCAAGGATCCGCACCGGCTCGTAGATCTCATCGGTCCGCTTCCACCAAGCCCCGAGCGGCGGCTCGGGATCGTCGGCGCGCCAGAACGAGCTGAGCCGGCGTTCGCGCGAGGCGGCGCCGGAGTGGGCTTCAAAGACGACGAGGCGGAACGAGTTCGACCCAAGATCGATCACCGCCAGCCGTGAGTCGCCCTCAGTCGTCACGCTCAATCAGCTCAATCCGGTAACCGTCCGGGTCGCGCACAAAACAGAGCCGTGAGCCGCCTTCGCGGATCGAATAAGGCGGCCGTTCCGGCTCAATTCCCTGCTCGGCAAGCCGCGCAAGCGTCTGATCGAGGTTCCCAGCTGTAATTGCGATGTGGTTGTAACCGGTTCCAAGTTTGTAGGAATCGACGCCAAAATTGTAGGTCAGCTCAAGCCGCGGGTTGTCGCCATCTCCAGGCATGTTCATGAAGACGTTGATCGCCTCGTCGCGAATTGGGATCCGCCCAACCTCTTCAAATCCGAGCGCGTTGTAAAAGGCGACCGACCTGTCGATCTCACCGATCCGATAACAGGTGTGCAGCCACGTCGCCATCCGCGTAGCGTAGCCTGCGCGCATGATCATTGAATCCTCAGAGCTACCCGACTTCCTGACCAACACCTACCTCGTCGGTGAGCCCGGCGGCGCGGCATTCTTCGTCGACGCCGGTGGCCCAGTAGCGCCGCTGGTTGAAGCGGCGGCGCGCCACGGGATGACTCCGACGCACGTGCTGCTGACCCACCACCACTACGACCACGTCTGCGACCTAGAGGCGCTGCTTGAGGCCTACCCTGGGATCGCGGTTCTGATCCACCCGGCTGAGCGCGGCGAGGTGCCGGCCGCGACCGGCGACCTAATCCCCGGTGAGCCGCTAAGCGTTGGCCCGATCGAGATCACGGTGCTGCACACGCCCGGCCACACGGCGGGGATGTGCTCGCTACTCGTAGAGGACGAGCTCTTCACCGGCGACACGCTCTTCAAGGGCTCTGTCGGCGGCGTCCGCGCGCCCGGCTCGACCAGCTACGCCGATCTCCACAGCTCGATCATGGAGACGCTGATGACGCTGCCGCCGGAGACGGTCGTAAACCCCGGCCATTCCGGCGCGACGACGATCGGCGAGGAGTGGGAGCGGAACGGCTTCATCCGCATCTGGCGCGGCCTTGACGAAGAGGGGAGCGAAGAGTGCCTCGCGATGGGCGACCCGGCGACGCTGATCCTGCTCGGCGACGATTACGACGGCGGCCACAAGGCTTGGATCCGCTGGCCCGACGGCAGCGACGACCTTGTGCCTGGTTCGCAGATCGAAGCGGCCTAGCGGCGCAGCCGCATCGCTGGCACCAGCCACGCCGCTTCAGCCGTGATCTGCCACGACATCTTTGACGTTCCAGCGACGCGGTCGCGGAAGACGATCGGCACCTCGACGACCTTGAAGCCGCGGCCGATTGCGCGGTAGGTCAGTTCGATCTGGAACGCGTAGCCGCGCGCCGTCACCGATGGCAGGTCGATCGTGCGCAGCACGTTGGCGCGGAAGCATTTGAAGCCGCCGGTCAGGTCGTTGATTGGAAGGCCCAGAATCAGCCGCGCATAGAGCGAGCCGCCGCGGCTGATGATGCGGCGGCTGGCGCTCCAGTTCTCGATCCCGCCGCCCGGCACGTAGCGTGAGCCGAGGGCCAGATCGGCGCCGCCGTCGCGGACAGCGCTCAGCAGCCGTGCGAGGTCTGCCGGACTGTGCGAGAAGTCGCTGTCCATCTCCATCACGTAGCCGGCGCCGCTGCTGAGCGCGTACGCGAAGCCAGCCAGATATGCCGGTCCGAGCCCTTCACGACTGGTTCGGTGGAGCACCTCAACTTCGCTCCGCTCGCTTGCCAGCCGGTTGCCGATCTGGCCGGTACCGTCGGGCGACCCATCATCAACGATCAGGATCCGAAAACCGTCCGCAAAGCAGTCCGCGAGCGTCTGCGCCGAAGCGGTCACGATCGCTTCAATATTCTCCGCTTCGTTATAGGTGGGCAGGATCAGCCAGGGCAGTTCGGTCATCGGCAAGAGTGAGGGTAGATCAAGCGCTCACTTCAGCAGCCTTGCGATCAGATGGTCGCTGATGATTTCTTGTACTGCGGCGAAGCTGTAGGGCTCCAGAAGCTCGCCGGCGCGGGCGGCGTAATCGGGTCTCGGGTCGTCTAATGCGGTTCGAATCGCGCCGCTTAGGTCGCCGCCGACGAGCCGCCGGTCAAGCTCGCGCGCCAGCGCCAGCGCCTCGTAACCGCCTGCAGCCTCGCTAGTCACCAGCTGGCAACCGTCGGCCAGTGCCTCAAGCTGAGCGATCCCGTAATCCTCACGGAGCGGGGCGCAGAGAAAGAGCTTTGAGCGGCCAAGCAAGTCGCGGTATCGCTCCGGTTCCAGTTTGCCGACCAGCTCAACGCCCGGCCCCGGGCTAGCCAGCCGACTGGGGTCGAGCCCGGCAACGAGAAGCCGCTCGTCATCACGCCGCGCCCGCTGCCACGCCGCCAGCACTCGGTCGAGCCCCTTCTTCTGCGGGTCGGAGGCATAAGTGATCGCTGCGATATCGCGCCCGGCGGGTGGCCGCGCCGCGCAGCTCGCTGCGACCGGGATTGGCACGACGACGGCTTCGGCGCCGGCGGCCGGTGAGGCAGCGAGCGCGGCCGCTGAGGTTGGAATCAGCAGCGGAGCCTCGGCCAGCCTGCGCCGCTCCAGCGGCCGCTGCCAGATGCCGTCCGGGCCGCTGCGGTTCTCGGCGGAGCTGGCGTCGAAGCGGATCGCCCCCGGCTGCGGCCAGAGCAGCGCTGCGGTTGTAGTTGAGTAGACGATTGCGCGCGGCTTTGCGGCGGCGATCGAGCTGCGCGCAGCGGCCGCGCTTGCCCGCGCCCAGAGCAGGTCGGTCAGGGCGAGCGTTCGAACCTGCCGCTGCGGTGCGGCGCGCGCAATCTCGACCGTTGCTCCGCCGCTGCGCAGCAGCGCTGCGAATGCCTCGTCGGAGGCCTGCAGCCCGGCCGTTGAGCCGAGCGAGACCAGCAGCAGGTCGGGGGCGCTCACGTTGCCTTCCATTCCTGCTGGCCGGTTTCGCGTCGCAGACCTGGCGTGCGGACGAGCTTGATCGGCTTGATCGGCGAGCCGGAGGTGACGAAGAAGGTCACGCCGTCGCGTTCTTCGATCGCAGTCACTGCGCGGTCCTGATGGCGCCAGGAGAGTGACCAGATCACCATGAAGCCGGTCGCGATCGCCGCCACCTGCGGCAAGAAGAAAGAAAAGATCGCCGAGACAAGCGCCGCCAGTAGCAGTGGCCAGAGGCGGCTTAGAAGCATCCGGCCAATGTTCTGCTCCGGCAGCATCGTCGTGCTCTGAGCTTCGCGCAGCGCGCGGGAGATCGACGGGCTGGCCTCCAGCCGTCGCCCGATCCAGGCACCGATCAGCGCCGCCACGACCCACCAACCGGCGGTGATCAAGACCAGCAGGCTGTCGCCGAGCGCATTCGATTGGATGACCGTAATCACCGCCAGCGCGGTCGCTGAAGCTGCGCTGAGTAGAACCGTCGTCTTGAGCAGATCAACGTAGCGCATCTTTACACGGCCAGCGCCGAGAGCAGCGAGATCACGCCTTCGGTTCCGTCGACTAGCAGTTCGGCCTCGGCCAGCAGCTCGCTCGGGGTTTGCTCGGAGCGGACGCCTACGCAGAGGATCTCCTTCAACCGCCCTTCGTGCTGGAGCGCGCGCAGCGCGCGGAAGGCGTCGAGGTCGGTTCGGTCATCGCCAACGTAAAGAGCATTGTCAACGTCGACTCGATCGAGCAGCGCGTGGACTGCGTCGCTCTTATCGCTGGTGACAGGCGCGCGCAGCTCGATCACGCTGCGGCCGCGGTGGATCAGCAGCCCCTGACCTTTGGCATGCTCGGCGATCCGCTCGGCGACGGTCTCGGCCGCGGCCTCATCGTCGAGGCCGCGCCAGTGCAGCGCGACTATCGGCCCCTTCTCTTCGATCCGCAGCCCGCTCTCTTCGCGCAGCTCGGGGAAGGCCTCGAGCGCTGCGGCGTGGACGCGATCGGTCCAAGCCTCGGCCTCAGCGTTGACGGTTGGCTGGTGCGCGCCGCGCGGCAGCAGCTCAAGCCCGTGGTTGCCGGAATAGGGGATCGAACCGATGCCAACGATTCGCCGCGCCTCCTTTGCTTGGCGGCCACTGACGCAGCCGATCAGGCCGTAGATCTCTTGGCAGTCGATCAGCAGGCGGCGCGTCAAATCGGAAACACTAGAGGCCTGCGGGTCGCGCACAATCGGCGCCAGCGTGCCGTCAACGTCGAATAGCAGCGCCGTGCGCACAGGCTCAGCGCGGAGCGGCGCAATCGCGCTGGCAAGGGAGAAGGCAGGTGGCATCGTACCTATTATGAACGTGTGACCTCGCCGCGCATCTCTCAGCTGGCAATCCTCGGGATCGCGACCGGCATCTTCAGCGGGCTCTTCGGCGTTGGCGGCGGCATCGTGCTGGTGCCGCTGCTGGTTCTTTGGATCGGTTTCGACGAACGCCGCGCCGCCGCCACCTCGTTGCTGGCGATAGTAATTGCCGCCAGCGCCGGCGCCGTGGCCCAGATGATCTACGGTAATATTGATGTCGTCTCAGCGCTGACTCTTGGGGTCCCTGCCGTCGGCGGCGTGTTGATCGGAACCTGGCTTCAGCAGCGAATTCCGGTTGCCGTAGCTCAGCTTCTCTTCTCCGGCCTGCTCGTTTTCGCCGCCGTGCTGGTGGCCTTCGAATGATTGCGCTGGCGATCATAATCGGCGTCGCTGCCGGCGTCCTCTCCGGTCTTTTCGGCGTCGGCGGTGGGGTTCTGCTGGTGCCGACGCTGGCGCTGGTATTGGGTCTTGATCACGTCGAAGCGGAGGCAACCTCGTTGCTGGCAATTATTCCGGTCGCTGCTGTTGGTGCCTGGCGGCAGCGCAGCTACGGCAACCTCGACGTTCGCTCAGGGCTTGCGATTGGCGCCTTTGCGGCGGTCGCCGCCGTCGCCGGCGTGGTGTTGGTCAACGCGCTTCCGGTTGAGCTTGTTCGCTACGCCTTTGCCGTACTGATGCTGTACGTCGCCTGGCGGATGGCCACCTCGGCGATCAGACAGCTTCGAGCTGGGCCTGATCCCACTCCCCCTGACGGCCAGTAAATCGTCGATACGGGTAGTAAGCGAGGCCCGATCGGCTACCGTTGAGGTGTGCCTCCAATGATCTGGGAAGAGCGGCCGGATGGGCTTCGCGCCCCGGCGATGATCTGCGCCTTTGGCGGCTGGAGTGATGCCGCCGAAGCGGCCACCTCGGCGGTCAGTTTTATCGCCTCCTCACTCGATGCTTATCGCTTCGCGTACATCGACCCTGAGGAGTTCTACGACTTCCAAGCGATGCGCCCACAGATCAGCCTTATTGAAGGTGAAGCGCGTGAGATCAACTGGCCGATGGTCGAGATCTGGGCGGCGAAGGCGCCGCGAGCCCCTCGCGATCTGATTCTGCTGACCGGCCCTGAACCGTCGATGCGCTGGAACAAGCTCTGCGAGAGCGTCGTTGATCTGGCCGAGGCGATGAACGTGCAGATGGCCGTGTCGCTCGGCGCGCTGCTTGCCGACGTTCCGCACACGCGGCCGGTGCCGATGGTCGGCGTCACAAGCGACGAGGAGATGGCTGAGCGCGTTGGGCTTTCGCCAACAACTTATGAGGGGCCGACGGGAATCACCGGCGTGCTGCATAGCGCCTTCCAAGAGTCTGGAATTCCTTCCGCCAGCCTCTGGGCCAGCGTCCCCCACTATGTTGCGGCCGCCCCCAATCCGAAGGCTTCACTGGCGCTGGTGCGCAAGCTTGAGTCGCTAGTTGGAATCAGCTTCGACGCGACCGAGCTTGAGCGCGCCGCCTCGGAATACGAGCGCAGCGTCAGCAGCGCCGTCGCCGGCGATGATGACGTGCGCCAGTTCGTTGAGAGGCTCGAGCAGGCGAGCGACGCTGAGGCGCCTGCGAGTGAGGGCGAGGACGTGCCATCGGGCGATGTTCTCGCGCGTGAGTTTCAGCGCTTCCTCAACCAGCGCGGCGATGACACCTAGAGCTCTGCCGCCGGGCAGGCAATTCTGAAGTCGCAGTAACTGCAGGCCGTCGCGCTTGGCGTTGGTTCGAAGCCTTGGCCACTTATCGCAGCGGCGACCTCGTTGACGGTTTCAGCTATCCAGTCGCGGTCGATCTCGGCTGAGGGGAGGGGGATCTTCTCGTCGTCGAGTACGTAGTGATAGCTCTGCAGCTCAGATTCCACATGCCAAGCCTCGCGCGCGGCGACGGCGTAGAGCGAGAGCTGAATATCTTCCTCGAGCTGGGCGGCTGTGCGCGGCTTGCCGGTCTTGTAGTCGATCAGCTCGTAGCCGCCGCCTGGCAGCAGGTCGACGCGGTCAACGCGGCCGCGAAGCGTGTGTTCGCCGAGTTTGAACTGGAAAGACTTCTCAAACCAGACCGGCTGGCTCTCCTCCTTCGCGGTGCGTTCTTGGTAGAGCCGTAGCGCCTGCTGAGCCTTCGCGTGAAGCTGGTGCTCTTGGTCGCTCTCGCCAAAGCCGCCGCGGCGCCAGCCTTCGTCGAGCAGCGCCAGCAGCTCCTCAACCGTTCGTCCATCCGACTGGTGGTAGCGCTCCAGTACCTGGTGGAAGAGGATGCCGAAGCGTTGGTTCATCGTCGGTTCCTGCGGGATTCTGAAGACGCGCGCGAACTTGTAGCGAAGCGGGCAGGCGCGGTAGGTCTCGATGTCTGAGGCGCTCAGCAAGAGCCCGTCGCCGCGCCGCGGCAGGAAGGCTTCGAGCGATGGCTCGCCGCGCCGCGCCGTCGCTGCGCTGCGCGCGCGGGCGTCGTGCTCGGCGCTGAGGATCAGCTCGTCGAGCGGGCTGCTCTCGAGCGCTTCGCGCTGCGTTGCCGTTGCCGACTGCAGCAGAACCGCGTTTGCCTGCGTCAATGCGCTTTCAACGTCCTGCTCGGCCGGTCGGCCTATCACCGCCGCAAGCTTCGCCAGTTCGAGGTAGCGGACGACGCCGAGCGTGAGGTCGAGATCATTGTCGAGCCGCAGCTCGGAAAACGTGCCGGCAACGCGCGGCAGGTCGCCCAGCAGCTGGTCACGCAATTCGTTGAAGGCCCCGTGGAGCGCCTCGTCGGGGCCAAACAACTCTTCGCCGCGCTCCTCCCAGGCGGCGCCGGCGGCGGCCAGCGCCGCCTCTGCGAGCTGCGTGGGCTGCTGCTCTTCGCCGCGCTGACTATGAGCGCTGTAGCTCAGCGTGACCGATTCGGCTGCCCGCGTTATCGCTACGTAGCTGAGCTTGCGCTGCCGGTCATCGATGCTCCGTCGCCGCTCCATCCCAGCGACGAAGACGTGCTCGAAGCTCAGCCCGCGCGTTGAGTCAATCTCGACGACGGCAACCTTGCCGGCGGGCAGCTGCTCGGAGCCTGCGCTCTCGTCGCTCTCGCGGAGCCCTGCGTCAGCTACAGCGAGAACGTACCCAGCGAACTCGCGGCCGCTTGCCTGTGGTGAACGCTCAGCGAAGTGGCCAGCAAGAGCTTCAAAGCGGGCTAGGCAGCGCAGCCCTTCAACAACGTCGGCTTGGGCGGCGAAGAGCTGTTGGCGGCGCAGCCCGAGGCGGTCAATCAGGCGGTGGACGAAGCGGTCCGGGCGCAGCTCATCGAGCGCTGCGGCGGCCTGCCGTTGGAGCTTCAGAAAGGCGACGATCCGCTCGCGTGCCTCCGGTGGGATCTGCGGCGATTCGGTTGCCGCACTCAGCGCGCTAACCATGTCGAGCTTGCGCCTGCGCCCGATCTGCACGCAGCGCGCGAGGTCCACTGCGCGCAGCTCGATAGGTGCCCGCGCTAGCGCGCGAACTGTTGCGCTGGCGTCGGCCGGGTCGGTCAGTAGCCGCAGCCAGGCGAGCACGTCTTTGACTTCGCCGCGACTGAACAGCTGATCGCCAGCGCCTAGCTGGTGAGCGACGGCGCGCTCGTCAAGCGCGGCTGCGATCGCGCGGCCGTCGTCGCGGACTGAATCAACTAGCACGGCAATCGAGTCGGCCTTGCTGCCGGCTTGGATCAGGTGCTCAATCTCGCTGGCAATCGCTTGCGCCTCTGCTCGCTCACTCGAGCAGCGCCAGCCGCGGACGCTGCCGCCCGGCTCGCCGGTTAGTGGCGGGCTTAGCCGCGTCTCAAGTACCGCGTGGCCGGCAAGAACTAGCCGCTCGCGGCAGCGCAGCGAGCGCGTCAGTTCGATTCGCTCGCAATCGCCGTGCGCCGATAAAGCAGCGAGGTTCGCTTCGCCGCCGGTGATCTCGCTTGCTGGCGCGCAGTCGGGGTCGACGGCGGCGGTCACGCCGCCAAGTTGATCTGCCAATGCTCGAACCAGTGTCAGCTCCGCCAGTGAAAGGCGCTGAGCGTCGTCAACGAGCAGGTTGCGGTAGCGAGCGGCAAAGCGCTCCTGCACGTCGGGCCGCTCGAGCAGGCTGAGCGCGCCGAAGATCAGGTCGCCTTCGTCCAACGCTCCCTGTTCAGCGAGGATATCTTCGTGGCTCGCGTAGAGGGCGGCGAATTCGCGCTTGCGCGCTGCGCCGGAACCCTCACTGCCCGCTGCTTGCTGTGCGCACTCGGCGGCGCTGATCAGCATCGCTTTCTGAGCGTCAATCTGCGCGATCAGCGAGGCCAGCAGCTTCACCGGCCGACCGGCGAAGTCGTGTTCGCGCAGTTCAAGCTGATCGACCCGTTCGATCAGCATCGCCAAGCGGTCGGCGCTATTGAGCGTTGCGACGAATGGATCAAGGCCACTCCCCGGCATCTCTTCGCGCAGCAGGCGGGCGGCAAAGTCGCTGACGGCCGAGATCGGCAGTTCGGCAAAGCCGCAATCAAGCTGCTGCTCAACGAGGCGACGAAGACGGTCGGCGGCGGCCGCCGAGTCGCTCAGCGCGATCACCGCCTCCGGCTCGACGCCGGCTTCGCCGACGAGCCACCGGTAGCGGGCGGCCAGCGCCGTTGTCTTGCCACTGCCTGCGCCACCGACGACGATCACCGAGCTGCCTGCGAGCTGAGCGATCCTGCGCTGCTCGTCGGTCAGCTGGAGGGGGCTTTCGGGCACACCCTTAGGATAAGAGCAAGATGGCTCCTTCGTCAGCGATTCTCAGCTTTGACTGGCTCGAACTTTCCGCTCGCTGCGCGGCCTCTCTGGGCGAACTACTGACGGCGACGCAGCAGCGTGATGAGCGCGTGCGTGAGACCGGCACGATCGGTGCCGGAGGTGACCACACTTTGCTGATCGATCAGCAGGCAGACGAGATCGTCTTTACTGAGCTGCAGAAACTCTTCGACGAGGGCGCGCGATTCACGGCCCTCTCCGAGGAACGCGGCACGGTTGATTTCGGCAGCGACGAGGCCTTCGTTGTGATCGACCCGATCGACGGTTCACTGAACGCCAAACGCGGGCTGTATCCCCACTCGATCTCGATCGCCGTCGCCGACGGGCCGACGATGGCCGACGTCGGCTTCGGCTTCGTCCATGACGTCGGTAGCGGCGAGCAGTGGCACGCGATCCGCGGCGAGGGGGCGTGGCTCAATCGTCAACCACTGGCACAGGTCGCTCCGGAGCGCCGCAGCGCCGACGGCCGTCTGGAGGTAGTGCTGGTGGAGGGCGCTTCGCCGTTCAACCTTGCCGCATCAACCCCAGCTTTAATCGTCGGCGCGCACCGCGTTCGCGCCTTCGGCTCAATGGCGATCTCCTGCTGCCAGGTTGCCGCCGGCCGCGCCGACGCGATGGTCTCACTCTGGAGCTGCCGCCCGGTTGACGTAGCCGCCAGCCAACTGGTTGTGCGCGAGGTGGGCGGCGAGGTTGCCTTCCCTGCCGCCGAGTCGCCGTTGGCACTGCCGTTGGCCGGTTCCGACGGTGCTTCGGCCGTTGTTGCTGCCCCTACGGCCGCTGCACTGGCTGATGCACTTTCCTTCCCCGCACTGTAACCAGGGCCTCTGAGCGGCGTATTTGTTGTGACCAGCGAACACCTGTTCGCAGAGCTGCTACTCTATTCATAATCTCATTAGTTCTAAGTAGTCGAAAGGAAGTTCAGTCAAATGGCAACTCCCACAAAGAAAGCAACACCAAAGCCCCGCGCAAAGGCCAAGCCGGCCGCCTCAAAGACTCGTGGCCGCGCAGGCGCCAAGCCAAAGGCAACAGACGAGGGCTCTCACTCTCGCGTAGAGCGTGCCGCCGACCTTCAGGTCGGTGCCGTTCTCGTCGCCCGTGACACGGTCGTTGAGGCGATCGAAGAGCTGCGCACGAAGGTCGGCAGCCGTCAGAGCGCTGAGAAGCAGCTGAAGAAGGTTGAGCACCGCGGGAGCGTCGCTCGCAGTAAGGCTGAGCGCGAGGTTCGTCAAGCCAGCGCCCGCATCGAGCGCGAGATCAAGCGCAATCGCACACGCCTTGAGCGTGAGCTTCGCAACTTGCGCAAGGACGCCGACAAGCAGCTGCGCAACGTGCGCGGTGATGTCACCCGTCAGGCCGACGTCGTAAGCAGCCGCGTACAGGACGTAGTCGCTCCGATCGTTGACCAAGTTTCAAAGGTCACCGCCTAGAGCTTCAGGCTCCCAGCAAGACGCGCTGTACCGACGGCCCGCCTCTGCGCGGGCCGTCGCTGTTTCTGGAGTTGGCACCAGCCGCCGAGCGCTCTTTGTCACAATGGGGTAATGGCCACAGACGAGCAGATCCTCAAGGCGCTTGAAGTCGTAATCGACCCCGAGCTGCGCAAGTCAATCGTTGAGTTGGGAATGGTTCGCTCAATTCAGCAGGCCGATGACGGCAAGGTCGCCGTGATTGTCTCGTTGACGACCGCCGGCTGCCCGATTCGCAGTCACTTCGAGAGCGCCGTCGCCGAGGCTGTTGGCCCGCTCGACGGCGTTACCGGAGTGAGCGTTAGCTTCGATGTCCTCAGCGACAGCGAGAAGGGCGAGCTGCAGCGCAAGCTCGGCCTTGGATCGCTGCCCGACGGTGCGCTGGCGCAGGTCACCAACGTCGTCTGCATCGGCTCCGGCAAAGGCGGCGTTGGCAAATCGACGATCACCGCCAACATCGCCGCGGCACTGGAGGCCGAAGGCAAGCGCGTAGGTGTTCTTGACGCCGACGTTTGGGGCTACTCAATCCCACGGATGTTCGGAGTGACCGGCCGCCCGCCGGTCTCGCCCGAGCGCAAGATTGTGCCGCTTGAGGCTGGCGGCGTAAAAATAATGTCAATCGGCTTCTTCGTCGAAGAGGATGCCGCCGTCGTCTGGCGCGGGCCGATGCTGCACAAGGCGCTGACGCAGTTCCTCGAAGACGTCGAATGGGGCGAGCTCGACTTCCTGCTCGTCGATCTGCCGCCTGGCACCGGCGATGTCTCGATGACGCTCGCCCAGCTGCTGCCGCAGGCCCAGTTCGTAATCGTCACAACGCCGCAGCAGACAGCGCAGAAGGTCGCGCGCCGCTCGGCCGACATGGCCAACAAGGTCAACCTTGAGGTCGCGGGGGTAATCGAGAACATGGCCGGCTTCGTCACTCCTGACGGAGAGCGCTACCAAATCTTTGGTGAGGGTGGAGGCCAAGAGCTGGCCGACGAGATTCAGGTGCCGCTGATCGCCAAGGTGCCGCTGACGATGCCGCTGCGCGAGCAGGCCGATGCCGGCATGCCCCTTGTGATTAGCGACCCGGACGATCCTGCCGCCCAGGCGATCCGCCAAGCCGCACGCGGGCTGATCGCAATCTTCCCGGCCGAACTGCCGATGATTCAAACTGAACTGCCGGGCGACGGCCCCGATGCCGATGGCCCAGAGCCGGTCGGCATGACGCTGCCGATGGCCTAAGCGCCCTTGGCGTAGTACTCAGCGTTGATCTCGGCGTACTTGAGCCACTCGTCGGGTAGCTGATCCTCGGCGAAGCAAGCGTCAACGGGGCAGGCCTCGACGCAGGCATCGCAGTCAATGCACTCCTCAGGGTCGATGAACAGCATCTTGACGTCGTCGTAGCCGGGTTCGTCTGGCGTCGGGTGGATGCAGTCGACGGGGCAGACCTCGACACAGGAATTGTCCTTCGTGTCGATACATGGTTCTGCAATTACGTAAGCCATCTTCGCTGATCCAATCCTTTGCTCGTCGAGGTGCGCTGAGAGCGCGAACTGTAGCGACCGCTCAGGAGAGGGCGCGATACGCTCAGAGCAATGTTGCTCGTTACCGGCGCTACCGGGCTGATTGGATCGGAGCTGCTGCCTCGGCTAACGGCAGGTGGCGAGCCGGTTCGTTGCCTCGTGCGCGACCCGCGCCGGCTTGGCGCAGAACGCGTGCGCGTGCAGATCGTTCTCGGCGACTTGGCCGACCACCGCTCACTGGCCAACGCAACGCGTGGAGTTACGCATGTGATTCACTTGGCTGCGGCGAGCCGGGATCAGGCCGGCGGAACGATTGAGGAGCTCGGTTCGATCGCCACCTGGCGACTGATCGAGGCGGCCGAGGAGGCTGGGGTAGAGCGCTTCAGCTACTTCTCCGCTCTCGGCGCCGTCCGCGGCGCGCCGACACGGCTGTTGCGCGACAAAGCGATCGCTGAGGATGCCGTTGCCTCGGCGCGGCTCGCGACGACAACCTTCGCACTCTCGCTCGCGCACGCCGCGCCCGACCCGCTTTTCACCGCAATCGACGCCTGCTCGCGAGTGGGAATTATTCCCGTGCCAGGCTCAGGCCGCTACCAGCCGATTTGGGTCTCAGACATAGCCGACGCGTTCATCGCCCAATCCGCGCTGGCGGCTCAGCCGGGCCACCAGCGCGTTGAGCTGGCCGGCCCGCAGGCGCTCGATCTGCGCACGATCAGCCGCCTGATCGGCAGCTCGCTTGGCCGTCGTCGGCCGGCGCTTCCAACGTCCCCACGGTTCGCCAAGACGATGCTGCGGCTCGCCGCATCAGGCGCAGTCGAGCTGCCGATGGTTTGGGATCAGCAGGCGCTGCTGGGCGCCGAGATGGTTGCTCCCGGCGGCAGCGCCGACGCTCTCGCGCTTGGTGTTTCGCCGCGCCGCTTTAGCGACGTGCTGGGGCTCGACTAGCCAGCTTCAAGCGGCGCGCGGCGGCCAGCCCAGGGCAAGGCGTTCTCGAGCTGGTTACTAAGCGCCAGCAGCATCCCTTCCGATTCCGGGCGCCCGACCAATTGAACCGCCAGCGGCAGCCCAAGCTGATCGTTTTGGTAGAGCGGCACCGAGATCGCTGGTGAGCCGGTCGCGTTTGAGATCGCCGTGAACGGCGTGAAATGGCCGGAGCGAGCGAAGGCCCCCATCGGCTCGTCGGCGCAGCTGTCAATCGTTCCCAGCGGCACCGGTGGCTCGGCCAGGGCGGGGCAGAGGATCGCGTCGTAATCCTGTGCCCAGCTGACAACCATCCGCGCCAGCGCCTGCATCTGAACTTCGGCTCCGAAGCCCATCACGGCGCTGATCTGCTGCGACTGCTCCCAGATTGACCAGCTCAGCGGCTCCATCTGATCCTCCGTGAACTCGCTGCCGGTGACCATCTGCGCAAAGGCGATCTGCAGCGAGATCATCGGCCCAAAGAGCGCTGAGAAAAGTTCCAGCATCCCTGGCACGTTCCACGGTGGATTCGCTTCAACGACCTCGTGGCCAAGCTCGCGCAGCAAGTCAGCGGCGTCGTTTACGGCCGTGATTGAGCTTGGGTCGATCGTCGCGCCGTCCAGCGGCGGGCTCACGGTCATCGCGATCTTCAGCCCCTTCGGCTGCTCGCGGGCCAGCTCGCTGAAGCGCTTCGGTGGCGCAGCGGCCCAGTAGGTGTCGCCAACCTCGTAGCCAGCGAGAACGTCAAGCGCCAAGGCCGTCTCCGCGGTAGTGCGCGTAAGCACGCCGTCGATGCCGAGAAAGGAGCCACCCACGTCGGGGCCGGATGAGATTCGCCCGCGCTGAGGCTTCAGCCCAACGAGGCCGCAGCAGGCGGCAGGGATTCGTGTTGAGCCGCCGCCGTCGTTGGCGTGCGCGAGCGGAACCATGCCCGCGGCGACGGCAGCGGCCGAGCCGCCGGAGGAGCCGCCCGGCGTACGGGTCGTGTCCCACGGGTTGCGTGAGGGGCCAAAGCGGCGCGGCTCGGTTGTCGGCAGGATTCCAAACTCTGGCAGGTTGGTAGTGCCGACGACGATCGCGCCGGCGTCGCGCAGGCGGCGGACGAGGAAGGCGTCATGGCTTGCGCGGAAGTCGCCCATCACTTCTGCCGCGAAGGTCAAGCGCGCTCCTTCGACGGGGCGGTTGTTCTTGATCGCCACCGGCACGCCGGCCAGCAGCCGCTGATCGCCGCTCTCCACCTTGGCCGCGTCGGCGCGCGCTTGCTCGTGAAAAACGTCGATGAAGGCGTTGTAGGTCGGGTTCAGCGCATCGATCTGAGCGAGCGAGCTATCGACCAGTTCGAGCGCGCTGATCTCGCCGCTCTTGACTAGTCCCGCGAGCTGGTCGATTGGACGGAACATCAACTCTGAATCGGACATCTGAACCTTTCGCCGTGGGGTTGCTGCGTCAGACTAGCCTCGCCCGCCGCAGGGCGCATCGCGCAGCTACCCCAATCGTGAGAAACTTCGAGGCAGTGAGTTAACCCTTGGAGCAAAGAGAGCGTGTTCTATGAGTGATGTTATTTCCGGGCTTGAGGGCGTTGTCGCATTTGAGACAGTGATCGCCGAGCCTGATCGCGAAGGCGGCGCGCTCCGCTACCGCGGTGTCGACATCGAAGACCTCGTCGGTTTTGTTCCTTACGAAAAGGTCTGGGGGCTGCTCGTTGACTGCAGCTTCGAGCCCGGCCTCTCACCGGCCGAGCCGCACCCACTGATGGTTCGCTCCGGCGACCCACGAGTTGATGTTCAGTCGGCGCTGGCAATGCTCGCCCCCGAGTGGGGTTTCGGCCAGCTGCTCGACATCAGCGATGAGCAGGCCCGCAGTGACCTTGCCCGCGCTTCAGTGATGGCACTCTCGTTCGTTGCTCAGTCGGCGCGCGGAGTCGGCCAGCCGTGGGTTCCGCAGGCCACGATCGACGAAGGCCACACGATCGCGGAGCGCTTCTTGTTGCGCTGGCGCGGCGAGGCCAACCCCAACCACGCTAAGGCGATCGACGCCTACTGGGTTTCGGCGGCAGAGCACGGAATGAACGCTTCGACCTTCACAGCCCGCGTTGTTGCCTCAACCGGCGCCGATGTTGCCGCGGCAATGTCAAGCGCTGTCGGCGCGCTTAGCGGGCCGCTCCACGGCGGCGCACCGTCGCGCGTGCTTACGATGCTTGACGAGGTCGAAGCCAGCGGCGACGCCGATGCTTGGGTCAAGATGGCGCTCGACCGCGGCGACCGCCTGATGGGCTTCGGCCACCGCGTCT
>SYIT01000012.1 GCA_005798685.1 Actinomycetota bacterium | reverse complement strand
TAGTGGATCGTCACGCCAAAACGGCCTGAAGCGACCTGCTTAATAGAGGAGCGGCGCAGGTCGCCGTTGATGTCGGGCTCGAAGCGGCGCGGGTCCTCTCCCCCTTCGCCGGTATTCGAGCGGCCGCCGAGGCGGTTCATTGCGATTGCCAGCGTCTCGTGCGATTCGGTTGAGATCGACCCGAGCGACATCGCGCCGGTCGCAAAGCGCTAGACGATCTCCTTCGCAGGCTCAACCTCGTCGAGCGGAACCGGCGTCACGTCGGTCGTGAACTTGAGCAGCCCGCGCAGCGTTGCGCGCCTCGTCGCCTGCTCGTTGCAGAGGCGCGCGTACTCGTCGTATTGGCTCTGCGCGTCGCCCTCTTCTGGGGTTATCCGCACGGCCTGCTGAAGCGCGGCGATCGAGTCAGGGTTCCACATGTGCTGCTCGCCGTCACGGCGCCAAGCGTAGATTCCGCCGACCGGCAGGAGGTCATCGTCGCGCTCGCCGGAGAGCGGCCAAGCGCGAGCGTGGCGCGTCAATGCTTCCACGCCGAGCACGTCAAGGCCGATGCCGCCGATCCGCGAAGCGGTGCCGGTAAAGTGGCGGTCAACCAGCTGCTGCTCTAGGCCAACGGCCTCAAAGATCTGTGCACCGCAGTAGGACTGAATCGTCGAGATCCCCATCTTCGAGATCGTCTTGAGCAGCCCCTTGCCGAGCGCCTTGACGATGTTGCGCTCCGCCTCGCCTGGGTCGCTAACGCCTTCGATCTGGCCGTCGGCGGCCAGCTCGGCGGTGCTATCGAGCCGCAGGTACGGGTTGATTGCGCTGACGCCATAACCGATCAGCGGCGCGAAGTGATGCACCTCGCGCGGCTCGCCGCTCTCAAGCACGATCCCAGCCTGCAGGCGGTTGCCAATCCTTACAAGGTGGTGGTGGACGGCGGCTACGGCCAGCAGTGACGGGATTGCCGTCCGCTCAGGCCCTACTCGGCGATCGGAGAGAATCAGCACCGAGGCGCCGGCTGTGATCGCGTCATGGGCCTCATCGCAGAGGTTCGCCAGCCGCGTGCTGAGGCCGTCAGGGCCTTCGCTAACAGGCCAAGTAATGTCAAGCGTGTGGGCGCGGAAGATGTCGCGTTCGACGTTGCGTAGCGTCTCAAGCTCCTGATTGCGCAGAATCGGCTGATTCATCACCAGTTGATGCGCGGCCTCCGGTGATTCGCCGAGCAGGTTTGCTTCAGCACCGACAGACGTGGCGAGCGACATCACAATCGATTCGCGGATTGGGTCGATCGGCGGGTTTGTGACCTGCGCGAAGAGCTGCTTGAAGTAGGAGAAGAGTGGCGGCGCGCAGTCCGACATCAAGGCCAGCGCAGCGTCGTTGCCCATCGAACCGATCGGTTCCTGGCCGGTCTGCGCCATCGGCACGATCAGCACCTTCAGATCCTCTTCGCTGTAGCCGAAGGCTTGGCGGCGGATGTGGCTGGGCAGCACCCCAGTCATCGTCACGTGGGCGGTCTCTAGGTCATCGAAGTGGACGCAGTTGTCGTTGAACCATTGCTCGTACGGCCGCGCGCTGGAAACCTCCTGCTTGACCTCCTCGTCTTCAATGATCCGGCCCTGCTCGAGGTCAACGAGGAAGATCTTGCCCGGCTGAAGCCGGCCAAGGCGCTTAACGTTGGCCGGGTCGATCGCCAGCATCCCTGACTCCGAGCCGAGTACTACGAGGCCGTCTTTCGTTTCGACCCAGCGACCGGGGCGCAGCCCGTTGCGGTCGAGCGTCGCTCCTACGACTCGGCCATCAGTGAAGCAGACCGAAGCGGGGCCGTCCCACGGCTCCATCAGGCAGGAATGGAAGGCGTAGAAGCCCTTCAGCGCCGGCGAGAGGTCGGAGCGGTCGCGGTAGGCTTCAGGGATCATCATCATCGCCGAGTGCGGCAGCGAGCGGCCGGCAAGCATCAGCAGCTCGAGCACGTTGTCGAAGGTCGCTGAGTCCGAGCCGCCGGGGCGGACGATCGGCATCAGCTTCTGCAGGTCGGGGCCGAACAGCTCACTGGCGAGCGAGCTTTCACGCGCCTTCATCCAGTTGATGTTGCCCATCAGGGTGTTGATCTCACCGTTGTGGGCGATCACACGGAACGGGTGTGCCAGCTCCCAGCTAGGGAAGGTGTTGGTCGAGAAGCGCGAGTGAACAAGCGCCAGCGCCGAAGCAAAGCGCTCGTCGCTGAGGTCGGGGTAGAACTCGGCGACCTGGCTCGACATCAGCATGCCCTTGTAGACGCAAGTGCGAGAGGAGAAGCTCGGTGAGTAGAAGTCGGGGCCAGCGGCCAGTTCGACGATCCGGCGAATCACGTAGCACTTGCGCTCGAAGGCGTCCTGATCGCGGTCGAAGCCGGGGCCGGCAGCGATAATCGCTTGGCTGATGTGCGGCCTCGAGCGGCCGGCGGTCACGCCGACGAAGTCCTCGTTGACTGGGACGTCGCGCCAGCCAAGGAAGATCTGACCCTCAACGCGTGTGTTGAGTTCGACGAGCTGCTGCAGCTTGCGGCGACGCTCCAGGTCGTGCGGCAGGAAGCAGACGCCAACGGCGTAGAAGCCGGCCTCGGGCAGCTCGAACTCGAGCACACCGCGCAGGAATGCGTCAGGGATCTGAACAAGGATGCCGGCGCCGTCGCCGCTCGTAACGTCGGCGCCCTCGGCGCCACGGTGCTCAAGATTGTCGAGCGCCTCGAGCGCCTGCTCGATTACCCGGTGCGACGGGACGTTGTCAAGCTTGGCGACCATCGCCACGCCACAGGCATCGTGCTCATAAGCGGGGTTGTAGAGGCCCTGAGGCCCTGGGCGTTTGATCATCGTCATTGCTCTGTTGCGCTGCGGGCAGCGGGCTGCACGCCAGCCCCCGGAGCTAACTGATGATTCTAGTGGCAGAACGGTAGTTTCAGGGCTGCCGTTGCGCCGTTTCGGCGCCCACCGCTTAGCGCGCGCGGCTGGTCTCAGCGTCGCTGTGGGAGCAGAGACCCGGGGCGCTGCCGACAGGCCGCCCAGGACAGCCGCGACATAGACCACGATGTGGAGCACCGCTAACAGGGAATTCCGACCCGGTCAGCTGCATCGCAGCTTCGCGCAGGCGCTGCTCAAGAGCGACTTCCTGAGCCGGCGTGAATGTCGCGCTGATCCGCTCGTCAGGTCGCGCGAGGAAGTAGTAGACGACCTCAACCTCAGTGGCTCCACGTCGAAGCGCTGCCAGTGCGTAAGCGTCTCGCTGCAGGTGATAGCGCTCTTCAACCTTCACGCTGAGATCCTCATCTGTCCCGACGCTGTCGGTCTTGTAGTCAACTACGAGCGTCGCTGCCGAATCGAGCTGCGCGATCACATCGATCGCTCCAGTGAGGACCGGCAGAGTGTTGTCGTCAGCAACAATCTCAATCGAGAAGTTGCTCTCGCGCTCAATCTTCTTTGCCTCGGTAAGCTCGGCCCAGAGCGAACTCGCTACGAACGCTTCGAGCATCTCGCGCTGGTCGCCGATCGCGTCACGATCGCTGCGAGCGCCGTCGACGGTCCGCGCAGCTGCCTTGATCTCGTCGTCGCTGGGGATTCTCTCTGGCTTCTCGAAGGTCAGCATCTCGAGCAATTGGTGGGTCAAGGTGCCGCGGGCCCGAGCTCCCCTTGAATCATCTTTGGAGATGTCCTCCTCGCGAGCAGGCAACCCGATAACGCGCTCCAGATACCAGCGGTAGGAACATTCCGCGAGTCGCGAAAGCTGCGAATAGCTGATCGTCGCCGGCACTGGAATCGATGGCGCAGCGGCGTCCGGCAGCTTCGGAAGCTGGATCTCTTGGCCATCGGAGGCCTCGGTCTCCGAGCGCGGCGGCTCGACAAATAGCTCGCCTGCCCGTTCCGGCACGCTGACGACAAGTTGCAGCAGCCCGGCGGCACCGTCGCCCTCAACCTTGATTACCTGCTCACCCCCTTGCTCGAGGATCTCCACCGCGTTGGTGCCGAGCAGCCCCGGAATCATCCAGCTCAGGCAGCCGGAGCGAGTAGCTGTTTCATCGACGTTCCATGGACCGGAAGTCTTCCCCGTGCCGGAGAGGATCAGCCGCCGCTCGGCGCGTGTCATCGCTACATGAATTTTTCGCCTGCGCTCGTAATGTCCCTTCAACTCCGCGGCCGCCTTCATCTCCTCGTACGGTCCGATCGCGGCGGGGCTTCCATCGCTGCCTGCAGCCTTCAGCGAACATGAAACTTGATCACCCTCAACGCGGATCATCGCATCGTCGCGCCTTACCCCACCGCCAAGCCTGGGGACGACAACGACCGGATATTCAAGGCCCTTCGAGGCATGAATCGTCATCAAACGGATCGGGCCGTTCGGATCTGGCTTACCGTCTGTGTCGATTGCCCCGCCGACCGGAGCATCGGTCTCCTGCGACAACGGGCCGGAGGCCTCATCAACCCAAGCCAGGAAAGCCCTCAAACTAGAGCCGTGGCGCAGATCCCAAGCGTGCGCCATCGCCGCGAGCTGGCGCACATTCGCCAGCTTCTGCTCGCCGTCCTCTCCAGCCAGAAGGATCGCGGCGTAGCTGCTGGAGTCGATCACCTGCTCGAGCAGATCGCCAACCGACAGCTCGCAAGCCAGCGGGGCCCAGTCACGAAGCAGCTGGCGGTAGGCGACCAACTTCTGATGATCGGCTGAGCCGATCGCCGCGGCCGGCGATCCCGGTTCGCGCTCGAGCGCAGCGCAGTTCTCGAAAGCCTGGTCCATGCTTCGGACCTGATCGCGCGCCTTCTCGCCTCCGATCAACGCCAGCGCGTCGAGCCCGATCGCGCAGAGCGGCGAGCGGAGCGCGGCGAGGAGGCTTCCTTCATCTGCGCGGTTGGCGAGCAGGCGAAGATGGGCAAGGAGATCAACAACTTCGATCCGCTGCCACCAGTTCTCGCCCCCATCGGAAACGGCATCGAGCCCGAGCCGCAACAGCTCTTCGCGGTAGGTCGACATCGCCGAGCGACTTTCCATTAGAACGACGACCTCACCCTGGCCGGCTTCACCGCTGTCGATCAGTCGCTTGATGCGACTGGCGACCAGGCGCGCCTCGGCTCTGTCGCCGGCGAGATCATCGCCTTTCCAAGCAACCGAATCGGTGAACAGCAGTTCGACGTAAGGAGGATCGCCTGCCGGGTCGTCGTCGCTACCACCGGCGATCGCAGTCCATTCGACGCCGCTGGCAACGTGAACCTCCGAGAATGCAGCGTTGATTACCTGCAAGATCTCAGGGCGGGAGCGGTAGTTGTGGGTCTGGCGCAGGCGGCGGCCGTCCAGCTCGTGTGCCAGAGCTGCATCGATGAAGAGCTGGAGGTCGGCGTGGCGCCAGCCATAAATCGCCTGCAGTGGGTCGCCCACCTGAAAGCGAGCCGATATTCCAAGCGCTTCAAAGAGCTCGAGCTGAAGGCCGTTCGTGTCCTGAAACTCGTCAATCAGGATCCGCTTGAAGGATTCCCGGTAGCTCGCAGCGACCGCTGGGTGGTCAACGAGAAGATCCCGCGCCGCGAAGACAACGTCGGCGAAGTCGCAGCCACCGTCGGCGCGCTTGAGTGCTACGAACTGATCGCCATAGGCGACGAGCAGATCATCGAGCAGCGTCACCCAGCCTTCGCAGTCGCTGCCATCCTCGACTTTGCCCAGCCGCGGGGAACTGTTTCCTGCGCTGCGCATCTGATCGTAGATGCGCGTGATTTCCGTCTTTAGTTTGTCGTACCAGTCGGCCGCGAACAATTCGAGCGCTTGGTCCGCGCGGTCGCCGCTGAGCACTCGTTCCGCCGCCTCGCCAAATGCAGCGTTGCGATAACCGATCAGATCGACCTCATCTATGACAACGAACGATGGGTCTACACCGACGAGCAACGCATGGCGTCTTAGCAACCGAGCGCAGAAGCCATCGATCGTCGAGATCCAAGCCCCGTCGAGCGCGGCGACGGCCTCTCGCGCCGTTTGATTGCCGGGCGCAAGTTCAGCGAAGCGGCGGCGAATACGCTCTCGCAGTTCGGCTGCCGCTTTGCGGGTGAAGGTGATCGCAAGGATCTGATCGCACCCCAGCAGATGGCCGTCGCTGTCGCCCTCAAGGACATCGCGGACGAACCGCTCGACGAGCACGAGCGTCTTGCCGGCGCCGGCACTGGCTTCAAGCAGCAGCGGCCGCTCCCGCCCCAGCGTCGCGGCTACCTGCTCAGGGTTCAGCTCGCCGTGGGGGCCGAGCATGCGCTCGCCGTCGTGAAGCTGTGCCGACTGCTCGCCAGCGCTCACGGTTTACTCCTGCAGATCCCCGGGAAGGCGCAACCGCCATCGCGGCTGTATGAACACTCTTTCGGGTCCTGAGGCTGGAGCTCACCGCGGCCGATCGCTTCGACCGCCTCGACCGCGAGTGCCCGCGCTTCAAGCAGCAGCTCGGCAAACTGATCCTCTCCGATGCGGTCGGTTCGAACAATCCTTGAACGTTCCTGATCGGCTTCGTGAATGAGCGCGCCGCGCGGCCGTGCATCATCGGGTTTACCGACGCGAACCGGCTGATAGAGCGCGCCCACAACGTCGCTCTTCGGGTTTCGTGCGCCGTGGACGAGCGCGTAGAGGGCATTCTGGATCACGCCCTCTGAGATCCATTTGGCCGCAGGCCAATTCTTCGAAACCGATCCAGTCTTGTAGTCGACGATGATTGCCTGATCGCCGTGAACGTCGACGCGATCGATCTTGCCGCTAAGGACGAGCCCGTCGCCGAGGTCGGCTGGCTCTTCGCCGAGCATTCCGAAACTCAGCTCAAAGTCGCTTGGCGTGAACTCTGAGCCAGAGACTGCCGCCTCTGAAAGGTATGCCGCGACGGCTCGCTTGATGCCGCGACGCTGAATCTGTTCCTTCAGTGGGTCGGCAAAGAATGGTTCGAGCCCTGCGAGGATCGGATCGATCAGCTCGAGCGCATCGCTGAGCGTTGCATCGGTCAGTCGCGTGCCGTCCTTGTGCAGGCGCTCGAAGAGGTTTTGGAGCAGCTTGTGAACAGCGCCCCCATAGGCGAGCTGGTCGGCGTCCGGTTCGAGATCTTTCGGTCGTAGGAAGTTGTTGACCAGCCACGCCATACGGCAGCGCAGGTAACGCTCAAGCGAGGTCGCCGACCAAACTCCACGAGCGCTCAGGGCCTCGATCGCCTCCGGACTGGAGAGCTGATAGGGCTGCTCCGGCGCCCTCAGAGACGGCAATGCGGCCAGCGCCAACTGGTATCCACTCGGGGCCAGACGTCGGTCATCGCCGGGCCAGTCGATCTGACCGAGCGCGCGCTTGAAGAGATCCGGCTGCGGCTCGAAAAGATCCTCAATGTCATCAAGAAAAAGCGAAGCGTTAGCGGCGTCGCCGGCGTCGGTGCGGACGTGATGGCTATAGATCAGCAGCTTCGTTGCCCGCGAGAGCAGCGCGTGAAGCAGATGCCGCTCAGCGGCAATCCGATCGGGCGGGCTACTGGGCCAGAGCGCGCTCAAGCCAGCATCGAGCGCTGCCCGGTTGATGCTGCGCCGCGCCGCATCGTCAAGAAATGGGTCTTCCGCTCCCCGCTGGGGGAAGAGACCCTCCTGCATTCTCGCGACGATCAAGGTCTCGACGCGGCGCGCGCGCAGCGAGAGCGGCAAGGCGATGCTGACAGCTCCCGCGCCCAGCGACTCGCCGACGGAAAGCTCACGACCGGAAAGCTCGTTGAGCATTCGGTGAAGCTCCGGCGCGAAGGCGGCTTGCTTCTCGACGAGCCAATCGAGTTCATCGAACGCGACGATCAGATCACCGAGCGCCTCAGCATTGAGCTGCTGTTCGCGGTCAAGGATCGGCGCGTCCCCTTCGCCGCTGCCAGTGCTGCTGGCGAGCACGCGGCGGGCAAGCTCGGCTGCCCGCCTGTAACCGGCCTGCTCACCCTCAGCGAAGGCTGAGCGGAGCGACTGGAGCGCGTAGTTCGCCTCAAAACCAGTGATTTCGAGCCACTTCAGCTCGGCCTCGGCCAGGCTGGCTAGGCCGCCGCGCATCCGTTCGCGTTCCAAGCGGTCGATCTGCCAGGAGTAGTTCGCGTCGCTGGCGCCGGGCGTCCTCAGCCAGCCGATCAGCGCGACGACAAGAGCGCCCGACCTCACCGACTGGGGGTCCTCGCAGAGCGCGCAGGAGAGCAACGCAAGAATCCCTCGCACGAGAGACGTGTGCCCAATCTTGACCCGCTTGCGGATCGCGATCACGACGTTGGCAGCGGCGAATACCTCCTCAATCAAGGGCGCCGACTGATCTAGGTCACGAACGGCGACCGCGATCTGCTCCGGCGCTGCGCCGGCGCCGATCAGCGCAGCAGCCCGGGCCGCCACCAGCTCGATCTCAGCCCGCTCGCCGCCAGCTTCAAAGCGCTCCACAGCTTGGCCAGGGTCGATCTCGACTGGATCCAGCTCAAAGAGTGCGCGCTCAAGCGAGTAGAGCGCGTCGGCGCTCGGCTCGAAATAGTGCTGCTTGCTCGCCTCGCAGTTGGTCACCAAGCCATCGGCCAGCTCGATCAGCTGGCCAAAGATCCGCTCGCGCCCTTCGAACGCGGTGCGCTGCTCATAAGGAAATGAGACGGTTAGCGGCGCATCGGCGGCCTCGCTAAGCATCCTGATCGTGTCGACCTGGCGCAATTCAAAATCATCGAAGCCGTAGAAGGCGACCGGCGTCTCACGCCAGCGGCTCGGATCCTGCGCGAGCGTGTCGAGCAGCTCTGCGACGTAAATGGATTCATCGCGCCCTCCGATCGCCTCAAGCCGCTCGCGGTAGGCGCGGAACAGGATCGCGAGCTCGGCGCCATAGCCGCCGCGGCCGTCTGGGCTCGCGTCCCAAGCGTTCATCGCCTCAGCGAAGCGGGCAGGAGTAGCTCTCACCTCACCGAGCTCGTCCGCCAGCCCCGCGAGCGCTGCGGCAAAGCTGTCGCTCTGGGCGGAAGCTGCGAGCAGCGTTAGTTGGCCGCTGGCGAGGGTTTGATCGACGACGACGCGAGCGATCCGCTGCAGGATGAACGCGGAGAGGGGCCTCGGGTCGAAGCCTGCGCGCCGCGCGATCAGCTCCCAAAGGCCACGGAAGCTGGTTACGCGGACGGCGTCGGTTACGCCGCGCCGCGCGAGATCACGGCGCAGCAGGTCGGCGTCAGCAAGCGTCGGTGCGACGAGAACAGGATCGAGCCCCGCATCTGCTGCAGCTCCGACCTCAAAAAGCACGAGGTCGGCCTTGCCGGAGTTGACCGGCCCTGTGATCAGTTTCAGCGGCACTAGAAGATGGTCGCCGCCGACCGGGAAAAACTGACGCGCCTGAGGCGCAGGCTCAAGCGGCCTCGTCGGCGGAGTCGCCGCCGGTCTTAGCCGCCTTGGCGGCCTCGGCCTCGGCGATCGCGTCGGCGTCGGCGGTTGCGTCCTCGGCGGCAGGCGCCTTCGCGCCCTCCTTTGCCCAGGCCTCGTCGAACTCAACGCGCCACTTGCCTTCCTCGGACTGCTGAAGCGCGAGCTTGGCGCGGAACGAGCGGCCGCTGCGGCCCTTAAAACCTGCGACCTGCTTTTCAGTGCGGCCGGTTGTGATCAGCTCGCGGGCGATCGCCGCCGGCAGCTGCTTGCCGACCTTGCCCTTCCAGATCACGAAGCCACAGCCTGGGTCCTCACGCGCCCAGCAGGAGTAGCCCTTGCGGTTTTCGATGATGTCGGCGCCACAGACCGGGCATGGCCCAAGGTTGGCGCGCGGAATCTTGACGTCCTTGAGCTTTGTGTCGAGCTCGCTGATCGTGCCGACTGCGAACTCTTTGATGTCGGCCATGAACTTCTTGCGCGTTTCGGTTCCCTCTTGAATCTCGCTGAGGCGATGCTCCCACTCGCCGGTCAAGGCGGGCTGCGTCAGCGGATGGCCTTCGAGCAGGCGAATCACATTCATTCCCTTCTCGGTTGGGACCAGCGCGCGGCCTTCGCGCTCGATGTAGCCAACGTCGATCAGGCGTTCGATGATCGCGGCGCGCGTGGCGGGCGTGCCGATCCCCGACTCCTTCATCGCTTCGCGCAGCTCGTCGTCGTCAACTAGCTTGCCGGCCGTCTCCATTGCTCCAAGCAGCGAAGCGTCGGAGTAGCGCCGCGGCGGCTTTGTCTCCTTCTCGAGCGCCTCGACCTCTGTCGTATCGATCTCTTCGTCGAGCTCAAGCTTCGGCAGCGTCTGGTCGCGCCCTTCGTCCTCTTCGGCCGCGCTCTTTGCGCCGTCGGCCAGCTCGCCGTAGACGCCGCGCCAGCCGGGGACGATCAGAACCTTGCCGCGGGTTCGGAAGACGTGTTCGGCGACGGTCGTTTCGACGCGCGTGTTCTCAAACTCAGCGTCGGGGTGAAAGATCGCCAGGAAGCGCCGCACGACGAGGTCGTAGATGCGGCGATCATCGGAGCTCATCTTGTCGAGCTTGTGACCGGCGTTGGTTGGAATGATCGCGTGGTGGTCACCGACCTTCTCGTCGTTGACTACGCGCCCCAGCGGCAGCAGGTCGAGGCCGGTTACGTATTCGGCGGCGGCCGCGTACTCGGAGTCGCGGCCGACCTGTTCGGCGGTTGGCTTGATCTCATCGACCATGTCTGTCGTCAGGTAGCGCGAGTTCGTCCTCGGATAGGTGAGCGCCTTGTGTTCCTCGTAGCAGCGCTGCGCAGCGCCAAGCGTCCTTTTAGCCGAGAAACCAAAGCGCGTATTGGCGTCGCGCTGGAGCGATGTAAGGTCGTAAAGCATCGGTGGCTTTTCAGTTCTCTTCGTCTTGTCGAGCTTTGTGATCTTGCCGCGCTGGCCTTTGACGGCGGCGACGATCTCGTCGGCCGATGCCTGCTTTTCGATCCGTGGCTTGGCGCCGGCGTGGTAGCGGCCCTCATACTTGCGGTCGCCGACAGCCTCAAACTTGGCGTCAACGAGCCAGTAGGCCTCGGGGACGAAAGCTCGAATCTCCTCTTCGCGAGAGGTCAAGATCGCCAGCGTCGGCGTCTGCACGCGGCCGAGCGAAACGGCGCCGTCAAACGATGAGCGCAGCCGAATCGTCGCTGCCCGAGTGGCGTTCATTCCGACGATCCAGTCGGCCTCAGAGCGCGAGCGTGCAGCTTCCTCAAGCAGCGCAAACTCGCTTGCGGGGCGCAGATTTTCAAGCGCCTCCCGCATCGCCGATTCCGTCATCGAAGAGAGCCAGAGCCGCTCGACCGGCTTCTTTGAACCAGACTTCTCGTAGAGGTAGGCGAAGATCAGCTCACCCTCGCGGCCGGCATCGCAAGCGTTGATGACGAGATCAACCTCGGCGCTGCGCAGGTATTCCCGGACGACCTTCATCTGCTTCTGCGCGCGCTCATCGCGCACTTCAAGTTTGAACTTGGTCGGAACGATCGGTAGATCCGCCATCCGCCACTTCTTGAACTTGTCGTCATACTGGTCCGGATCGGCGAGCGAAACGAGGTGACCGACCGCCCAGCTAACGATGTGATCGGGGCCTTCGAGGGCGCGGGATCGCTTCTCGCCAGTGCCGGCTTTCTTCTTGAAAGGGCCGGGCAGGACGCGAGCGAGGTCCTCCCCCACGGACGGCTTCTCGGCGATGATCAATGTCTTACCCATCGCGCCGCAGCGTAGCGGCCTCCCGGACCGACCCTAATCTGACCGCCTCGTTAGTTACCTTAAAATGACGGCTGTGAGCGAACGATGAGCGAAAAGCCTAGTCGATCACGACCGAAGCGACCGGGTTCGAGCAGCCGCTCCAATGTGAAGCGCACCGACGGGCAGAAACGAAACGATTTGTTACGTCAATGCGCGATTCCCGCAGCACTTTTCGCCGGCCTGGCATTCCTCTTCGGCGCGATCGCTGGAGCCTCCTCGGGCGCCGCCGGTGAAAGTGAGGTTCGTGCCTACGCGCAAGCCTGGTCGAAGGCCGATTGGGCGACGATGTATGCGCAGCTAACTGCGCAAACCCAGAAGAGCACGCCGCTGCTTGACTTCGCTCAATCGAACCGCACGACGCTCGCTACCGCGACGGCAGGCGAACGATCGGTCAGAGCCGGCGAACCGAAAGAGATTGGTGACGGCCGCTGGCAGCTTCCGTTGACAATCCGCACACGCATCTTCGGCACGATCAGCGGCAACGTCGTGCTGCAAACGACGGAGGACGGCGACAACACCCGTATCGCTTGGATCCCCGCCAACGCCTTCCCCGACCTAAAACCCGGTCAGCAGCTAACGCGCAGCACAGAGATGAAGGAACGCGGCTCACTGCTCGCCAAAGACGGGCAGGTACTCGCTGAAGGAGCGGCGCGAAGCTCATCAATCCCGGCGATCTCGAGCGAAGTTGTCGGCCAGATTGGCTCGATTCCTGCGGAGCGCGCACCAGAAATCAACGCTCTCGGGATTCCGCCCGACGCTCAGGTTGGCATCTCGGGGCTGGAGCTGATCTTTCAACCGCAACTGGCGGGCTTGCCGTCGGGCACCCTGAGCGCAGGCAATCGAGTGATCGCACGCTCCCCGGGAAGCCCCGGCGAAAAGGTGCGGACGACAATCGTCCCAAGCGTCGAACAGGCGGCGATCAACGCGATGGCCGGCCGCCAAGGCGGCGTCGTCGCGCTGAACCCGCGCAACGGCGCGATTGAAGCATTCGCCGGCCAAGCCTTTTCGCTGCTTCAGCCTCCCGGCTCAACCTTCAAAGTAATCTCAACCGCTGGCGCGCTCGACGCTGGAGTCGTCAGCACAAAATCGACCTTCCCGTTCATGTCGGGGATTGAGATCTCCGGCTTCCGCCTCTCGAATGCCGGGGGAGAAGTCTGCGGCGGCAGCCTCGCCGAGGCATTTGCCGAGTCCTGCAACTCGGTATTCGCCCCGCTTGGCGCAAAGCTCGGTGGGCCGAAGTTGGTCGCCGCCGCGCAGCGCTTTGGGTTCAACCGCATCTCGCCGATCCCCGGCGCGGCGCAGAGCACTATCCCGCTCGAGCTCGGCGACGACCTCAACGTCGGCTCATCGGCGATTGGGCAGGGTCAAGTTCAGGCCAGCACGCTGCAGATGGCGCTGGTTGCGACGACGATCGCTCGCAAGGGTCGCCTGGTGACGCCAACGCTCAGCCAAGCGACCGCCGCGAAAGCGAAGCCTTCAAGCGGCGCGCGAGCGATCAAGCGGTCGACGGCAGAGATTCTTGAGCGTTACATGATCGGTGTCGTCAGCCGCGGCACCGGGACGGCCTCAGCAATTCCCGGTGTGAAGGTCGCGGGAAAGACGGGCACCGCCGAGCTGCGTTCGCCGAGCGAGAACCCGGAAGACACCGACGCCTGGTTTATTGCTTTCGCGCCGGCCGGCAAGGGGAAGGTCGCCAGCAGCGCGGTCGGCGTGATGTTCGTAGGCGCCGGGACTGGTGGCGGAACCGCGGCTCCCGCGGCCAGAGGGGTACTGAGCGCGATGCTCGCGCAGCGCTAAACGTCGAGTGTGACGCTGGCCTTCTCGCCAGGAAGATCGGTGCTTTCAATCTCAAGTTCAAGCGGGCGGTAGTCGAGCACCGGATAAGGGAGCTTGAAGATCAGGATCGCACCGGCCGTCGGCAAGTTCGCGGCAGCGCTGTTGGGGTTGGGATACTGGCCGCCATCGGCCTCAACCGGCGCCGCACGGAAGACGAGCTTGTTGCTCTCCTCGACGACCATCGGCTCGAACTCCTCGCCGCGCGTGTCAATAATCTTGAACTCGTCGGCAGTCGAGGCGACCGAGTCGCTGCTGTTAAAAGCGCGTACCCAGACGCCGAACCAGAGGTCTTCGTCGCCCAACGATGATTCAGTTGGATCGATTCCAGCCAGCAGGTCGCTGTCACCAGCATCGGCAGGATTGAGCTGGCGCGACATTTGAACTTGGTACTGGAGATCGCCCAGCGTCACGAAGATCGCCTCCGATTCACCAACGGAAACGGTCGCCTCCTTGTCACCGCAAGCGGCGAGGCCAGTTAGTGCGGCGGCGAGAAGGGTTAGGGCGAAGAGGCGGCGGAACATTACGGACTCAAACTGTATTCGATTAAGCGCCAGCAAGACCTAGTCGCGCAGCCCTGTTGCGGGCTTGCGAGCACCGCCGGCGATCGTCGCCCGCGGCCCACGCTCTTTGCCCTCTTCGAGAATCCGTGAAAGCCGTTTGAGCGACTTGCGCCAGCCGCGACGACGGGCGCGGTCTTGACCCAGCGCGCCGACGACCTTGTCGCTGGGGAAGACGGGGCGTGTCTCAACGGTCAATCTGACCTCGCTGCCGTCATCGCCGTCGTCGCTCAGCTCGAAGGCCGTCAAGCTGCGGATGCGGTTGTACTTGCCGCCGCAGCCGACGAGCACGATCAGCCGAGGGGCAACGTACTCAACGATCGCCATGTCGCCCCATCCAAAGCGGTCGAAGCGAATCTCCTCGCGGAAGCGCCCACCCGCCCCCAGCCCGTAGGTCTCCTCGCGCGTCATCCGCCAGTCGGTCAGAAAATGGTCGGTGAACTCGGAGTAGTTCGCCAGATCGGAGAGGTAGTCGAAGACGACGTTCACCGGCCGGTCAATCTTCTGCGAAATCGTGCAGGGCTGCATTTCTCGGCGCAGTCTACCGAGGCAGCGAAGCGGAAAGGCGCGCGACTAACGCTACGCGGCGCGCGGCAGCTTTGATCTGCGAACGCTGATGCCGTGCTCGACGTGATGAACTGGAGCGACCACTCGCGGCTGATCTTGATGTTTGCTGCTGCAGAGTGTGCAGATCGTCCCGCCTTCGAACTCATAGACCTGCTCGCCTGTCAGCGGAATGCGGCCACAGTCGGCGCAATGAAGCTCGGCTGCAAGCCGTGTGGCGTGCCCTTTTCGCAGCAGCCTGATCTCCAATTCCGGCTCTCCAAGTAAGCGATTCCAACTCAACATCTTGCCTAATTCGTTGGCAATTAAGGTTCTCCTGCCGCTTGCTGTCAATGTATTGACAGCAAGCGTAGGATTAACGTCAGTCGCGATTCAGCTTCAACGATTGGACGGCTTGTGATGAGCGCAGAGGATCGACTTGACCGCACGACCGCATCGCATTCGCCTGCGCCCTCGGCGCGGGAGCCGCAGCTAGATTCACAGGCCGAACTGGTCGACGTCGCGCGCGGCTCGCTGACGCAGGCCGGTGACTATCTGGTCTTTAGCGAAGGCGATCTTGTTCGCGTAGTCGCTTTGATCGGCGACTGGACGCGAATCGGTCGCAGTACGGCCGCCGACATCCGCTTCGATGATCCGACCGTCTCGCGTCGCCACGCGCTGATCATTCGCGAAGGCGATGATCTGAAACTGGTTGACGACAGCAGCCTCAACGGAATCTTTGTTGCCGCCGAGCGGATCGACCGTCACACCCTTGTCGACGGCGACAGCTTCCTCATCGGTCGCTACCAGATGAACTTCGTCAGCGTCACAACCGACGTCGCAGCCGAGGGCGCCGAACCGCCCAGCTCGCTGCCTGTCTAGACTCGCCGCAAATGGCGATTACGATCTCGGTCCTGAGCCAGAAGGGCGGGACAGGCAAGACAACGACGGTCCGTCACCTCGTCGGCGCATTCCGACAGACCGGCCTGCGCGTGCTGGCCGTTGATTTAGACCCCCAAGGCAACCTCTCCGACTACTTCGACATCGACCCCGAGGCTGAGCCAACGATCGGCGATGTGCTCTCCGGCCGCGCCACTGCCAGCGCCGCGATAGTTGACGATGTGATTCCCGCCAACCTGAGCTTGGCTGAGGCCGAGATCACGCTGGCCGGCAAGATGGGCCGCGAGCTAACCCTGCGCGGCGCGCTCGCCGAGGTCGGTGACCGCTACGACGTGATCTTCATCGACTGCCCGCCAGCGCTGGGGCTCCTGACCGTCAACGCGCTCGTCGCAGCCGACCAAGCGCTGCTCAGCAGTGAGGCGCAGTACTTCGCGCTGCACGGCGTCGAGCAGGCGCTCGAGGTGATCGAGCTGGCGCGCGACAGCCTCAACCCTCAGCTCCAATGGCTTGGCGTTCTCTTCAACATCGCCGACATGCGCACCGTTCACTCGCGCGAAGCCTTCGAAGCGCTGCGCGAGCACGTCGGTGACCGGTTACTTGACCAGACCGTGCGCCAATCGATCGCCTATGCCGAATCGGCCGAGCGGGCAACACCAATCTTCGAGCATCGTCCCGACCTTGGCGCCGACTACCTGCTCGTCGCCGCCGAATTACTCAAGCGACTCGGCCTTCACGAGCAGAGCGCGCAAATCGCTTCGCTGATACCGGCCGAAGCCGGCGCCTAAAGCTCGCGAACGTCAGCTCCGCTCGGTTCGAAGCGAACGCGGCTCACCTGCGCCCACTCGCCAGCCTCGGCGCTGAGCGCTTCGGCTACTCCCCCAGTTGTATCGAAGGTCGTCCAGGCCAGCACCGTTGGCCCGGCGCCGGAGAGCGTCGCGCCGAGCGCGCCAAACTCCTTCGCCCGCGCGATCAGGTCAAAGGAGCGCGGGTATAGCGGGCCGCGGTAGGTCTGGTGGAGGCGATCATCGAGGCCGCGAGCGATTAGCTCAAAGTCGCCTTGCGCGAGCCCGAGCGTCAGCAAGGCGCCGTGGGCGACGTTGAAGACGGCATCAGCGATCGGCACCTGCTCGGGCAGCGCCGCGCGGGCCTCACGCGTGGCGACCGCCTCGTTCGGCACGACGAGCACAGCTTCGAGCCCGTCCGGCGGATCGAAGCGCGTGATCTCGCCACCGGTCGTTATGACGAAGCCGCCTTGGAGCGCAGCAGCGATGTTGTCGGGGTGCTCATCTAGCTCGGCACCAAGCGAGAACAGGTCGGCGTCTAGCTCAAAGAGATGATCGGCGGCGATCAATCCCGCGAGGTAGGCGGCGGCGCTGGTTCCAAGGCCACCGCTCAGCGGAATCTCGGAACGGATCGTGAAGCTGAAGTCGTCGGGCGGATGGAGCCGCTCAAAGCCGCGGACAACGAGGTTGCGGCGATCGCGCGCGATCGCGAGATCGGTCTCAACCGAGAAGCTGCCGGTCTCCGCCACCTCAAGTTCCATCGCCCATGAAAGCGCTACGGCGAAGGCGTCAAAGCCGGGGCCAAGGTTGGCAGATGAGGCCGGGACGGTTACAAGCCGGCGCCGCTCCATCGTCAGCCCCAGACGGCGGCCTCGACCGCCGCCAGCTCCGGTTCGCAGGCGATTATTCCGCCGCCAACTTCGATCGCCGTTTCAGGATCCTTCAGACCATGCCCGGTCAGAACGCAGACGATCCGCTCGACCCCTTCTGGCACGCCGTGGACGATCAGCCCAGCAACCGACGCCGCGCTCGATGGTTCGCAGAAGACGCCGTCGTGGGAGCCAAGGAAGCTGTAGGCCTCAAGAATCTGCTCGTCGGTCACGGAGTTGATCACGCCGCCAGAATCAGCGACGGCGCTGAGCGCCTCGTCGCCGCGCGCCGGGTCGCCAATCCGAATCGCGCTCGCAAGCGTCTCCGGCTGCTCAACCGGGTGGCCGAGAACGAGCGGCGCAGCACCGGCAGCCTGAAAGCCAAGCATCCGCGGCATCCGTTCGAGCACATCAGCAGATTCCGTGAAGCCCTTCCAATAGGCGGTTATGTTGCCAGCGTTGCCAACAGGGATTGAAAGCGCATCGAGCGGCCGCTCAGGGCCAAGCGCCTCAATCAGCTCAAAGGCGGCGGTCTTTTGGCCTTCGATTCGCAATGGGTTGACGCTATTGACCAGCGCGATTGGATGGTTGGCGGAAAGCTCACGCACAAGCCGCAGAGCCTCGTCAAAGTTGCCGCGCAGCCCGATCACGCGGGCACCATGAATTACTGCCTGAGCCAACTTGCCGCGGGCGATCTTGCCGTCGGGGACGATCACGGCACAGGTCATTCGGGCGCGCGCGGCGTAGGCGGCCGCGCTTGCTGCCGTGTTGCCGGTTGAGGCGCAGACGACGGCGGTCGAGCCGTCACGCAGCGCGCCCGAAACTGCGCAGGTCATACCGCGATCTTTGAACGAGCCGGTTGGGTTGGCCCCCTCGATCTTCAGCCAAGCCTCGACGCCGAGTCGTTCGCTTAGCTCGCAAGCGTAAAGCAGCGGCGTTGAGCCTTCATCGAGGCTGACAATCGGATCGTCCGCAGCGAACGGCAGGCGCTCGCGGTAGCGCTCGATCAGGCCTTCCATCAGCCGATGAACTGCTCGTCGATTACACGGATTGCGCGGGGCGCAGCACGGATGAACTCCAATTCCGCAATCTGATCGCAGGCGCTGTAGAAATCGGCTTCGAGAATCGAGTGCGTGACCATCACCAGGCGAGCGTTGTCGCCGAGGCCGGACTGCGCAACGCTCTTGACCGAGACGCCATGCTCGCCGAGCAGCTGCGCGACCTGCGCCAGCACGCCCGGCCTGTCGGCAACCTCAAGGTGCAGATAGAAAGCCGACCAAACAGCGTCGGTGAGCTTCGCCTCGCGCCGGGGAGGCTCTACTGCTGGCACGCCGCTCAGCACGCTGACGACGTCGCCGAGCACGGCGCTGGCCGTCTGCGGGCCGCCTGCGCCGGGGCCGGAGAGCGTGATCTCAGTGATTGCCGGTGACTCGATCGTGACGGCGTTGAACGAGCCGTTGATGCTCGCCAGCGGATGGGCTGCGTACAGGAAGGCAGGATGGACGCGAACCGAGATCGCGTCACCGACGCGTTCTGCGGTGCCGAGCAGTTTCAGCGCCAGGCCGAACTCTTTGGCGTAGGCGATGTCCTCCGTCGTCAGCTGCTCAATCCCTTCGAAAACGACCTCCTCGAGCGCTACCCAGCCACCGAAGGCGAGCTGTGCGAGCAGCGCCATTTTGGCGGCAGCGTCAGCGCCGCCGACGTCCTCGCTGGGGTCGGCTTCGGCGAAGCCAAGTTGCTGCGCCTGCGCCAGCGCAGCTTCGTAGCTGGCTCCGGTCGAGGCCATCTCGGAGAGGATGAAGTTGGTCGTGCCGTTGACGATTCCGTGGATGCGGTCGATCTGCGCCCCGCTCAGTGATTCGGAAAGAACGCGAACGACAGGAACGATCGCAGCGACAGCGGCCTCGAAGCGGATCTGCGCTCCGCCCGCCGTGGCTGCGGCCCAGAGCTCAGGGCCGTGGCGACTAAGCAGCTGCTTGTTGGCGCTGACTACCGGCAACCCGGCGTTCAGCGCCGCGAGCACGTATTCGCGCGCCGGCTCGGTTCCACCGATCACTTCGACGATCAGGTCGGCCTCGGCGATAATCGCCGAGGCATCACCTTCGCTGCGCGTCAGTACACCGCTGATCACGGGGCGTCGACCGGTCAGCCCAGCGACCTCGTCGGCGCGCTCTTCGACCAGCTCAGCGAAGGCCGCTCCTACCGTCCCGCGGCCCAGCAAGCCAATCTTCAGCTGCTGCTCAGACATCACGGACCAAGAGGTCGTCGTCGCTCTCGCGGCGCACGACGACGCGCGCGTCGCCATTGCTCGCAAAGATCACAGGTGGCCTCAAAGCGCCGTTGTAGTTGTTGGCCATTGCATGACCGTACGCCCCCGTGGCCGGAACAACGACCAGATCTCCTGCAGCCGGCTGATTTAGATCGGCGCCACGGATCAGAATGTCGCCCGATTCGCAATGTTTTCCAACCAGATGGCAGGCGGTGCCACCGCCGAAACGGTCGGCAATCTCTGCCTCGTAGCGAGCGCCATAAAGCATCGGCCGCAAATTGTCGGACATGCCACCGTCAACGGCGACGTAGGTATCAACATTCCGCTTGACCGACTCAACGCTGTAAAGCGTGACGCAGCCGTTGGCTACCAGTGCGCGGCCTGGCTCGTCAAGCAGGCGGTGGCCAGGCCCGAAAACGCTCTCCAGCGCACCCGCCTTGACCGCCGCGTATTCGGCGTAGCTCGGCGGCTGATCCTGCGCCGTGTAGGCAGCGGCGAGTCCGCCGCCAAGGTTGTAGGCCTTGAAGTCGCCGAGGCTGGCGAGGCTCTGTAGCGCGCCTTCGAATGGGGAAAGATCGAAGATCTGCGAGCCGATGTGGAAGTGCAGGCCGGCGAGATTGAGCGAGCCGATCTGCTGAGCGCGGGCGATCGCAGCCGGCGCGTGCTCAAGATCGAAGCCGAACTTCGTGTTCGGCCCGCCGGTTGAGATCGCCGGATGCGTGTCGGGATTAATTCCGGGCGCGACCCGCAAATAAACCCTTTGCTTCGCCGGGCTCTCGACGAGCCGCTCGAGCCGGTCAAGGTCACGAAGGTTGTCAACCACTATCGCGCCTACCCCAAGCTCGACGGCGCGCTGAAGATCGAGCTCGCTCTTTGCGTTGCCGTGCATCTGAATCTTCGCGGCGGGAACTCCGCCGGAAAGCGCGATTGCCATCTCACCGGCTGAGGCGACGTCGCAGCCAAAGCCTTCCTCGGCAAAGAGCGCACAGATCGCTGCGCAGGGAAAGGCCTTCGAAGCAAATATGAGCTCAAAGTCATCGCTCGCAGCGCCAAAGGCGGACTGGAGGCCGCGGGCGCGGGCGCGCAAGTCGTCTTCGGCGACAATGTAGGCGGGAGTGCCAAACTCGGCCGCCAGCTCTACAACGTCGCAGCCACCGACCTCGAGCCTTCCGAGCTCGTTGAGTCTGCTCCCGATTGGGTAGACGTTCTCCAACAGTTCTGTTTCAGCCATTGGCGCGCATCATTCCACTCTGCCTAGGCAATGTGACCGAACCATGGCGCCGGAAGACGACTGCCAGCCAGATCAGCGCGCCGATGATCATCGCAAGGCTCTGCAACTGCGGCAGGGTCAGGCCGAGCGCCGCGATCTCGTTGCGGCGGAAGAACTCAACCAGCAAGCGTTCCAGCCCGGCGAGCAGCAGCCAAAGCGCGAACAAGACTCCTGGCCGCACGCGGTCACGCAGGTTCCACAGCAGCCAAGCGATCAGGCCCATCACCAGCGTCTCGTAGATCGGCGTTGGGTGGACGGTCACGCCCGGCGCCGTCGGCACAGTGCCGTCTGGGTAGCCCATCGCCCACGGTCCATCCCAGGCTTTGCCGTAATCGCCGTCACCGGAGAGCTGGCAGCCGATTCGGCCGATCGCGTAGCCGAGTGCGAGCGGCACCGCAGCGAGGTCGAAGGTCGCCATCTCAAGGCAGCCGCGCCAACGCGCCCAGACGATCACCGCCAAAGCGCCGCCGGCCGCCCCTCCGTACCAGACCAACCCAGAGCCGGAAAAGATGCTGCCGAGCACGTCGCCATCGACCGAGTCGAGATTCTCGACAATCCAGATCAGCCGCGCGCCAACGAGGCCGCCGGCGAGCGCCGCGAAGATCGCCTCATAGGCCCAGTCGCCGGGCAGCCCGCGCTCCAGCAGGCGACGGTGGAGCACGGCGCCGCCGGCAAGGAAGGCGAGCGCGAACATCAGCCCGAAGGTCTTTACCGGCAGCCCGAAAAGGTCGATCTCCGGCTGCATTGGAGAAAGGCTAGAGGTAGTTCATCGGGTTGGTCACTTGACCGTTGATTCGCACCTCGAAGTGGAGGTGGTCACCGAAGCAGAACCCCGTGCAGCCGATGTAGCCGATTACCTGACCCTTGCTGACATTTTGGCCGACGCTCACGGCGTAGCGCGATTGGTGGGCGTAGCAGCTGGAGAGCGATGCGCTGTGCGCGACGCAGGTGTAGTTGCCGTAGCCGCCGTTCATCGAGGCGACTCGGACTGTACCGCTGTCGGCAGCGCGGATTGGCGTTCCTGCTGGAACGCCAATGTCGATTCCAGGGTGGCAGGATTCCCACGCGCGGCGCTCGCAGAAGGGCGATGTGATCGGCCCGTTGACCGGCCAAACCATCGAACCTGAACCTTGGCGGATCGGTCCGCCGTTTACCAGCACGCCCTCAATCTTGGCCTGCGTTTCAATCATTTCTGAAAGCGCGCCCTCAAGCTTGCGGCGGTCGCTCTTGACGCTGGCCAGCAGCGTCGCTTTGCGCTCCTTGCTTTGGTCGAAGCCACCGCGCGTGGACACGAGTTCGCGCTTGATTGAAGCGACAGCATCGCGCTTTACTTTGATTCGCGCGGTAACTTTCTGCTGGCGGCCTTCGAGCGTGCCAAGGCGGTTGGCGCTGACGGTCGCTTCGACTCGTGCCTCGCGAACAAGCGTGATCACGCGCCTGTCCTGCTCGCCGATCCGCTGGAGAAATTCGCTGCGCTCAAGCAGCTCGGCGAAGCCTTTCGAATCAAGCACGACCGAGATCAGCGTCGGCGCGTCGGCGCGGTAGAGCTCAAACAGGCGTTGGCCGAGCACGCGGCGACCCTCTTCGAGCCGGGCCTTCATCACGACCTGTCGGCGGCGCTGCTTGCGCAGCTCATCTTGAATCTCGGTCAGCTCTTTGGTTTCGCGATTGAGGCCAACCTGAATTTCATCTTGGCGGCTCTGCAGCTTGTTGATTTTGGCTTGAAGGGCGTTGATCTTCGACTGCCACTTGGCAACCTCTGAGGTGAGAACGCCTTCGGTTCCCTTCTTCGAATCAACCTGCGACTGCGTCTTCTCGATCTTGTTCTTGAGGTCGCTGAGCTTGGCGTCGCTGGAGGCACCGAGCGAGCCGACCGGAACGACCGCCCAAAGGACGGCAGGAAGGATCGCCACGAGAGCGAGCAGGGAAAGGCGGGGGCGCATCAGAGCGCGGAAGCTATTGGTCGACTTGCTCATTGGCAATCACTGCAATCAGGCCTGCGAGGTGAGCTGACGGGCTCGCGCAAAAAAACGCTAACCAGGCGGCAATGCCCGGTATTCGCCCCTGAAGGCCAAAGCCTCCGTTGGGTCCCCCGCTTCCTCACTCATATCGGTGAGGAACTCGGCCTGATCGCAGCTTAGCAACGCCCTGCCGCTAGGCTTGGGAAGAATCTTGTTAAGTCGACCTTAAGGAGCACAAGTGGCTGGTCTAAGTGGGCGCATGTCAACCGTCATAAAAGCGAAGGTTTCAAAGGTTTTGGACCGCGCTGAAGATCCGGGCGAAACGCTCGACTACAGCTACCAGAAGCAGCTTGAGTCGCTGCAGAAGGTGAAGCAGGGAATCGCTGAAGTCGTAACGGCCAAAAAGCGCCTGCAGATGCAGTCGGAGAAGCTTGAGCAGTCGGTTGTGAAGCTCGACACTCAGGCCCGCCAAGCGCTCGCCCAAGGCAATGAGGAGCTGGCGCGCGAGGCGTTGGAGCGCAAGAACATCGCCCAGACCGAGCTGCAGTCGTTCGACTCGCAGATCGCCGAGCTCGAGGGCCAGCAGCAGAAGCTGACCGACTCGGAAGCAAAACTGCGCGCGAAGATCGAAGCCTTCCGCACGAAGAAGGAGACAATCAAGGCCCAGTACTCAGCGGCCGAAGCGCAGGTCCGAATCTCCGAGGCAGCGACTGGCGTAGGCGAGGAGATGGCCGACGTTGGCCTCGCGATGCAGCGCGCCGTCGACAAGACGGAGGACATGAAGGCTCGCGCCTCAGCCGTGGAAGAGCTGGAGGCTGCCGGCACCTTCGACGACCTGACGACACTCGGTGACGGTAACGACGACATCGATCGTCAGCTCGCCGAGCTCTCGAGCGCCAGCGCCGTCGAAGACGACATGGCGCGGATGAAGGCCGAGCTTGACGCTGGAACGCCGCCGGCAGAACTTGAAGCAGGAGAGGAGCCAGCGAAATGATTATCCGAATCGCTTCAGAAAACCAGTACCGGCTCGATGACGACGCGCTTGCCCGCGTCAATGAGCTCGACAACGCCGCCGTTGCGGCCGTCGAAGCCGGAGACCACGAAGGCTTTCAGCAGAACTTTGACGCGTTGCTGGCTCTAGTTCGCTCTGAGGGCACCGTCATCGCTGACGATGACCTTTCTGTCTCCGACGTTATTATTCCCCCCGACGACCTCAGCTTCGAAGAGGCCGGCGAGGAGTTCACAGGCGAGGGCCTAATTCCAGACTGAGTCGGCGATAGCTCGCCGCTAGGCTCGCGCCAATGCTGCCCAACTCGTTACGCCGTTGCTTCGCAATCGGCAGTTTTGCTCTGATGATCGCGATGCCCGCAGGCTGCGGGCGCGCAGGCGACGCAGGCACCAACGGTTCATCGGGCGCGCAGGCAGCGCCCGGCGAAACCGTCGCTGCTATTCCCAGCGCCGCAACGAAAAACACGACCCGCGTCTGGGCAAGCTCGCCGGCTTCGGTTGCGGCCTCGGCCGCGCGCGCCGTCTACCCGGGCTCGCGGCCGAGCCAGCGCCCACTTTCGGTAGTTCTCGCCGACTCCGGCAGCTGGCAGGCGACGATCGCCGGCGCAGTACTGATGGCGGCGCCGCTTCACGCGCCGATGCTGCTGACCGAAGGCGCTGAGCTTCCCGCCGCCACGCAGTCAGCTCTCAGCGCGCTTTCGCCAAGCGGCGCCGGAAAGGACGGGCCGCAGGTAGTACGCCTCGGCGCGGCAGGATCGCCGACATCGCTGAAGTCGCTTTCAATCGGTGGCGACGACCCCTTTACGCTGGCGGCGCGCATCGACGCCTACCAGGCACGCATCGCGGGGCGCTGGAGCACAGCCGTCGTGATCGCCTCGTCCGAATCGCCGGAGATGGCGATGCCGGCCGCTTCGTGGGCAGCAAAGTCGGGGGACAGCATTCTCTTCAGCGGCCGCGACAAGCTCCCCGCTGCGACGGCGGCAGCGGTAAAGGCTCACGGCAAGCCGAAGATCTACATCCTCGGGCCGAGCTCGGTGATCTCCGAAAATGTTGCCCGCGAGCTAGCGGCGCTCGGTCAAGTTACGAGGGTCGGCGCAAGGCCAGCCAGCGCCAACGCGATCGCATTTGCACGCTTCCGTGACGGTAACTTTGGCTGGGGAATCGTAGACCCCGGTCATGGCCTCGTCTTCACCAACGTCGCCGCTCCGTTGACGGCCGGTGGAGCCGCGCCGCTTTCGGCCAGTGGCAGTTATGGCCCGCTGCTGCTGGTTGGCCGCGACGGCAGCCTGCCGCCCGATGTTGCCAACTATCTGCGCGACATCCGCCCCGGTTACTCATCCGACCCGGTGCGCGGCGTTTACAACCACGCTTGGATAATTGGCGACCCGACGGCCGTAACCGACCGCGCGCAGGCTACGATCGATAGCTTGCTGGAGATTGCTCCGGTAACGAAAGAGGCAGCAGCCCGATGAGTGAATCCCAGACGCCCTCCAACAACCCAAGCCAGGCACTCGACATCAGCGTTGATGACGTTCGCAAGCTCGTTCATGCCTCAACGCCGCACTTTTCGCTCCAACTACGCAACCGGATTCGTCGCTTGATTGAGGATCTTCCCGCTGGGCACCCCGCGCGGCTCGAAGGCCAGCTGCAGATCGCCCGTCTCGACGAGCTCGGCTACGACGGCGAGATCCGCGGGCAGCAGAGCGAAGGGCTCGAGCCGCTGGCCAGCGTAATCGACCCGAAGCTGCGCTAGCCGGCCCGGGGCGATGGACGAGAGCCCCGAGATCCCAGCCGGAATCGAGGGCAGCGCGCTGAAGGGGCCGTTCCCAGTTGGCGCCTACGCCGAGATGTTGCGCGAGGAGCTGCGCGGCCGCGCAAGGCTTCAACTGTTTGGTGAGATCTGGACGCTGAGGAGGTCAAAGGCGCGCGTCTACTTTGAGCTGCGCGACGCGCGCGGCGCTGTGCCCTGCGCAATGTGGACGAACAAGTTCGAAGCCCTCGGTGAGGTTGGCTCTTCGCTCTCAGACGGCGCCCAGATCGTCGTTGCCGGCGGCCCCGACTACTACCCCGGCAGCAAGACCTCCTCTCCCTCCTTCTCATTTGAGGTGACGGCGCTTCGCGCAGCCGGTGAAGGAGATCTGCTAGCGCAGCTGGCGGTGCTGCGGCGCCAACTTCAGGGCGAGGGACTCTTTGAACCACAGAAGCTCCTGGCGCGGCCGCATCTGCCGCACACGATCGGCGTGATCACTAGCGAAACAGGGAAGGCGCGTGATGACGTTCTCGCCGGGCTCGAGCGTCGCGGCTGGGCAGGCACTCTGGTCTGGGGCTTCGCGCCGGTGCAGGACCGCAGGGCAGCTTCTGCGATAACGCAGGCGCTAACTGATCTTTCCGGGATTCAGCAGGTCGAGACGATCATCGTCGCCCGCGGCGGCGGCTCGCTGGCCGACCTTTTTGCCTTCTGCGACGAAACGCTCTGCCGCACCGTCGCGCTGCTGCGCGTGCCGGTGATCGCCAGCGTTGGCCACCACACCGACCAAACGCTGATTGACGACGTCGCGGCCGAGAGCTGCTCAACGCCAACCCACGCCGCCGAGGCCGCAGTGCCGCTCGACATCAACGGCGAGCGCGCCGCGCTGCGCGCCTTAATCGGCGCGCTCTCGCGCAACGCGCAGGGCGCCGTAGTCGGCCGCGCACGCGCCTTAGCGGCGCTGGCGCGCGTGCCGGGAACGCAGATCGCGGACCAGCGGCGTGAACTTCACCAGGATGCGCGTGAGCTGCGCGCCGCCGGCCAGCGACGCCTTGTGCTTGAACGCGAACGTTCAGCGACTGTCGCTGAGGTGCTGGCGCGCAAGGCGCTCGCCGGTGCAGGCCCCGACAAGCTCGCCCGCCTGCGCACGCTCGAAGGCCTCTCGATCGCGCTCTCCGCGCATGATCCGAAGGGAGTGCTTGAGCGCGGTTACGCGATGGTTGACGATGGCAAGGGGAACGTGATCACAAGCGCTGCGCAGGCCCGCGCGGCGGAAGATCTTCGTCTTCAGTTCGCAGACAACGCAGTTGATGCGAAGATCACGGGCATCGATGACTGAGCCTGAACAGAGCTACGAGCTTGCGACCGCCCGCCTTGAGGAGATAATCCGCAGGCTCGATTCCGGCGAGGCAGGGCTGCGCGAAACGCTGGAGCTGGTCAAGGAAGGGCGCGCGCTGGTCGAGTATTGCGCCGGTGAGCTGGAAGCGGTCAGCCAAGGGCTCGACGAGATCAAGCTGGACGAGTTGATTGCGCGGCTTGAAGCGCAAAGCCCAGAAGCTCCGTGATGGCAAGCTTCGACCGTCTTGCTGAGCTGCCGCTGACGATCGACAGTCACGAGCTGAGCGGGCAGCAGGCGGACGTTTCATCCGGCTTTCTGCGGATGACGACGACAATCAGCTTCAGTGGCGCGGGCGAGACTGGCAGCGGCGAGGACGTCACCTACGACAACGAAGACCACGTAGCGCTGCAGGCTTGGGGCGCGCCGCTACCACTGGCCGGCGAGTGGACGCTGGGGAGCTTCTGCCAAGCGCTCGAAGGGCTCGATCTTTTTCCACAGCCCCCCGTCCGCGAGATCTCCCACAACTACAGAATTTGGGGATTTGAGTCGGCCGCACTCGACCTGACCCTGCGTCAAGCCGGACAGTCGCTCCACCAGCGCCTTGGTTTGACGCCAAGGCCGCTTCGCTTCGTCTGTTCGCTGCGACTCGGCGAAGCTCCGGCGATTTTGGCGCCGCTCGAACAGCGGCTCTCTCTATACCCGAACTTGGAGTTCAAGCTCGACCCAACTCCCGAGTGGGACGAAGCAACACTGCGGGCCGTCGCTGACAGTGGCTGCGCTGCAGTACTCGACTTCAAAGGGCTTTACGAAGGAACGGAAGTTGACACGCCAGACGACCCGCTCTTCTACGCGCGTGTTCTCGCAGAGCTTCCAAACACTTGGATCGAGGATCCAAAGCTGACCGCTGAGATCGACGCCGTGCTCACCGACGCCCGCGAGCGGATTACTTGGGACGCAAACATCAACTCGGTCGCCGACATTGACGCGCTCCCCTTCCAACCGACGATGGTCAACATCAAGCCCTCGCGTTTTGGCCCTCTGAGCGAGCTCTTCCGCGCCTATGACGTCTGCGAGCAGCGCGGCATCGCAATGTATGGCGGCGGCCAGTTTGAGCTTGGTGTCGGTCGCGGGCAGATTCAGTACCTTGCCTCCTGCTTCCACCCGGACGGCCCCAACGACGTCGCCCCAAGAGGTTACAACGAGCCGGTTGTCGCCGCCGGCTTGCCCCCAAGCCCGCTGCCGGTCGCTATTAGCGAGGTCGGTTTCCAATGGCAGTAGCGACAGAACGTGAAGGCTGGCCGTTCTCGTACGTTGATCGAATTCGCTTCGGCGACCTCGACGCGATGCGCCACCTCAACAACGTCGCCTTCCTCGGCTTCTTTGAGAGCGCGCGGATCGCCTTCATTCAGTCTCTGGTCGCTTCGCACAGCCCGGTCGAGGCCGAGCACAAGGTTGGGCTGATCTTCGCCGAAGCGCACATCAACTACCGCTCGCCGGGTCTCTTCGACGAAGAGGTGCGGACCTTCATCCGTCCGCGCGCGCTGAAGCGCTCCAGCTTCCGCACCGAGTTCCTAATGACCTCTGATAGCGACGGCCGCACTCTGGCTGAAGGCTGGGGAGCACTTGTCGGCTACGACTATGTCGCCGACAAGTCGACCCCAATATCTGAGTCGATCGCCGAGGCGCTACGCGCCAGCGGCGGCGAAGCTGAACCTGAGCTCTAAACGCGCTTGATCAGCGTGCCGGTGCCGATTCCGCCGCCGCAGCACATCGTGACGAGGCCGTACTCCTTGTCCTCGTCCTCAAGCTCGTGAAGCAGCGTCGTCAGCAGGCGCGCGCCGGTTGAACCGAGCGGGTGGCCGAGCGCCATCGCTCCGCCGCGCGCGTTGACGCGGTCCATGTCTGGGTTGTGCTCGCGTGCCCAGGCGGCAACAACGGGAGCGAAGGCTTCGTTGACCTCAAAGAAGTCAATGTCGTTGATCGTCATGTTGTTGCGCTCGAGGATCTTCGCCGTTGCCGGAATCGGGCCCTCAAGCATCTTCACCGGGTCGCAGCCGACGCTGGTCTCATCAACGATGATCGCGCGCGGCGTTAGGCCTAGCTCAGCGGCCTTCTCGCGCGTCATCATCAGCACCGCGGCGGCGCCGTCTGAGATCTGCGAAGCGTTGGCGGCAGTCACTTTGCCATCAGGCTTGAAGACTGGCTTCAGCTCGCTAAGCCTTTCGATGTTGGTGTCGGGGCGAATCCCTTGGTCGACTGTCAGAACGTTTCCGTCAATCTCGATCTTGACCATCTCGCGAGCAAAGCTTCCGTTCTCGGTCGCCTTGTTGGCGAGCGCGTGCGAGCGAACCGCCAGCTCGTCGAGCTCGGAGCGGGGAATCTCCCACTGGTCGGCGATCATCTCGGCGCCGAGGCCCTGGCCGACGATGTTGTGCTTAGCCATCAGCTCAGGCGTGAAGGCGTGGCCGTACTTGTCCTGCGTCTCCCTTCCCGCCGAGAACGGCAGGTGGCCCATGTGCTCAACGCCGGAGCCGATGACGACGTCATGGACGCCGGTTGCGATCAGCGCGGCGCCGTATCCGACGGCCTGCTGAGCTGAGCCGCACTGCGTGTCGATCGTCGTCGCTGAAGTTTCGATCGGCAGCCCTTCCTGGAGCCAAGCGTTGCGGCCGATGTTGAGAGCCTGCTCGCCGAGCTGCTGAACGCAGCCTGCGATCACGGTGTCAACCTCGTGCGGGTCCATTCCCGTGCGGTCCATCAGCTCGCCGTAGCTGCGAGCCAGCAGCGCTGCAGGGTGCGTGTCCTTGTAGTAGCCCTTCTCCTTGTGGCCGCGCCCGATCGGGGTGCGAACGGCTTCAACGATGACTACTTCACGGCCCTGTAGCGGCATAACGGAATAAGACCTTTCGAGTTCAGATTTGCGGGACAGCGGCAAGCGTACCGACTTGGCTGGCCGATCGGCCAGTTGGTGCGCAGGCAGGCCGATCGGTAGGGTTCCGCCGATGCCTGAACAGATCGCAGTTATCGGCAGCGGCGCCATTGCCTGTGGGCTGGCCGCAGTTGCCACGAAAACCGGTGACGTAACGCTGCTCGCACGCAGCGAGGAATCGGCCGATCGCGCCCGCGCGTCAATCGAAAAGCAGGTAGGCAAGATGGGCGACGAAGCCGGGCCGGGCTCCGTGACCGTCACCACCGACCCTGCCGACACGGCCGGCGCAACCGTCTTCGTTGAAGCGGTCGCTGAGGACCCGGCAATCAAGGGCGAGGTATTCGCGACGATCGCTTCCGTTTCGTCCGATGACGCGCTGTGGGCAACGACAACCTCTTCGCTTTCGGTCGGCGAGCTTGCCCGCGCCAGTGGATCACCGGAGCGTTTCGTTGGCCTCCACGTCTTCAACCCTGTTCCGCGGATGGCGCTGATCGAGCTGGCCTTTCCGGATGAGGCGACCGAGGCCACGCGTGAGCGCGCCGCGGCGCTCTGCGAGGCGCTCGGCAAGACGGCCGTACCGGTTCCAGACCTGCCCGGCTTCGTTGTTAACCGCCTGCTCTTCCCTTACCTCTTCTCGGCCGTCGATTTCCTCGACCAGACCGGAATGGACCCGGCAGACGTTGATGAAGCTATGAAACTCGGGGCCGGCCACCCGATGGGGCCGCTGGCGCTGCTCGACTTCGTTGGCCTTGACGTCTCGGCCGCTATCGGCGATGAGATTGGCTCTCCCGCCCCAGCGCGTGTTCAGGCACTCATCGCCGAAGGCGCGCTCGGACGTAAGAGCGGCCGCGGCTTTTATGACTACTAAGCCGAGGCGCTCCGCTTCTGATGGCGAGCGGGAGGCAAGGCACATGAACAGAGTGCTTGCCCCCTGGCCGCTGCTGCCTTGGTCGTCGCCGCGATTGCGCCGGTGCAGTCCGACGCCGCAAGCAAGCAGTCCCTAATCAAGCAGGAAGTTGCCTGCATGAAGTCTTACGCCGCCGACCCGGCCAACAACTTCACCAACTACGCGCCAGCGATCGGCGCGCCCGAGGTGGTCGACGCGGTCCACAGTGGCCTGCAGCCATGCGCCACATTCGCTGGTGGCGCGAACATCAGCAATAACAAGTTCCAAGTAGCGCAGTACCTGTCACCGACGGTATACCCGGGGCAGATCCAAATGATCATCCAAGGCGGCCCAAATGCCGCCTTCCTTATTGGCGGTTCTCCAGGAACGCCGATCCCCTCCTACACCGCAGGCCCTTACGTTGCGCGTTTTGATCCGGCCACAGGTGCCCAGATCTGGCGCACCTCACTCCCGATCGCGCCAGGGCAATGGATCGCTGCCCCTAGCGGCGCCGTCGTGAAGGGTGGCTGGGTCGTTGTTGTAGTCGGCCCCACGATCTACAAGCTGAACCCGACGACAGGCAAGATCGTCGCCTCCGCCGAGCAGCCGATCCTCGACGGCGAGGCGATCGATGCGAACTTCGATGGCTTCGCCATAGCCCCCGACTCGACAGGGACAATCCTGCTGAAGAGTCAAAATCGCTCGACTGGTTGCACGATTCAGGGCAACCAAGCGATGTCAATGTGCACGACAGATTATGGACCGCAGCCGGACACCACGGTCGTGGCGGTTAGTTCGGTGACGCTGGCGAACATCACAGCTATCAAGCTAAGCCAACCGGTCGCCGCGCGACCGACGCTAGTCGCGAACGGCGGCAACACAGATATGTACCTCGCGGGCGCAACCCGTGGAGTCCGAGTTACTTGGAACCCGAAAACGAAGACCCTTAATGAAGACACCAGCTGGCAGCCGCCGTACCTCCTGGCTGGGCAGACCACGGGTGATGCACCGGTTCCGGTGGGAAAGTGGGTGATCTTCAACAACAACGCCTCGCCTCCGGTTAAAGCGCCGGGAGTACCGGTCTGTGCCGTTGCAGCGAAGATGAGCGACGCCGCCAATATTCACCGCATCTGCCCATGGGGAATGACTATTCCCGCCGGTAAGTCCAGCAACGCGCCGGCAAGCTTCTCGACCGACCCCCAGAAGAACTTGATCTTCATGCAGGACATGCTCATGGGTGGCGTCTTCGCAGTCCATCTCAACCAATCCTCCGGGAAGATGAAGGTCAAGTGGAGTCGCCCTGACTGGCGAACCTCCGACTACTTCACGGCGTCCGGGCCGTCGAGCAACCGTGTGCTTTCATCGCAGTACCTCAGCTCTAACTTCCCGTCGCAGGTGCAGACTGGAACTTGGACCGAAAGCGTCCTCTGGGTCAACGAGGCGACAGGGAAGACTGTCGCCCAGTCCGCAACCAACGGCCCGACCGACCTGGCATGGATGGTTCAGCCCGCCTATGCAGGGCGCTGGTACACGATGACCTTGCGCGGCACGATCATCATCTACGTGCCGCAGAAGTGTTCGACCAGAGTCAGCAGACCCGTCTCTCCCCAATCGATCACGAAGTGCCCACCGATCAAGCCCGGCGTCACGGGCTAGGCCCGGCTGCGCGCCTCGGCAGGCGTAAACACCGGCGGGGAATCAGTAACAACTACGGCACAAATTCTTTAGCGACCGTTCAGGATTTTCCTGCACCATGAGGTCTAGAACATTCTTCATGGATGTTCCTCCTCCCAGATTGACCGGCCGGTCCGCTCCCCCAGCGGGCCGGTCTTGGTTGAGGGGCCAAAACTGATCCTTTGATCGGCTCAGGACTGCTCGACGACCGGCCTGATACGCACCGCGGTGATGCGGTTCTCGCGCACCGACTCAACTCGCAGGCGATAGCCCTCAACGGTAACTGTGTCACCACGCTCCGGCATCTTTCCAAGTTTGTGAAAAACGAGTCCGCCGACCGAGTTGTAAGCGTCGCTGTCGGCCGGCAGGTTGATGCCGAAGTCGGGCAGGTCTGAGATTGGGACGTGGCCGCTAACGGACCAGCCGCCGCTTGCAAGCTTGCGAACAGAGCGCGCCGTCGGGTCCGTTTCATCATCGATCTCGCCGACGACCTCTTCGACGATGTCCTCAACCGTTACAAGGCCGGCGGTACGGCCATACTCATCGATCACCACAGCCAGTGATGAGCGCGCGCGCTGAAGGTCGGCGAGTAGGTCGTCGAGCGGCTTCGTCTCGGGCACGATAACGGCGTCACGGACGAGCGGCTCGATCGAAGCTTCGGCGCCCGCTTCGAGGTAGAGCTCAATCAGCGAGTTGGCGTGAACGGTGCCGCGGACGTGCTCGGCGCTGCGATCCTCGGTTACGACCAGCCTTGTGTGGCCGGAGCTAATGCAGCTGCGCAGCGCCGTCTCGACATTGTCGGTTACATCGACCACCACAACGGCAGGGATCGGCGTCATCACCTGACGGGCCTGCTGCTCATGGAGGTGGAAGACGCCAGCGAGCATCGTCGCCTCACCAGGGTCGAGCTTGCCGCCGATCTGGGCCTGCGAGATCAACAGTTTGAGGTCATCGGGCGTTCCACCTTCGTCAAGGCTGGCTTGCGGATCGATCCGTATTAGACGCAGCACTGCGTTTGAAGCGCCGTTGAGCAAGGCGATGAATGGGCGCATCACGACCTCGAAGATATTCAGCGGATTGGCGCAAGCTCGCGCAACACGCTCTGCCTTGACGATCGCGAACATCTTCGGGATCTGCTCACCGGCGGTCACGTGTAGCGAGGTGACGAGGATGTAGGCGATTGCAACCGAAGCGGCGACCGCTGCGCCGTGCGCGAGTGGGCCGCCGAGCAGCGGCTCAAGCAGCGTTGCGATCGCCGGTTCGCCGAGGAAGCCGATTCCGAGCGAAGCGAGCGTTATTCCAAACTGACAGGCCGATAGGTACTGGCTAAGGTCTTCCCGCTGCGCCGCGGCTCGCGCGGCGCCTCGAACGCCCTCCTCGGCCTCAGCCTGCAGGCGGCCGCTGCTGGCGCGCACGAGCGCGAACTCGGCGGCAACGAAGAAGCCGTTGGCCGCTATCAGCACGAAGATCGCAACAATTAGCAGCGCGGTCATCGCGTCGGGGCCTGTGGGGAGGTACTTCGCGGAAGGTCGTCAGGCACTAATGATCAACTCGAACTCTACCGGCCGCGGGGCCGAAAAAGCAAAGTTAGGCCAGTTCGTCGATCTGCTTGGCCAAAGCGAGGTCAGCGTCGGTGACGCCGCCCTCAGAATGGGTCGTGCAAGTAATGCGCACTTGGTTCCAGCTGTGGATCAAGATGTCGGGGTGATGGTTAGCTACCTCGGCTACACCGGCGACGCTGTGGACGAACTGGATTGCCGACTCAAAGTTAGGCAGCGAGTAGTCGCGGACGATTCCGCCGTCCTCGTTGCGCCACTCGCCGTCGGCGATTGCTGTTTCGATCACATCGTTCTCTAGTCGATCCATGGCGCGAGTGTAGAGCCATTTCCGTACGATTGACGGGTGCGGATTGTAAGCCTCGTCCCCCACGCCACCGAAATCTGCTTCGCGCTTGGCCTTGGCGACCAAGTCGTCGGCGTGACGCACGAGTGCGATTGGCCGCCGGAGGCCGCCGACGCTGCGGCGGTAACGCGCGATCTGCTGGAACCGGGCCTCTCGGCAGCCGAGATCGACGCCGCGGTTCGCGAGATCACCGGCAAGGGCGAAGCGATCTACCAGCTCGACGAGCAACTGCTCGCTGAGCTGGAGCCTGACCTGATTGTTACGCAGGCGCTTTGCCCCGTCTGCGCCGTCAGCTACGACGACGTCGTCAGCGTCGCCGAGCGGATCGAAAGCAAGCCGAAGGTGATCGCGCTCGACCCAAACACCTTTGGCGAAACGATGGTTGACATCCGCACCGTCGCGCAAGCAACCGGTAGTGAGCGTGAAGCGCTAACGCTGATCGCCAGCCAGCGCGCCCGCGTTGACGCGATCGAAGCGGCCGTCGCGGACCAGCCGATGATCGGCGCAGTCGCAATCGAGTGGCTCGACCCTGTTTTCATCGGCGGCCACTGGACGCCGCAGCTGATCGAGATCGCCGGCGGTGTTGATCTGCTCGGCTTGCCGGGCGAGCCCTCGCCGCAGAGCAGCTGGGATGCCGTGATCGAAGCCGAGCCGCGGGTGGTCTTTGTGATGCCGTGCGGGATTGATGCAGCAGGCGCGCTGGAAGCGGCCGAGCAGCACCGCCAGCAGCTCGTCGCAACCGGCGCGCAGCGGATCGTCGCGATCGACGGTTCAGCGACCTTCTCGCGCCCCGGCCCAAGGCTCGTTGATGGGCTTGAGATCATCGCCCACGTGCTCCACCCCGACGTTGTTCCCGAGGCACCAGGCCCGGCGCTCGACCTGCTGATCTAGCCGATGAAGACCGAGACCGAGGCCGTAGCCAGCACCAGAGAACCAACCACTGCGACCACTGCGATTCCCGCGCAGGCCGCCCAGCCGAGCGCCGGTTGTCCACGCTTCTCGGCCATCACGAAGGCACCACCGGCGAGTGCCCCGGCCGCGAGCCCGCCGAGGTGACCACCGATCGAAACGTTTGAGAGCACAAAACTAAAGACGAGGTTGAAGACCAGCAAGATTCCGATGCCGCTCTGGAGCGGATTGCCGCCGCGGGCGTAGATGATCGCTGAGGCTGCGCCCATCAGGCCAAAGATTGCACCCGAGGCGCCGACCGTCAAAGCGTTGGGCGACAGCATCAGCGCGCCGAACGAGCCGCCGAGCAGCGAGACGACGTAGAGCGTCAGGAAGCGGGCGCGACCGAGCTGCGGCTCCATCTGCGAGCCGATGAACCAAAGCAGAATCATGTTGAAGGCAAGGTGCATCAGCCCGGCGTGAAGGAAGCCGGAGCTTACGAGCCGCCAGTACTGCCCGCCGGCACCGATCGGGGCTGCCGCCAGCGCGCCCTCGTAAAAGATCTGGTTCTGCCCTGTGCCGAATGGAAAACCGCCGGAAAGCAGATAACCGAGCAGGCAGAGGCCGATCAGCGTAAGCGTTACGACCGGCTTGTCCGACTGACCGCTGAGCGCCGGCAGGCGCACCGCCTTGCCGCTCTGGGTCGCGCAGTCAGGGCAGCGCATCCCAACCGGGCTTGGCGTCATGCAGTCGGTGCAGATCGGCTTGCCGCAGCCCGAGCACGAGACGGCGGTCTCACGCGAGGAGTGGCGATAGCAGGTGGTTGTGGTGGAAGTGATCGCGATCGTCCGTGGTCGCGCCGGGCGACAGTAATTAGCTACTTAGCCTATGGCTTGAGGCTAGCTGCCGAGGCGCCGCGTTACTTCGTTGCCGATCGTGTCAAGCGCCTTGCGTGCGAAGACGACCGGCCCGGTCGCTGCGGTCTGCTGACGGCTGCGCTTGCGGCGCACGCCAAGCACCGCTGCCGCACCGGCCGCGGCCGTGCCAACAGCCAGCGCCGCCGCCGGCCTCACCCAGGTACGGGGGTCATGGAAGGCGCCGGCCTCCCATGCGTCAAGCTCGTCGGCGGCGATCCCCGAGATTCGGTTCAGTCGGTCTTCAAGGTCGCTCATCAAGTAATCAGGCGGGTCTACCGGCGCCAGCGCCTGAGCGAGCAGCGCTTCAAGGTCGATCCGGTTTGGCTGGCTGCTCATCGCTCTAGGCCTCCTGCGGTTCTCCAACGAGAGTTTCGAGCTGCTTGATCGCGCGGTGCAGCAGCACCTTCGTTGCCCCTTCGCTGCGACCCAGCGCGCAGCCGATCTCCTTGTTGTTCATTCCAAGCGCAAAGCGCATGATCAGCGCTTCGCGGCGATCGTCCGGCAGCTCCTGCACCGAATCGAGAATCCGCCGCAGTTCGTCGCGCCCCTCGACCAGCTGCTCGGTCGTGTGCAGCGCGCCGGGCTCGGCGATCGCGTCGATATTCGTCTGCGGCTTGCGCGAGCGGTCGCGGTAGAGATTGGCGGCGAGGTTGTGGGCGATGCGAATCAGCCACGGCCGCAGCGGCCTTCCTTCCGATTCTGCCAGCGCACGTTCGAAATGACGGTAGGCCTGCAGGAAGGTCTGCTCGGTCAGGTCCTCGGCGTCGTGGTGGTTGCCGACGCGGTAATACGAGTAGGAGTAGACGTCGCGAAGGTGATCGCGGTAGCAGTCGCTGAAACGCCGGTCCAGTTCCTCCTTGTCCACGCATCAGAGCGTACCCGCGCGTCCTAGACGACGCGTGCGCCGACCACGCGGCGCGGTTGGATTACGGACTCGGCAAAGCTTGCGGCGTCAATGTGCCCCTCAACCACCTTGGCCAGAGCGTCGATCGCGGGAGCGCGCAGATCGGCGGCGGCGAGCGACTCGGCCAGCAGCGGCAGCGAGTCGAGCGCTTCGGCGACCTGGCCGATCTCCGGCCGGATCTCCTGCGCCGAAGCGCCGGCCGCAAGCATTTCGCCGGCGCGGCGGTTGCGGCCGCCTGCGGCGACAACCGAGGCGACGAGGTCTCCCACCCCTGCGAGGCCGGTCCAGCTTTCGGCTTCGCCGCCGAGCGCCGCCGCGTAGGCGGCAACCTCGGAGAAGACCTTGCCTGCTGCGGCCCCTGCCGCGTTTGGGCCGGCGACGCTGGCGGTCGTGGCGGCAAGGACGGCTGCGTTTGTCGCCACTCCAGCCAGCTCCACGCCGGTCGTGTCTGCGGTCAGGGTCACATCGAAGCGGGCGTCGGCGAAGGCGCGGCGCAGCTGCGCGAGGAATTCCTTGTCGCTGCCCGCAACGACGAGCGCAGCGCCGTGCTCGAGAGCATCAGCGGAGTGGCCGGGGCCGCCGAGGCAAGCGACCGGGCGGTCGCCAATCCGTGCCGCGCAATAGGGCGTTGGCAGCTCACCCGAGGGCGGCACCAGCCCCTTCGACGTTACGACGACACCGGTTGCCGCGCCGAGGCGAGGCGCCATTGCACCGGTGACAGCAGGCAGCTCGCGGGTGGGAACGGCGAGAAAGACGGCGTCGGCGTGTTCGAGATCCATTGCGGAGGCCTCGGTTACGGTGATCGCGGCCTCCAGCTCAACGCCCGGCAAGTAGCGCTCGTTGACGCGCGCGGCAGCGATCTCAGCCGCCTGCTCGGCGCCCTGGGTTCCGAGCTCAACTGCAACTCCGGCGCGGGCGAGGGCGACGGCGAGGCTTGTCCCCCAGCCGCCGGCGCCGACCACTCCAACGCGCCGCAGCGGAACCGCGCCGCCGAGCCACTCCCATTGCATCTCGACGCAGGGCCAGACCCGGTCAGCGACCGACTTGGCGAGTTCGTGCGAGGGTTCGTCAACCTGAGGGAAGGTCAGCGGCGCGCCGGCGCGGACGGTGATCTTCCTTGGGTAGATCCGCCACTTGCGGCGAACGTTCTCGGTGCCGATGACGGCTACCGGCACGACCGGGGCTCCGCTCTGCAGCGCGAGCCGCCCGACACCGCTGCGCGGGTGGCCCAGCGGACCGGGCCGCACGCGCGTTCCCTCCATGAAGATCATCACGCCGTCGCCGCGCGCAAGGATTCGCAGCGCCGTCTCCATCGAGTCGTTATCGCCATGCCCGCGATCGATCGGAAAGGCGCCAAGGCTGTTGAGGAACCACGTTTGGAGACGGTTCTTCTCGAAGAGTTCGCGTTTGGCGACGAAGTAGAGCGGCCTGCGTCCAAGCGCGCTGATTACAAACGGGTCAAGGAACGAGCGGTGGTTGCAGGCGTAGATCGTCGCGCCGCTCTTTGGCACGTGTTCGCGGCCGAGCGTGCTGAGGCGGAAGTAGGTGCGAAAGAACGGCAGGAAGAAGGTGCGCACGACGCGGAATACGACGCGGTTTACGCCGTGGCCGCCAGCATTTTCAAGCAGTTTCTCCCGTTCCATACCTGCCTTTACCAATCCCGGCGCATTTGGTTACACCGCATCTGGATACCTTCAGGGCAATGGATTTTGACCGGAACCGAACTTTACGCGGCGCGCTGGCTGGAGCGATTGCCAGCGGCATTTGGGCGATTCAGCAGCCAATCGACATGCGGATCTTCGGCATCCGCTACGACGACACAGAGCTGCTCGGCAAGGCTGCAACTCGCGGGCCGGCCTGGAGGCCGATCGGTGCAGCGATGCACCTTCTAAACGGTGCCCTCTTTGGCGCTGTTTACGCCAACGTTGCGCCCCACGTCCCGCTGCCGCCCCTCCTTAAGGGGCCGGCCGCCGGAATGGCCGAGCATCTGGCTTCGTGGCCTGCAGTAGGGCTAAGCGAGCGTTTTCACCCTGCGCGCGATGAACTGCCGAAGCTGAGCGGCAGCCGCGCCGCCTTCGCGCAGGCGACTTGGCGCCACCTGCTGTTCGGTTTCGTGCTCGGCGAGACCGAGCGCGCGCTAAACCGCCCGTCCGTCGGGTAGGATCCGTCGATCGGTACCCAGCCAATGGAGAGCCAGTAATGATCCTCGCCGTCAGCGGCCCAGTTTGGGGCCTCCTCGCAGTCATCTATTTCGTCCTGCTTGTCGTCCTCGGCATTACAAGCCTGCGCAAGGGCCACTGGATCATGTTCATCATCGGCATCTTCTTCCCGCTGTTCTGGATCATCGGCGCCGTGATGCCGCCGGTCGAACGCGACTGACGCGTAGACTCACCGCTCGCGCCGGAGTAGCTCAGCTGGTCAGAGCACCTGTCTTGTAAACAGGGGGTCAGGGGTTCGAATCCCCTCTCCGGCTTCGGGCGAAACGCAATCAGCTAGAAGAACTTGACGCGCTGCCGTCAGGCCCAGAAGGCCCGTCCCAAGGCGCTTTGACCTCTCATCGAGTCATCCCTGCGGGGCGCACAGCCTTGAAGACCTCAAGATTTATCCCCTGTCCCATCACCGTCTGCCCCATCGCATTCGTGTGGTAGCTGTTGCCCTGCCACGCCGGCGCCTTCCACGCTTCGTAGATCTGCCACGGCGCTTTGGGATCTCGGACCATCGCGTCAAAGTCAATGACCCCGTCAAAGGCACCGCTGCCACGAATCCAAGCATTGACCGTCTGTCGGTTCTTCTCCTGCACACTTTCCAGTGGCATGTCCATCGGGATAAGCGTCGCCCCAATCACCGGAATGCTGCGTGCGTGAGCGCGCTTGACGATGTCGCGCATGGCCGCCTTGACCTGTCCCGGCGGACTCGGCGGGACATCGCAGCATTGTCCCGGGGTACTTCCCGCGATGTCATTTGAGCCTTCGAGTAGGACGATTGCGGCCACTCCAGGCACCGACAGCGCGTCGCGCCACAGCCGCTTCACAGCGGGAAGACCGCAACAGAAGGGCGGACTCGGTTCATACGGATTTGGCTGGATGGACACGGTGTTGCCGGAGATCGCCGCATTCGAAACCGACAGGCGTTTCGCTGCCGGTAATGCGTTGAGGCGCGTCGCCAAGACGTCGGTCCACCGCTGCCCAGGCGGACCAACTGCGTAAAATCCGTCGGTGATCGAATCGCCCACAGCGACTACGGTGCCGATCGAATTGGTGCGCGCGGCTACAACATCGGTCCACCACACTTGGCCGGGGAAATACGCTGCGGCTGAGTATGTCTTTGGCTCTGGAATTACGTCCAGTGCCGGGAACGCACCAGCTCCGGAGTCACGGGCATGGTCGCCGAGAGTGCTGATGTACATTCCAGCAACGTCGTAAGCGTAAGGGAAGATGTTGTTCTTTCCCGAGACCGGACTGCCGGGTGCGTAGATGCTCAACGCCACTTGATCGCCGGCCCGCACGCGGATGTCGACCGGGTCACTCCAAGCCTGCTCGCCCGGCGGGATCTTTATCGATCCCCTGCGGCCAAACGTCATGCGCACGTTAGAGCCACTCACGAGGCGCGCCGTACTGCTGGCTACCGGGTTGCCAGCCCATGCCTGCTTAATAGTCAATGGAGTTTTGCCGAAGTAGTTGCTGAAACGCACGCGAATTGATCGTGAATCGCTCGAAAGCTTGAACAACTGGCGGACCGTCCTATTCGGCGAGCGGGTCTGTTCGCTTGTTTGATCGTACGGTCGCGCGAACTGACTTCCGGCCATCGCTGCTTGCCAAACCGCCGTCCGGTCTGGAGCGGTACTGCGCGCATTCGCGACGGCCAGCGAGCCCACCAGCATCACCAGCGCGACGGCCGTCGCCACGATGCCGAGCATGCGCCAAGAACCAAGTAGCCGCCAAGAACCAAGTAGCCGCCAAGACATGAACTGAAAATAACATGTCGGGCGCGAGCAGGAGCTGATTGGTTCGACTGCTACTACGCCTGCCGACAGCTCGCACACCAGCAGCGAGGTGCTGCGCATGTCGCGCAGCAAGTCAAGATGCGAACCGCTCCGCCGCCGCGTTTTATCGGCGTCGTGCTACTAATTGCCGGTCGTCAGGGCCGGTTGCGGCCCAGCTCATCGTGGGCGGTGACCCACTCGTCGGCGACGATCGCCGCCTGAAGCGAGATATCCCCGCACAGGACGGTCGCCGCGACGATCTCTGCGAGCTTGTTCACCTTTCCCCCGCCATAGCAGCCCAGCATCTCCAGGCACTCGCGC
>SYIT01000011.1 GCA_005798685.1 Actinomycetota bacterium | reverse complement strand
GATCATCAGCGGCAGCACGTAGTTGGCGATTCCCGCGAAGACGGGAATCACGAAGAGGAAGATCAGCAGTGTTGCGTGTACCGAGAAGATTCCGTTGTAGGTGTTGGGATCGACGAATTGACGGCCAGGGGCAGCTAGCTCAGCGCGCACCAGCATCGCCATCAGCCCGCCGATGAACATGAAGAAGAATGAGATGACGATGTATTGGATGCCGATTACTTTGTGGTCGGTGTTCACCTTGAAGTAGTCGCGCCAGCTCTTCGCGCCGTGGTCGGCGTGATCGTCGACGACCTTGCGGCCGCTCGCCCAGCGCAGCCAGTAGTCGAAGCAGCCGATCCCGCCAAGGAAGAAAAGCGGCACCATCAGCAACGAAATTTGAAGCACCGATTCGCCGTCGTAAACGGGGTCGAGGTCGAATGCTGCTCGCAAGCCGGTGCTAAGGCCAAGGCAGACGAGGACGCCGAGGATTGAGAACGCAAGCGCCCTGTACCAGCCAGGCTGTCGGATCTTCGCGGCCATCACTTATGCCTTTCCTTGCACACTTTCGTAAATGTATTCGGCCAGCGCGTCAAGCTGTGACTTGGTCAACGTCTTGCCGTAGTCGGCGGGCATGATGCCCTTGCTGTAGCCCTTCGTGATCTCTTTGTTTGGGTCGACGATCATTTCGATAATGTCGGCAACAGAGGCGTTGTCGGCCTTGAGCTCCTTGTCAAGGTTCGGCCCGGTCACGCCGGTCGTTCCTGCAGCCTCCATTGTGTGGCAGGCGCCGCAGGCAGTGGCACCGGTTGCAGGATTGCCGGCAACGAACATCTGCTTGCCGATCCCGTCGCTGCCGCTGGCCGCGACCGGCGCGCTGGATGCCTTGGCGAGCTTGGCCATCATCGACGCGTAGCCCTCCGCGGTCATGACCGTGACCGTTTGGCGCATATAGGCATGGCCGAGGCCACAGAGTTCAGCGCAAACAACGTCAAAAGTGCCGAGTTTCGTCGGCGTCAGGTTGTACGAGGTCGTGATGCCAGGGACGGCATCGACCTTAAGTCGGAAGGCAGGCACCCAGAAGTCGTGGATTACATCCTTCGAGCGGACGTTGAACTTGACCGGCTCGTTGATCGGCAGGTAGAGCTTCGGACTTTTGACCGGCCCGTCAGGCGTTTGCGTCTCGAAGTCCCAAGCGAATTGGACGCCATTCACATTGACTACGCGCGTCCCCTTCGCCGGCGCAGCCTGAATGTCAACCAGCAAAATCGCAGCGTATGTCGTGAGCGCGGCGATAATGATCGTCGGGATGATCGTCCAGATCACCTCGAGCTTTGTGCTGCCGTGGATCGGCGGCCCATCGAGATCTTCTTCACCGGGGCGCTGGCGCCAGCGCCATATGCTGAAGAGCATCACCGTCGTCACGGCAACAAAGATCGGCACCGATACGATCACGAGCACATCCCAGAAGGTGTCGATCTCGGGAGCGACGTTCGAACCCTGCTCTGGGAACCAGTTGAGCGCGAGCATGAAAACGATGCCAATCATCGAGGCGACCACGATGATCGCGAGCAGCACGACCCAATTTTTCACGGTCACGGCGCCGCGGTGAGGTTGACCAGTCATCAGGGGTAGAGATTACTGGTCGCAGGCGACGCAGGCGTGCCGATCTGCGGGCCCGACGCGTCGCCGCTCATCGTCGTCACGGGCTGAGCCGGTGCCCAAGTTTAAGCGGCGTTTGCAATTGGAACTGAATCGCCACCGGGCGAACCGAAGAGACGCGCTTGAGCTCGGAAATCGGAGGGCGCAAGGCCATGGTGGCGCCGGAATGCCTTCGCAAACTGGGCTGGCTGGCGGTAGCCAACATTGTGAGCAACCTCGCGCACAGTCATGCCGCTACTGGCGAGCATCTCGGCGGCTCGATCCATCCTCACGGCGGTCAGGTATTGGCGGAAAGTCGTGTGGCCAACCTCGGCAAAGGCCCGCTGAAGTTGGCGCCTTGACGATGCGACGCGGTGAGCCAGATCATCGAGCGCAAGCTCATCGCCGTATTCATAATCAACGATCGCAGTGACCTCTTGAAATAGCTCTAAACGCAGTGAAATTGTCGCTTCGCGCTGCATGATTACTCTTATACGAGCCGCTCGCGCAGAGGGATTACTGCGCCGCATCCGCTGCGGCGCGCTTTGAGCCGCTGGACAGCGCGCGCGCCAGCGGCTAGCTTCCCCGTAGTGCCTAATTCGGAGGTAGAGCGATGACGATGAAGGTTAGTGAAGCGATGAGCAAATCGGTTCTTGTTGTCGGCCCAGGCCACACGCTGCGCGAGGTTGCGACGCTGATGGCGGCGAGGCACATTGGCTCCGCCGTAGTTCACAACCCTGAGCACCCGGGCCCGGGCATCGTCACCGAGCGCGACGTGATGCTTTCTCTTGGGGCTGGCGAGTCGCCCGACGAGGAGCTCGTCGAAGCGCACATGGCGAGCGACGTGATCTTCGCCTCACCGGACTGGTCGCTCGATGAGGCGGCCGAGGTAATGGTCAACCACGGCTTTCGCCACCTCGTCGTCGTCAGCGGCGGCGACGTGGCCGGCGTGCTCTCGATGCGAGATCTAGTCCGCTGCTACGTCGAGGTTGCGTCGGCCGTTGTGGCTGTCAGCGCTTCGGCCGCCGACAGCGGGAGTTAATGGCCGCTGGGAAGTTCGTCGTGCTCGCGAACCGCGACGCGGATCCAGCCGAAGATCGCCGTGGCCATGATTAAAAAGCCGATTACGCTGAGGTACCACCGATCAATCACTCCGATCAGCAGTAGCGAGAGGCCGACTGCGATCAATACCGGCTGAAGGCTGCCGCCCGGAAGGCGGATCTTCTCTCCGGCCGGTTCGGCGCTGTGCTCTTGCTCGCTCATGAGACGTAGAGCGCCGCGGCTACGAAGGAGAGGCCGAACATAACAAAGCCGATCGCCGTTATCAGCAGCCCAGCTCGGTTGTTTTTTCTCGCGAGGTTCTTATCCATGGGTTCAGATCGAAGCTTACAGCCAGACGTCCGCGACCATCGCTGCGAAGAGAGCTGCGAGGTAGACCAGCGAGAAGAGGTAGAGCTTGAGTGCTGAGCTGCGGTCGGCGCGGCGACGGAGTTGCCAGGCCATCACGATCAGTGCTAGGCCGAGGCCCAGTGAGACGATCAGGTAGGGGACGCCGAGGCCGCCGGCGCAGAACGGAAGTTGCGAGACGGCATAAAGAAGGATCGAATAGAGCAGGATCTGGCGCCGCGTCTCGTCCTCGCCGCGGACCACTGGCAGCATCGGAATCCCTGCCGCCTCGTAGTCATCCTTCATCAGCAGACTGAGCGCCCAGAAGTGAGGCGGCGTCCAGAAGAAGACGATGAAGAAGAGGAAGATCGCCAGGCCGCTCAGCGAACCGGTCACGGCAGCCCAGCCAACCAGTGGTGGCACGGCTCCTGCGGCGCCACCCCAGATGATGTTCTGCCAAGTGTGGCGCTTGAGCAGCATCGTGTAACCAACGGCGTAGCCAACGAAACCAGTGAATGAGAGGGCAGCGGCTAGCGGGTTGACGAGCAGCGTCAACCAGATCAGAGAAGCGGCGCCGAGAATCAGGCCGAAGCTGAGTGCAGCGCGTGGCGAAACGCGCCCCGAGGCGACGGGCCGGTCGGCGGTTCGATCCATCAATAGGTCGACGTCACGGTCGTACCAGTGGTTGATTGCGCCAGAACCTCCGGCCGACATTGCGCCGCCGATCAAGGTCGCAACGATCAGCGCGATCGACGGCCGACCGGCGATCAACATTGCCGCCACCGTCGTGAACAGCAGCAGGCTCTGAACCTTCGGCTTCGTCAGCGCGACGTAATCGCTAACGCGCTGGCGGGCGGCGGAGGGCGCGATCGCCGCCACCGCAGCGTTGTTGCCTGCAACAACTTGGGGCATCGCGGACGTCCTAACCTCCGGCCGCTACGCCGGCTTCGTCGCCTACGCGGTCTTGGCGCTCAATCTGTCGCCGGATGTCCTGCATCGGCTCGACAGAGCGCACACGCGGCACGACGTCGAAGTTGTTGACCGGCGGAGGAGAGGGGGTGAACCACTCAAGCGTGTTACCCCGCCACGGGTCAGGACCCGACTTCGCTCCGCTCTTGAGGCTCTTGACGACATTGATGATCGTCAGCAGCACGCCGAGCGCGAGGATAAACGAGCCGATCGTCGAGATCATGTTGTAGGTGCCGAGGTTGTTGACGTCGGCGTACTCGTAGACGCGCCGAGGCATTCCGCTCAAACCCGCCGAGTGCTGGATTAGGAAGGTGATCCAGAAGCCGCCGAGTGTCAGCGCGAAGCTGATCTTGCCGAGCTTCTCGTTCATCATCCGGCCGGTCATCTTCGGGAACCAGTAGTAGAGAGCGGCCATCATCGCGAAGACGGCGCCGCCGACGATCGTGTAGTGGAAGTGGGCAACTACGAAGTAGGTGTCATGGAGCTGCCAGTCGACAGGGAATGTGGCGAGGAAGATGCCGGTGATGCCGCCGAGCAGGAAGGTTGCAAGGAAGCCAATCGCGTAAAGCATCGCGACCGTAAATTCGATTGAGCCACGCCACATCGTGAAGATCCAGTTGAAGATCTTGACGCCTGTTGGAATCGCTACCAGGTAGGTGCCGAGCATGAAGAAGATCAAGAGGAAGAACGGCAGCGGCACGGTGAACATGTGGTGCGCCCAGACAAACGTGCCAATCACGGCAATTCCGAGCGTCGCGGCGACGATCGCCTTGTAGCCGAAGATTGGTTTGCGCGAGAAGACCGGGAGGATCTCGGAGATCACGCCAAACCCCGGAAGCACGAGAATGTAAACCTCGGGGTGGCCG
>SYIT01000010.1 GCA_005798685.1 Actinomycetota bacterium | reverse complement strand
AGCACGTGATGGCGACGCAGACGCTGGTTCAACGACGGCCAAAGTCGATGCGTATTCGCTACGAGGGGGGTCTTGGTTACGGCGTCACGGCGAAGGACCTGATCCTCGCCACAATCGGCCAGATCGGCGTTGAAGGCGGCGTTGGCCACGTGATCGAATTTGCTGGCCCGGCGATCGAAGCACTCTCGATGGAGGGCAGGATGACGATCTGCAACATGACGATCGAAGGCGGCGGTCGCGCCGGCATGATCGCGCCCGACCAGACGACCTTCGACTTCGTTGAGGGCCGTCCCGGCGCGCCGACTGGAGACGACTGGGAGAAGATGGTTGCAAGCTGGAACACGCTGCGCACCGATGACGGCGCCAGCTTTGACACAGAGCACGTAATCGACGTGTCGGCGATCAGTCCGCAGGTCACTTGGGGGACAAACCCTGAGATGGTTGTCGGGGTCGGCGAGAGCGTCCCCGATCCGCGAAGCGAGGGCGACCAGCGCGCGCTCGAATACATGGGCCTCGAACCCGGCACTCCAGTTGAAGAAATTCCACTCGACCGTGTCTTCATCGGCTCCTGCACCCACTCCCGCAGCGGTGACCTGCGCGCAGCCGCTGAGGTGATCAAGGGCCGCAAGGTTGCTGACTCGGTCTACGCAATGGTCGTTCCTGGCTCGGTTCAAGTGAAGAAGCAGGCCGAGGAGGAGGGGCTCGACAAACTCTTCAGCGACGCAGGCTTCGACTGGCGCGGCGCAGGCTGTTCGATGTGTTTGGGGATGAACCCAGACACGCTGGCGCCGCAGGAGCGCTGCGCGTCAACCTCCAATCGCAACTTTGAGGGCCGTCAAGGGCGCGGCGGCCGCACCCATCTCGTTAGTCCTCAGATGGCTGCGGCGGCAGCAATCGAAGGGCACTTCGTTGACATCCGAAGTTGGGGGGAGGCGAGGTAATGGAGCCGATCGACGTTATAGACGGCAAGGTCTCATTCCTTGACCGCGACGATGTGGACACCGACCAGATAATCCCCAAGCAGTTCCTCAAGCGGATCGAGCGGACCGGATTCGGCGAGTTTCTCTTCCACGACTGGAGGCAGGAAGACGGCTGGGAGCTGCACCCGCATCCAATCCTCGTCGCCGGCCGCAACTTTGGCTGCGGCTCGTCGCGAGAGCATGCCCCATGGGCGCTTGAGGATTACGGCTTTCAGGCGATCATCGCCCCGTCTTTCGCGGACATCTTCTTCTCCAACTCAACCAAGGTTGGACTGCTGCCGGTGACGCTGAGCGCCGAAGAATGCAGAGCGATTGCTGCTGCAGGCTCAGCTCGAATCGATTTGGACGCTCAGGAGGTCAGCTACGGCGACGGGCAGCTCGCCAGCTTCGAGATCGATCCTGAAATTAAGCGGCGACTGCTCGATGGTCTCGATGACATCGCGCTGACAATGTTTGAGACCGAGCTGATCGACGCTTATGAAGCAACAATGGAGCGTCACGGCCCAGTGACGACGTCGCTATGAGCGCCGCAGCCAGCGTCGCACTGCTGCCTGGCGACGGGATTGGGCCAGAGGTCATCGGGGCGACGGTCGCGGTATGCGAAGCGCTCTGTCCCGGCGAATACGAATTCGAGCCCCATCTCTTCGGTGGCGTTTCAATTGACGCAAATGGCGTTGCGATGACCGACGAGACGCTTGCCGCCTGCGCCGCCGCCGACGCCGTCCTGCTAGGCGCCGTCGGCGGCCCGAAGTGGGACACGACCGACCCACGCGCGCCACGCCCTGAGCAGGGCCTGCTTGGGCTGAGGAAGGGCCTTGGGCTCTACGCCAACCTGCGCCCAGTCAAGGCGATTGATGCGCTGGTCGATGCCAGCCCGCTGCGCGAAGAGCGGATCGCGGGAACAGACCTTTTAGTCGTCCGCGAATTGACCGGGGGAATCTACTTCGGGGAGAAGAAGCGCACCGAGCTGATGGCTAGCGACCTCTGCGAGTACAGCGTCGAGGAAGTTGAACGAATCGCGCGCGTCGCGTTCGCCGCTGCAGGCAGCAAGGTGTCCAGCATCGACAAAGCGAACGTGCTCGAAACCAGCCGCCTCTGGCGAGAGGTAGTGACCCGAGTCCATGCCGAGGAGTTTTCTGGGGTCGAGCTCGAACACGTACTCGTCGACAACGCAGCGATGCAGCTCGTCTCGACGCCAACGCAGTTCGACGTGATCCTCGCGGAGAATCTCTTCGGCGACATTCTTAGCGACGAGGCGGCGATGATCACCGGTTCAATCGGGATGCTTCCGTCGGCCAGCATCGGCAACCCGGACGGCCCAGGCGTATTCGAACCGGTTCATGGTTCGGCTCCCGACATTGCCGGTGACGGGCTCGCCAACCCACTAGCCACGATCCTCTCGCTGGCGATGATGATGCGGCATGGTTTCGGCCGCGAGCGGGAAGCAAGCGCTGTAGAATCGGCCGTCGCTGCTGCCCTAGCGGCCGGTCTGCGAACCAGCGATCTTGGCGGAAGCGCTACAACCGAGCAGGCGACGGCGGCAGTACTCGCCGAGCTCGCCTAGCTGGAAAGACCTAGGAGCTAACGTTGGAACAGAGTGAATTCATCTGGATGAACGGCGAGTTCGTGCCGTGGGAAGAGGCGCAGGTTCACGTTTTAACCCACGCGCTCCACTACGGCACTTCGGTCTTCGAAGGCGTCCGCTGTTATGAGACTGAAATTGGGCCGGCGATCTTTCGCCACCAGGATCACGTTGATCGTCTCTTTCGTTCGGCGCAGGCTTACTTCATGGAAATTCCTTATACGCCTGAACAGATCCGCTCCGCGACGCTCGAGCTGGTCGCTCGCAATAAGCTGAGCTCCTGCTACATCCGCCCGATCGCTTACCGCGGATATGGCTCGATGGGTCTCTTTCCGCTGATGATCGACGTCGACCTCACGATCGCCGTGTGGGAGTGGGGCCTCTATCTCGGCGAGGACGGAAAGCGCGACGGTATCCGTGCGAAAATCTCAAGCTGGCGCAGGATCAGCCCTGAGACGCTGATTCCCTATGCCAAGGCCGGTGGTCAATACCTCAACAGCATCCTCGCGAAGGTCGAGGCTCACAACGCCGGTTACGATGAGGCAATCCTGCTCGACCACGTTGGCAACGTTTGTGAGGGAACCGGCGAAAACATCTTCGTGATCCGTGACGGCGTGATTTACACGCCGCCGATGACCTCCTCGATCCTCGAAGGAATTAGTCGCGATTCGGTAATCAAAATTGCTGCCGACATCGGCCATCAGGTCGTCGTACGTGAAATTGCCGCCGACGAATTGCCGATCGCTGACGAGATCTTCCTAACCGGCACGGCAGCCGAGATGGTTCCAGTGCGCGAGCTTGACGACCGCCCCGTCGGCAGTGGCAAGCCGGGGGAGATCACGAAGGCGCTGCTCGCTATCTACGAAGACGCCCTCTACGGACGCGACGAGCGCTACCTCGACTGGCTCGATCCTGTCCCGGCAAGCCCAGCGCCAAGCTAATGAACTCGACAGTCCAGCTCTATGACGCGACCCTCCGCGACGGAATGGGTGGAGGTGGGATGAGCTTGACGGCGCAGGAGAAGCTGCGCGTCGTCGAGCGTCTAGACGAGCTCGGCGTCGACATGATCGAGGCTGGTTTCCCGTCCTCGAATCCAAAGGAAGCAGAGCTCTTCGAACTGCTCGCGGCTGCGCCGCTCAGCCACGCCGAGATCGTCGCGTTTGGAATGACCAGGCGGCGCGACCGGACTGCCGATGATGATGAAGGGCTGAGCGTATTGGCCGCTTCGATCGCGCCGATTGTGACGCTCGTGGGCAAGTCGTCAATGCTCCATGTCGAGAAGGTTGTGCGAGTCACACCGGAGCAAAATCTGGCGATGATCGCTGACTCGATCGCCTTTCTTGTTGGTCAAAGCAAGCGCGTACTGTTTGACGCCGAGCACTTCTTTGACGGTTGGCGTGCCGACCCCCGCTACGCAATTGAAACGCTGCGCGTCGCCGCCGATGCTGGAAGCGAGCGCGTCGTCCTCTGCGACACCAACGGTGGTTCGCTTCCAAGCCTTGTGACCGAGGCCGTCGTCGCGGTCGGTGAGGCGCTCCCCGGCGTCGCGATTGGGATCCACACTCACGATGACGCAGGCTGCGCGGTCGCCAATTCACTGGTCGCGATAGAGGCCGGCGCGACTCAAGTTCAGGGCACGATCAATGGCATTGGTGAGCGCACCGGCAACGCAAACCTCGTCACGATCATCGCCGACCTTCAAATTAAGATGGGGCTTGAGGTGCTGCCGGCCGAGAATCTGGCAAAGCTCACTGAGACGGCTCATTTCGTTGATGAGTTGCTCAATCGCGCGCCAAACCCATCGCAGCCCTACGTGGGTAAGAACGCCTTCGCGCACAAGGCGGGAATGCACGCCGCTGGCGTCAGCGCCGACTCCAGCACCTTTGAACACGTTGAACCCTCCTCGGTTGGCAACCGCAGCGACGTAATCGTCTCTGAGCTAGCTGGCCGAGCGACGATTTCCGACAAGGGCAACAGCGCCGGCTTGGCTCTCGATGATGCGACAAGCGCGCGTATCGTCGAGCGGGTTAAGCAGCTTGAGCACCTCGGCTACCAGTTCGAGGCAGCAGATGGTTCTTTTGAACTGCTGATGCGACGTGAGTCCGGCCAGTACGAGCCCCTATTTCGTCTCGAGGGTTGGCGCGTCACGGTTGAGCAGCGGGCCGACGGCGAGATCGTCAGTGAGGCGACGATTGCTATCTGGATCAATGAGCAGCGCTACGAACGGAGCGCCAGCGGCAACGGCCCCGTTAACGCGCTCGATAGCGCGCTGCGCAGCGCTGTGACCGAGGTTTACCCGGAGGTCGGCGAGGTTGAGCTGGTCAACTACAAGGTCAGGATCCTCGATGAGAGCCACGGCACAGATGCCGTAATCCGGGTTTTGATTGATGCCTCCGATGGTGAAGATCAGTGGGGAACGATCGGCGTCGGCGAGAACGTGATTGCTGCATCCTGGCAAGCTCTCGTCGACTCGCTCGAATACCGCCAACAGCAAGGGCGCCGCAAAGGCGACGGCTGACGATGGGCGAGCTGATCCCTCTCGCCAAGCCCGTGATCGGGCCCGAAGAGGAGCAGGCGGTGCTCGAGGTTCTCCGCTCTGGCCAGATCTCTCTAGGGCCACGCGTCCCGGCATTCGAAGCGGCTTTTGCCAGCCGCGTTGACGCGCCCTATGCCAGCGCAGTTTCAAGCGGAACGGCGGGGCTGCAGCTGGCGCTGCGCGCTGTTGGCGTTAGCGACGGCGATGAGGTAATAACTTCTCCGCTTTCGTTCGTGGCGAGCGCCAACGTTTGCGTGATGGAACGGGCAAAACCCGTTTTTGTCGACATTGACCCGATAACTCTGACGCTTGATCCTGCGGCCGTCGCGGCCGCCGTGACGGAGCGCACGACAGCGCTTCTGCCAGTCCACATCTTCGGCTATCCGGCCGAGATCGCTCCACTCGAGCAGCTCGGCTTGCCGATTGTTGAGGACGCCTGCGAAGCGCTCGGCGCGCGCTATGCCGACGGAACAGCCGTCGGCGGCCGGGGGCATCCAGCGATCTTCGGCTTCTACGCCAACAAGCAGATCACGACCGGCGAGGGAGGCATGGTCACGGTCGGCAACGAGGCGATTAAGCAGCGGATCGATTCCGAGCGTAACCAAGGCCGCGCACCGGACATGGCCTGGCTCGACCATGATCGGCTCGGCTTCAATTTTCGTCTGAGCGATGTCGCCTGTGCGCTTGGGCTCGCTCAGTTGGATCGGCTCGACGCGATGCTCGCCGCGCGCCAGCGCGTGGCAAAGCTCTACTACGAAGGGCTGCACGGAGTCGATGGCCTGAAATTGCCGTGCGAGGATCGCGGCCAAGAGCGCCGTGGCTGGTTCGTCTTCGTAGTCCAGCTCCCCGAAGCGTTCGATCGTGATGCGACAATTCGAACCCTCGCCGAGCTTGGTATTCAAAGCAAGCCTTACCTTCCTGCAATCCATCTGATGGCTTACTACCGCGACCAGTTTGGCCACCGCGAAGGCGAGTTTCCAGTCTGCGAAGCCGTCGCCGCTCAGTCGATTGCGCTGCCATTCTTCCCAGAGCTGTCCGATGGCCAAGTTGAACAAGTCTGTGCAGCGCTGCGTCAGACGCTCGGTCAGACCTAGACTCGGCGGGCAATGAACCGCTTTAGTGAACCCCCGGACCCCGATTTCGACGCGATCAATCGCTCGCTCGAAGTCGACAAACGCCTCTGGCCCTTCGACGTGGCTCAGTCGCGCGCTCACGTTGCGATGTTGGCTGCTCAAGGGATCATCGATGCTGAGGACGCCGGCGTCATTGCCGACGCGCTCGCAGCGGTCGAGGGTGAGCTCGAGGCTGGCCTCTTCCGATTTGAGCCCGGCGACGAAGACATTCACATGGCAATCGAGCGGCGCGTCAGTGAGATCGCCGGCGAAGCGGGGGGGAGGATTCATACCGCGCGCTCGCGTAACGATCAGGTTGCAACCGACCTCGTCCTCTTTACACGCCATGCAGCAGAGCAAACGATCGCCTCGGTTGAACGTCTTATCGGTCACCTGATCGACAGCGCCGAGGCGCACATCGATTGGGCACTGCCAGGCTATACGCACCTTCAAAGAGCGCAGCCGGTCTACCTCTCTCACCATCTACTGGCGTACGTTTGGATGCTCGAACGCGACCGTCAGCGCTTTCAGTTCGTTCTCTCCCAATGCGCGCTGTTGCCGCTTGGCTCGGGCGCGCTGGCTGGCGTTAATTTTGACACGGACCGCGGCCGGGTCGCCGATCAGCTCGGCTTCGCCGGCGTCACGCCGAATTCGCTCGACGCCGTCAGCAACCGCGACTTCATCGTCGATTACCTCTCCGCGGCCGCCCTTTGCGCCACGCACCTCTCACGGCTCGGGGCGGAGCTTGTGCTTTGGTCGAGCCAAGAGTTCGGTTTTCTCGAGCTACCGGACCGCTGGACCAGCGGTTCGTCGTTGATGCCACAGAAGAAGAACCCTGACGCCGCCGAGTTGCTGCGGGCTAAAGCGCCACGGGTGGTTGGAGATCTCTCCTCGTTCCTTGGCGTCCTCCACGCGCTGCCGCTGGCCTACAACAAGGATCTGCAAGAAGACAAGGAGTATCTCTTTGATGCCGCTGACACGCTGGCTCTGGCGCTCTCTGCCGCGTCCGGGATGATCGAGGGAGCGGAATTCGATCGCGCGCGGATGGCCGAAGCCGCCGCAGACGGAATGATTGCCGCGACAGATCTCGCTGACTTCTTGGTGCGGCGAGGGGTTCCGTTCCGGCAGAGCCACCAGATCGTCGGCAAGATCGTGCGCGAAACTCTGGCCGCAGAGCGTGACCTCAGCTCACTCTCGCTTGATGAACTTCAGGCCTACAGCCCTGATCTCGACGCCGATGCGGTCAGCCTGCTGGCAGAAGACGGCTGGCTCGAGTCGAAGGCAAGCGCCGGCGGAACGGCTTCGCTGCGTGTGCGCGAGCAGCTAGCCGCTGCGCGCCAGCTGCTGGGCTAGGAATCGCCGCGACTAGCCGGATGGTGCCTCAGCGCCGCCACCATCGCCGGACGGCGGCTGCGGCGCTGGCGTTGGCGCTGGCGCTGGCGGCGGCGCTGGCGGCGGCGCTGGCGGCGGCGT
>SYIT01000009.1 GCA_005798685.1 Actinomycetota bacterium | reverse complement strand
TCGGCGCCGGCGGCGACCGCGACAGCGGCAAGCGCCCCCAGATGGGGCGTGTTGCCAGCGAGCTCGCCGACCTGATGATTGTCACCTCCGACAATCCAAGATCGGAGGATCCAGAAGTAATCATTGAGGCGATCCTCAGCGGCATCGCTGCCGAAGACGGGGCTGCTGTCGAGCCTGTCCTCGACAGGGGAGAGGCGATCGCGAGCGCCGTCGCGCAGGCCAGCGAGGGCGACGTCTTGTTGGTCGCCGGTAAGGGCCACGAGCAGGGCCAACAGATCGCCGACGGCGTGGTGGTGGAGTTCGACGATGCGACTGTTTTGCGCGCAGCGATCGAAGGGCTGCAGTCGTGAATACCAGTTGGCGCGCGGCCGACGTTGCCGCCGCTGCCGGCGGGCGGGTTGTCGGCGGCGACGCTGCTGCGCCAGGCCCGAGCGCGATCACAATCGATTCGTGCACGGCGCAGCCGGGCACGCTCTTCCTTGGCCTTCCCGGCTCGCAGGCCGATGGCGGCGCGTTCGCCGGCGCGGCGCTGGCCGCCGGCGCTTGGGGTGTGGTCATCTCGGAAGAGCACGCCGCCGGGCTGGAAGACCCGACTGACGATCAGATCGTGATCGCTGTGGCCGAACCGCTGCGCGCGCTTGCCGATCTCGCGCAGTCGTGGCGGCGTCAGCTTGGTTGCGCTGTGATCGCGGTCACCGGCTCAACCGGCAAGACTTCGACGAAGGACATCATCGCCGGGATGCTGGCGCCGTCGCGGCGGGTTGTCGCCACGCACGAGAATTTCAACACCGAGATCGGCCTACCGCTGACGATCCTCGGCGCGCCGGCCGGTACCGAAGTGCTGGTGCTTGAGATGGCAATGCGCGGCGAGGGTCAGATCGCTGAGCTGACGCGGATCGCCGAACCGGACGTCGGTGTGGTCGTGAACGTCGGGCCGGTGCACTTGGAGCTGCTGGGGACGGTCGAGACCGTCGCGCGCGCGAAGGCTGAGCTGATCGCCGGACTGGGGCCCGACGCTGTTGCAGTCCTGCCGGCCGGAGACAGATTGCTTGAGCCTCATGTCCGCAGCGAGATTCGGACGGTGCGGTTTGGCCCCGGTGGCGAGCTGGAGCAGCTGCCGGCGACGATTGAGCTGCCTTTCGCGTCGGCTCACATGCGCAGCAACGCGCTGGCCGCACTGGCCGCTGTACGCGCGCTAGGGGTTGAGCCGAACGGGCTAATCGAGGTCGAGCTGTCGAAGCTTCGCGGGCAACGCCTGCTGCTAGAGGACAATGTCGTCGTTATCAACGACTGTTACAACGCAAATCCGATGTCGATGCGAGCGGCGCTCGACGACCTCGCCGACTCGGCCTCCGGCCGGAGCGTCGCCGTGCTCGGCGACATGCGTGAACTGGGCCCCGATCAGCGCCGTTTTCACGCCGAGCTTGGCGCTCACGTCCGCGACGTTGGCGTCGAGGTGCTGGTGACGGTCGGAGAGATGGCGCGCGACGCCGGCCCTCCTTTCGGTGGCGAGAACCTCTACTCGCTTGAAGACGCCGCGCAGGCCGCTCAGCAGATAGCTTCGATCATCAAGCCGGGGGATACGGTTCTGATCAAAGGCTCGCGCGGGGTCGGGCTGGAGGTTGTTGCCGAGGCTCTCTGCGAGCAACTGCCTCCGGCCGCAGGGGGAGGCGCCTGATGGGCGAGGTGTTGATTGGAGGAACCTGCGCGCTGCTGATCTGCGTCTTTGCCTCGCCGCGGCTAATTAGCTACCTGCGCGGCCGCGAATTCGGCCAGCAGATCCGCCGAGAAGGGCCAGCCGAGCACCACGCCAAAGCCGGAACGCCAACGATGGGCGGCGTCCTGATCTTTATCTCGATCGCGATCCCTTTCCTCGTCCTGACCGACTGGGACTGGCGCGCCGCCGCCGTCTTTGGGACGGCCGTAGCGTGCGCGCTACTGGGGTTCGCCGATGACTATTCGAAGATCATTCGCCGCCGCTCGCTTGGCCTTCGTGGGCGCACGAAGATGCTTGCACTGCTGCTGATCTCGCTGGCGCTCTGGTGGCTGGCGACTCACAAGGCGGGGCTCTCAACGGCGATTCAGCTTCGCTTCGTCGACGCGAGCATCGATCTTGGACTCTTCTTCCCGGTGGCCGTATTTCTCGTAATCGCAGGCTCGACCAACGCCGTTAACCTCAGCGATGGGCTCGACGGCCTGGCGGCCGGCTGCGTTGCGATCGTGATGCTCGCCTACGTTGCGATCACCTTCATAACGACCGGCGATCGCGACTTGGCGCTGCTGAGCGCCTGCATCGTCGGCGCCTGCATCGGCTTCCTCTGGTTCAATGCCTTCCCAGCCACAATCTTTATGGGCGACACCGGTTCGCTTGGTCTGGGCGGAGCGATCGGCGCGATCGCCGTGATGACCGACACGATGCTGCTGCTGAGTCTGATCGGCGGCATCTTCGTGATCGAAGCGCTCAGCGTGATCATCCAGGTTTCCGTCTTTCAGAGCTTGCGCAAGCGTGTCTTCCTGATGGCGCCGATTCACCACCACTTCGAGATGCGCGGTTGGTCGGAGACGAAGATCATTCTGCGCTTCTGGATCATCGCGGCGGTCTGCTCAGCGATTGGTTTCACTCTGTACCAAGCCAACATCACTTGAGCCGCCGCGTATCGTTGGAGCCATGGCTTCCGCTCGTCGCCCTGTAATCCCGCCTGGCCCGTGGCTCGTCGTAGGCCTTGAGCGCTCCGGCGCCGCATGCGCGCGGGCACTGTGGCAGCGAGGCGAACCGGTGATAGGTGTTGACATCGGCGAGCCGCCGCAGGCCGCGGCGCTGCGGCACGAGGGGATCGAAATCTCGCTAAAGACCGACGGCATCGAGGAGCTCGATCGCGCCCGTGCGGTAGTTCGAAGCCCGGGCGTGCCCAACGAAGCTGCCGTACTCGTTGCTGCGCGAGCGGCGGGAATTCCGATCTACAGCGAGCTCGAACTCGGCTGGCGAATGTTGGAATCGCCGTTCGTTGCCGTTACCGGCACCAACGGTAAGACGACGACGGTCGAGCTGCTGGGGGAGATCTGGCGCGCAGCCGGGCGCGAGGTGTGTGTGGCGGGGAACGTTGGCACAGCCGTCAGTTCGCTGGTTGGGGAGATCGGTCCCGAGACAACCGTGATCTGCGAGGCGAGCTCCTTTCAACTGGAGGATTCGGTCGCCTTCGATCCGGAGATTGCGGTGCTGCTGAACATCGAACCCGACCATCTCGACCGCCACGGCGACTTTGACTGCTACCGCAGAGCAAAGCTTGAGCTCTTTGCCTTCCAAGATGACGCGGACGTTGCCGTCGGTTCCGCCGCGATGCTGGCGCTGGCCGGAGGCAGCGCGCGGCGCGTTACGGTTGATTGGGACGGCGCCAGCGGCGCCGAGATCGAGCTGCGCGATGGGCTGATCTGCTGGAACGGAACGGCGCTGCTTGCCGCCAGCGAAGTTCGGCTGCGAGGAGCTCACAATCTTGAGAACGCGCTCTGCGCGGCGGCAGCAGCGCTGAGCGCGGGAATTCCAGCGGAGGCGGTCGCTGCCGCTCTGAGGTCGTTCGCCGGCGTCGAGCACCGGCTCGAAGAGCTTGGTACTTGTGGAGGCGTGCTCTGGGTCAACGATTCGAAGGCGACCAACGTCGCTTCGACGCTCGTCGCGCTCGCAGCCTTTGAGCAACCGCTGCTGCTGATCGCAGGGGGGCAGGCAAAGGGTCAGCAGTTCGTTGACCTGGCCGCGGCGGCCGCCGCGAGCGTAAGGGCCGCCTTCCTGATCGGTGAGGACGCTGAACTGATCGCCGCGTCGTTTGAGGGAGCGGTTGAATGGAGCCGCTGTCAGAGCCTTGAGGAGGCCACCGCAGCGGCCGCAGCGAGCGCAACTGAAGGCGAGGTCGTATTACTTTCGCCGGCCTGCGCCAGCTTCGATCAGTTCCCCGACGGCTTTGAGCAGAGAGGCGAAGAATTTCGCCAAATAGTGGCCCAATTACCGGGCTTTTCGAGCAGTTAGAAGGGGCGGGGAGGATTCTCCCGGCGGAGGCCGAAGGAGAGTCAGAATGGCCCGAGCGAGCGCACCTGCGCAGAACCCAGCCGCCGCCCGCGCAAGCTCGCGCTCACGCTCGACCGAGGAGGACGTTCTGCTGACGGCGATCCTCTGCCTCGTCGCCTTTGGAGCCGTAATGGTCTACAGCGCCTCGTCGGCATTGTCGGTCGTGTCCGGCACCGGTGACGGTACGTCGATGCTGATCCGCTACCTCGTTTTTGGTGCGCTTGGTTTTGTCGGCTTGATCGCCGCTTCCCGGTTTCCGCTGAAGAAGCTGCTGGCGCTTACCGGCCCACTGCTGGCGATCGCCTTGATCTTGCTCGTGGCAGTGAAGATCCCTGGAATCGGCGTCTCCGTCAACGGTGCCCGTCGATGGATCGGGTTTGGCGACCTGCAGTTCCAGCCGAGCGAGCTCGCGAAACTTGCACTGATCCTCTACACGGCGCGTTTTCTTGCCGAGAGGCCACGCGGTCTCGAGCGCCCCAGGGAGCTCTTACCGCTCGCGCTAGTCGTTGGTGGGGCGATCGTGTTGGTCGTTACGCAGCCGGATCTGGGCACCGCGCTGGTCGCAGGGTTCACCTGCGCAGCGATGCTGATCGCGGCCGGAATCAAGCTGCGCTGGCTCGTGGGCTACGCAGGCGTCGCCGCCGTCCTCGCGCTGTTCTACTCGCTGAGCGCCCCGTACCGCCGCGCCCGGCTGACGTCGTTCTTTGACCCTTGGAATTATGCCAGCGACATCGGCTTTCAGGCCGTTCAGGGGCAGATCGCAATCGGTTCGGGAGGAATCTTCGGCCGCGGTATCGGGCAGTCGGTTCAAAAGATTTTCTACCTTCCGGAGGCTCACACCGACTTCATCCTCTCGATCATCGGCGAGGAGCTTGGCGTCGTTGGTATCTGCGGGCTACTGCTGCTTTACGGCATGGTTGCTTGGGCTGGGCTGCGGATCGCCCGGGCCGCGAGTGGGCGTTACGAGCAGCTACTCGCCGCAGGGATCACCTCGCTGATCCTCTGTCAAGCCTTGCTCAATCTTTTTGCGGTGCTGGGAATCGTGCCGCTGACCGGAGTGCCGCTGCCCTTCCTCTCGTATGGATCAACCAGCCTGGTCACGCTGCTCGTTGGCGTGGGGCTCTTACTTAACATTGCCCGCGGGGGCTCCGCGAAGGCGCGAACCGTCACCGACGAGCCCGATGCGCGACGATCTGAGGACGACTATGCAGACGACCTACCTGATCGCAGCCGGCGGAACAGCCGGCCACGTAGTGCCAGCACTCGCGGTCGCCGACGCGCTGCGCACTAGTGGCGCGCGCGTAGTTTTCATTGGCGGCGATAGAGCAGAGGCCGAGCTGGTGCCGCGCGCCGGCTTCGAGTTCCGCCGGATTAAGGTTGAGGGGCTCGACCGCAGCAACCCGCTGCGGGCTCTGCGCGCCTTGGCGAAGGCGGTTGCGGCAACCTCCGCGGCTTGGAAAATGATTGGCGAGCTGCGCCCCGCGGCGGTTCTCGGCGGCGGCGGCTACGTCGCCGGCCCGGTCGGGACGGCCGCCGTTCTGCGGCGGGTTCCGCTGGTTTTAACCGAGGCCGACTCCCACTTCGGCTTGACCAACCGCCTGCTTGCGCCGTTCGCACGCAAGGTCTGCCTTGCATTCCAGCTCGAAGGGCGGTCAGGGGAGCGCTACATCGTTACCGGAAGGCCGATCCCTCCGCAGGCGCGAGACCCACTCGCGGCCCGCGAACGCTTCGGGCTCAGCGACGAAGACCGGGTCGTTGTCGTTGTCGGCGGCTCGCTCGGCGCGCGTTCAGTCAACGAAGCTGCGTTGGATGCTTTCGCTGAGGATTCACTGCTTAAGGTGATTCACGCTGCCGGAGAACGCGACTTTGCGAGCCTCGAAGTGCGACCGCGCGGATCCAACTACCAGCTCTTCAGCTACATGGAAGCGTTCCCCGACGCGCTGCTCGCCGCCGATCTTGTGGTCTCCCGCGCGGGCGGTTCGGTCTTTGAGATTGCCGCAGCGGGACGTCCGGCGATTCTGGTTCCTTACCCGCACGCGGCGGCCGATCATCAGGCAGGCAACGCGCGCTGGATGGAGCAGGCTGGCGCGGCGATAGTCCTTACCGACGATCAGCTCAGCGGCGAGCGACTCGCGAGCGAGGTTGATCGCTTGCTCGCTGACCCCGATCGACTCGCGCAGATGGCGCAGGCCTCAGCTTCGATCGCGCGCCCCGACGCGACAGCCGCCGTTGAAGCCGAGTTGCGCGCGGCCGGAGCAGGGCGATGAGTAGCTCGGCAGACTGGAGTTCGCGGCGACTCCACTTTGTTGGCATTGGTGGCGCTGGAATGAGCGGGTGGGCGAGCGTTGCTGCCGAGCTCGGCGCGACCGTCAGCGGCAGCGATGCGGCCGACTCACCAACCTTGACGGCACTGCGCGAGCAGGGAATTGAAGCTCGCGTCGGTCACGACGGAGCCAACATCCCAACCGCTGAAGGCGTCGAGGTGGTTCGTTCAAGCGCAATTTTGGGCAGTAACCCTGAGCTGACTGCTGCGCGCGAGCGTGGCCTGCGCCTGATGGAGCGCGCCGAGCTTCTGGCCGAGCTGACGGCGCTGCGCCGCACAATTGCCGTCGCAGGGGCGCACGGCAAGACGACAACAACAAGTATGACGGCGCAGATCTTGATCGAGTGCGGGCTGGATCCCGGTTACCTGATTGGCGGCGAGCTCCGTAGCAGCGGCCGCAACGCGGCTTGGGGCAGCGGCGAATGGCTAATCGTCGAAGCCGACGAATCGGACCGTTCGATGCTCTCGCTCAATGTCGAGGTGGCAGTCGTCACCAATGTCGAGCTCGATCATCACGCCAACTACCGATCTTTCGCTGAGCTACGAGAAGTCTTCCGTGAGTTTCTCAGCGGCGCCGCTGAGGCCGTAATCCCCAACTCGACCGAGATGCTCGAGCTCCGTGGCGATTTGCCTGCGGTTGTCTTCAGCGTCGATTCGCTCCAGCTCCGGGCCGGCGGCTCGAGCTTTCAGTGGCGGGGCGAGGAGGTGACGCTTAGCGTGCCTGGCGCTCATAACGCAGCGAACGCCGTTGCCGCGCTGGAATCGGCGCTGCTCGCCGGTGTCGAGGTCAGCGACGCTGCCAAGGCAATCGGATCATTTGGCGGCGGCGCCCGTCGCTTTGAGCAGCTTGGGCGCAGCCAATCGGGGGCGTTGATAATCGATGACTACGCCCACCATCCAACTGAGGTCTCGGCGACGATCGCCGCCGCGCGGACGCTCGCTTCGGAGCGGGTCGTCGCCGTCTTCCAGCCTCATCTTTTCTCGCGCACCGAGCGGCTGGCCAGCGAGTTTGGCCGCGCGCTCGCCGCCGCCGACGTTGTCTGCGTGCTCGACGTTTACAAAGCACGCGAGAAGCAAGAGGACTTTCCTGGCGTCGATGGGCGTCTGATCGCCGCCGCCGCGGCCGACGCTGCCGGCGGTAAGGAGGTGCTCTGGCTGCCCGAGTTCAGCGACGCGCTCGCACAGCTGAACTTGCGGCTGCGCACTGATGACAGCTGTCTGATCCTCGGCGCCGGCGACGTCCGCGAACTCGGCGAAGATCTCGCCGTTGAGCGATTCAGTCGATAAGGCAGGAGAGCAGCGCCGGCGCCCGAAAAGGGCTTTGATGCCCAGTTGGACGAACGCGCTCGCGCGCGCGCCGCGACTTTTCGCTATGCCGCGGCTGCGGCGCCCGTCGCTGGCGATGGCCGTCTCGTTGCTGGTAGCGATTGCCTTCTTGCTCGGCGGCTGGGTGTGGTTACGAGACTCGTCGCTGGTGGCGGTTGAGAACGTCACCGTCCGCGGGGCCAGTGGTCTGGGCGCGCCGGCGGTGCGCTCGTCGCTGACGGGCGCCGCTCGGCAGATGACAACGCTGAATGTTGATCGCGACACTCTGAACGCTGCCGCCGCCCGTTTCCCGCTGGTTAGGAGCATTAGCGTTGAGACGAAGTTTCCACATGGCATGACGATCACCGTCAACGAGCGCAGGCCGGTTGCTTCCTTGGTTGGGCGTCATGGGGCGCTCGCGGTCGCCGCCGACGGTGTAATCCTCACGGGCAGTCCGAGTAGCGGCTTGCCGGTGATCGCGGTCACGAGCCTCATGCGTGGCAAACGGGTTGTTGACCCGACGACGAGGTCAGAGCTGAAGCTGGTCGCGCTAGCGTCACGGCGCTTGCGCGGCGAGCTAACGGAGGTGACGGCGGCCAACGGAGGACTCGTCGTCAAGATGCGCGGTGGCACACAGCTCCGCTTCGGTGACAGCAGCCGGCTGGCTGCCAAGTGGATTGCGGCCGACCGCGTTCTCCGGGACCCACAAGCGGCAGGAGCCGGCTACATAGACGTTTCAATTCCGGAGCGGCCAGCCTCCGGAATGCTGGAGGCTAATAAACCGCAGCCGACCGGCGAGTAATGAACGAAACCGACTCTAAACAAGAAGGTAAGGGTTATTTGGCCGTAAAGCCTTGATCCATGCTTGAGGGTTTCGGGTTGCAATTTAGCCTGCGTCCCTAGACTCTCTTTGACAAGGGGTGCTTTCACTGCCACGGTGGCCGCCGCTCGTCGGCAGAAATTGTTGCCCAAAAGGCGTTAAAGACAAATCGGGGGTCGGACAGATCTATGACTGACTACACAGCCGGTAGCTATCTCGCGGTAATCAAAGTCGTCGGAGTTGGCGGTGGCGGAGCCAATGCCGTCAACCGGATGGTTGACGCCGGCCTGCGCGGCGTCGAGTTCGTTGCGACCAACACCGACTCTCAAGCGCTCGGCGCTTGCGACGCTGACATCAAGCTCAACATCGGCCACGAACTGACCCGCGGCCTCGGCGCCGGCGCCGACCCTCAGGTTGGCTTCGGTGCGGCCGCCGAATCGCGCGATGAAATCAAAGAGGCGCTCAAGGGTGCCGACATGGTCTTCGTAACGGCCGGAGAAGGCGGCGGCACCGG
>SYIT01000131.1 GCA_005798685.1 Actinomycetota bacterium | reverse complement strand
TGGCCAACCTGGCCTTCGAAGGCGGCAACCGAAGCGGTGTTGATGCAAACGCCGCGCTCGCCTCCTTCGTCAGGCTCGTTGCTGCTGAGCATGCTGAAAGCGGCGAGGCGCATCAGGTTGAAGGTGCCGATCAGGTTGATGTCGATGATCACCTTGAAAGCGTCAAGCGGGTGTGGCCCCTTGCTTGAGGCAACCTTGATTGGGATTCCGGTGCCGGCGCAGGAGACTGCGATCCGCAAGCCGCCTTCTGCCTCGGCCGCCTTGTCTACCGCCGCCTGAACCTGGTCCTCTTCGCGCACGTCGGTTTGGACGAAGGTGATTCCCAGCTCTTCGGCCAGCGGCTCGCCCTTCTCAGGGTTGACGTCGGCGATGACAACCACTGCGCCGGCTGCGTGGAGGCGGCGAACGGTTGCTTCGCCTAGTCCTGACGCGCCGCCGGAGACGATTGCTCCCTTGCCTTCAATATCCATTGCTTTCGAGCTCCTGTCGGGTTGGACGGCGAATGCTATGAGAACGCGGCGCGTCGCGTCGAAAGGCCGTCTGCTTTATATTTAGCTGCAGCCGCTGCAATCGCTCGGCACAAAGGCCCCGTGGAGTGCGACCGCCGGGGAAAACGTCCGTGGAGTGCGACCGCCGGACCAAAAATCAAGGAGCAACAAATGCCCGAAGTCGTAATCGTCGATGCCGTCCGTACACCGGTCGGCCGCGCATTCAAGGGGTCGCTGGCAACGCTGCGCCCCGATGAGACAACCGCTTTTGTAATCGACCAGCTGCTGGAGCGAAACAGCGGCGTCGACCCTGCCACAGTTGAAGAGGTGATCTGTGGCTGCGGCCTGCCACAGGGCCTTCAGGCCAACAACATCGGCCGCATCGCCGTGCTGCTCAGCGAGCACCTGACCGACGCCACCAACGGCTCAACCGTTTCGCGCTACTGCGCCTCCGGCCTTGACGCGATTCGCATCGCCGCCAACAACATTGCCTCAGGCCAGGGCGACACCTACATCGCGGCCGGCGTCGAGTTCGTCTCGCGCTACAACGCGGCGCAGGAGGCAGGCCACCCGGAGGATCAAAACGAGAAGCTGCAAGGCAAGGAGCCCGGCCAGCCCGACGCTTACATTGCGATGGGGCTGACGGCCGAGAACGTGGCCGACAAGTACGCCGTCACGCGCGAGGAGCAGGACGAGTACGCCCAGCTCTCGCAGGAGCGCGCTGTTGCCGCCCAGGAGGCAGGCGTCTTCGCCCGTGAGATCGTCGCCGTGACGCTGCCCGACGGCACCGTCGTTGATACCGACGACGGCCCGCGCGCCGACTCAACGCTGGAGCGCCTCTCAAGCCTGAAGCCAGCATTCCGCGAGGACGGCACCGTTACGGCAGGCAACGCCTGCCCGCTCAACGACGGCGCCGCAGCGGCGCTGCTGATGAGCGCCGACAAGGCCGCCGAGCTGGGCCTCAAGCCCCGTGCGCGGATCATCACGGCCGCAACGGCAGGCAACGAGCCCGAGTACATGGGCGTCGCGCCGATCGGTGCGATCAACAAGGCGCTTGACCGCGCCGGCCTGACGATCGACGACATCGACGTGATCGAACTGAACGAGGCCTTCGCGGCGCAGGTGCTGCCGATCGCCCGCGAGGTTGGCTTCAGCATCGACAAGCTCAACCCGCACGGCGGCGCAATCGCGCTCGGCCACCCATTTGGGATGACCGGCGTGCGGATCATGACGACGCTGCTGAACGATCTCGAAACGCTGGGCGGCCGCTACGGCCTTGAGACAATGTGCGTCGCCCAAGGTCAGGGCGAAGCAATGATCATCGAGCGGATCAGCTAAACGACTGGACTGGACAGCGAGAGGGCGAAGCGCCCTTTGCTGTCGGTCCAGGTTTTCTCCAGCTTCAGGCCGGCGGCCCCAAGGTCGTCGGCCAGTCGCTGCGGCGTGAACTTCGCGCTGACTTCGGTCCGCAGCTCCTCGCCTGAAGCGAAGTCGATCATCAGTGGGATCGCGGCGATCTTTACGTGCATCGCGCGGCTTGCACGCAGCCGCATCTCAATCCATTCCTGACCACGGTCGTAAAAGGCGACGTGTTCGAAGGCTTCGACCTCAACGTCGGCGTCGAGGCTCTTGTTGATCACGTTCAGCACGTTGCGGTTGAAGGCCGCTGTCACGCCGGCGCTGTCGTTGTAGGCGGCCTCCAGGACGGCTGGATCCTTCACAAGGTCGGTGCCAAGCAGCAGGTGATCAATTCCCGGCCGCAGCAGCGCCGCGATTGCGCGCAGTAGCTGACGCCGCGAACCGGGAACAAAGTTGCCGATCGTGCCGCCGAGCAGCGCGACGACGCGCGGCGCGCCCTCGATCGGCGGCGGAATGTAATCAAGGTGGCGTTCGAAGTCGCCGACAACGCCGATGATCTCAGCATCGCTGAAGCGTTCGCCGCAGATCTCGCAGCAGCGCCGCACCATCGCTTCGGTCACGTCGAACGGCACGTAACGCTGGAGCGTTGCTGCCGCGGCCGCTTGGTCGATCAAGATCATTGTCTTCGTGGCCGTTCCCGAACCGAGCTCAACCAGCTCCGCCATTGCCGAGGCGGCGATGATCTCAGCCCCATCTGCTTGAAGGATTGATCGCTCGGCGCGGGTTGGGTAGTACTCCGGCAGTTCGCAGATCTGGTCGAAGAGCTCGCCGCCGGCCTCGTCATAGAAGTGCTTCGGCGCCAGCTCTTTGAATGGGCGCGTGAGGCCGTCGAGAACGTCGTCGGCGAGCGTGCGCTCATCGCTCTCGTTGAGCGGGCAGAAAACGCGCACGCGCTGGCTCATTGGGGCACGTCGCGCGCGAGCCGCAGGCCGCTGAAGATCTGCCTGCGCTGAGGCAGGTCCCAGTTACGGAAGCTCGGCGATGCGACGCGCCCGTCGGTCGCCCACGAACCGCCACGCAGCACTTTGTAGCCCTTGCGGAAGAAGACCTGCGAGTACTCCGGGTAGGGGTGGGGACTGAAGCCGGGGTAGCCGTCGAACTCGCTTGCCGTCCACTCCCAAAGATTGCCGATTAGGTCGAGTGCGCCGCAGTCGGCGGCGCCACTTGGATAAGCGCCGACCGGCACCGTGTCGAAGCTGACCTGGCCGACGTTGGCGCCGCTGCGATCGGTGGGCGCGCCGCTTTGCCACTGGGCTGCGGCCTCCCATTCGGCTTCGCTTGGCAGCCGCGCGCCGCGCGAGCACGCGAAGGCTTCGGCCTCAAAGAAGCTGATATGCGCGGCAGGCCTGTCGGGGTCGAGCTCGCGTGGGCCGCAGCTCGTCAGTTCAAGTGGGCTGCTCGGATCACTGAGGTCCCAGTAGAGCGGCGCCGTAATCGCTTCGGCCGTCACCCAAGCCCAGCCTTCCTCGCTCCACCACTGCCGCTCGCGGTAGCCGCCCTCGGCGACGAACTCAAGCCAACTAGCGTTCGTCACCAGCGTGAGGCCGATCTCAAAGCGCTCGACGAGGAGGATGCGGCGCGGCATTTCGTTGTCGTAAGCGAACTGCTCGCCGCTGGCGCCGATCGTGAACTCGCCAACCTCGATCTGGACGAACTCAAGGCCGCTGTGGCCACCAGGCGCGGCTGGCGCTGGCTCGCGGAAATCGGGATCAAAGCCAAGCAGCTGGGCCAGCGCCAGCGTCTGGCAGATCGTCTCACGGTGCTGGAGCTCATGGCGCAGAACCATCTCGACGATCTCAGCGTCGGGCTGCTGCTGAGCTGCAAGCTCAAGCGCCCGCTCGCGGACGGCAGCGAGGTATTCGCGGGCCTGCGGAGCGTTTAGCTGCGCGATCTCACCACGGACGGCGCGCGGCGTTTCAAAGGCGTCGTAGAGCGCGGCGAGCTCTGGCCTGAGCAGCGGCTGGCCACCGCCGCGGTGGACTAGCCAGAGGTCTTCGTAGGCGGCGATATGAGCGACGTCCCAAACCAGCGGGCTCATGATCGGGTCGATCTGTCGCTCGAGGTCCTCGTCGCTGATCGCCGCCGTCAGCTCTAGCGTGCGCTCCCTCGTGCGCTGGAGCAGATCGGGCAGCGCCCCAGCCCCTGCGCGTGCTGGCGTCGAGGTCATCTTGGAATCCGTTAGCTGTCGCTCTCGCCAAGCGCCGCGGCATCAGCGATCAGCGTCATGCGGTCTGCTGGCAGCAGTGAGGCGGGTGCCAGCGGCCCTGGTTCACCAAGCGTCAAGCTCAAGGCGTCTGCCTTGCCTGCGCCGGTGACGAGCAGAACTATGTCTGTGATCTCGGAGAGCGTCGGCAGCGAAAGGCTCACGCGCTCGGGCGGCGGCTTCGGTGAATTTACAACCGGGATCGCTCGCGCGCCGGTCATCTCAAGCTCCGGGTGGCCGGGGAAGAGTGAGGCCGTGTGGCCGTCGGGGCCAAGGCCCAGCAGCACGACGTCGAGCTGCGTATCGCCGAGCTGTTCGCAGTAGTCGGTGGCCGCGGCTTCGGGGCCGAGCTCGCCTTTGACGCGGTGAAGCGTCGCTCCTGGCAGTTTCAGCGTCTGCTGCAGCAGCAGCGAGTTGGCCTGTGGGTCTTCAGGGCCAACACATCGCTCGTCTGCCAGCCAAAGGTGAACTCCATCGCCGTTGCCTAGCAAATCGCTGAGAATCGCGTAGGTGCGGTCTGGCGTGTTGCCGCCTGAGCAGGCGAAGTGGGCTTCGCCCCGAACGCTGATCGCCTCTTCAATCATCTTCGTGATCGTCGCCGCGGTTAGCTGCGAGGCCTCTTCGGCGTCGTCACAGCGCTGCACTTTGAACTGGCTCATCGGTGGTTCCCCGTGTCCAGCTCAACGGCTGGCATATCGCCCGTGATCTGTTCTAGTGGGCGCTCGGCGTCTAGATCTTCGTTGGCAGCGTTGATCACCTCTTCGGCGCTGATCAGCTTCATCACGGCGTTGATCAGCGCCAGGTGCGTGAAGGCCTGCGGGAAGTTGCCAAGGTGGCGGCCGGTCTTGGCGTCGAGCTCCTCGGCATAAAGCGAGAGCGAACTTGAGAACGAGAGCAGCTTTTCGCAAAGCTCGCGCGCGCGATCTAGCTCGCCGATCTCGACCAGCGCTGAAACCATCCAGAACGAGCAGATCGTGAACGTGCCCTCCTCGCCGCTAAGGCCGTCGTCGGTCTCATCGACGCGGTAGCGCAGCACAAAGCCGTCTTCGCTCAGCTCGTCGGCGATTCCAATGACCGTGTTGCGGATCCGTTCGTCATCGGCCGGCAGGAAGCGGAAGAGCGCTACCAGCAGCAGCGCCGCGTCGAGCGCGGTTGAGCCATAGGCTTGGACGAAGCGGTTTTTCTCCGGGTCGATCCCGTTGGCGAGAATGTCGTCGCGGATCTCGTTGGCGGCAGCCTCCCAGCGTTCGATCCGCTCGCTGTCGTTGCGCAGCTCGGCAAGGCGGACGCCGCGGTCGCAGGCGACCCAGCAGAAAACCTTTGAGGAGACGAAGTGCTGCGGCTCGCCGCGCACCTCCCAGATGCCGCGATCCGGTTCACGCCAGTTTTCGATCGCCCGCTCAACCTGGTTGACGATGATCGGCCAAGCGGAATCACTCAGCTGGTCGCGGTTCTTGGTGTGAATGTAGATCGAATCGAGCAGCGCGCCCCAAACATCGTGCTGCTTCTGGTTGTAAGCGCCGTTGCCAATCCGCACCGGCTTTGAATCCTCGTAGCCGTCGAGGTAGTCGAGCGTGCTCTCTTCAAGCTCGCGCTCGCCGCCGATCCCGTAAAGAACCTGAAGCTCGCGGTCACCGGCAACGAGATCCTCGATGAAGTAGTAGTAGTCGCCTGCCTCCTGCGCGAAGCCGAGCGAGTAAAGCCCCCAGAGCATGAAGGTTGAGTCGCGGATCCACGAGTAGCGGTAATCCCAGTTGCGCTCACCGCCAGGGGTCTCCGGCAGCGATGTTGTCGCGGCTGCAACCATCGCTCCGGTCGGGGCGTAGGTCAGCCCCTTTAGCGTCAGCGCGCTGCGCTGAAGGTAGGTCCGCCACGGATGGTCGGGGAACGAGCCGTGCGCCAGCCAGTCGTGCCAGAAGTCGGCCGTGAAGGTCAGGCGGCGGTAGGCCTCGTCGAAGCTGGCTGGCGCTTCGTGTTCGGTCCAACTCAGTGCGACGAAGGCCGTGTCGCCCTCGTGCAGCGTTGTGCGGGCGCGGGCGCGGCCACCCTCGAAGCCGAGCCGCAGGTCGGTCGTGAGCGTCAGCCTCAGCTCTTCTCCCTCGGCTGAGGCGACGCCGACGCCGTAGCCGTCGCTGGCGTAATCCCACTGAACAGGGACGCGGCCGTACTCAAGCTTCGGTTCGCATTCCATCTGCATCTCGACGTGGCCATTGATGCAGCGCATCGTGCGCAGAAGGACGTGGTCGGCGTCTGTATCTGTTGGTGAGCGGCGGTGCGTCTCCGAGCGCTCGGAATCATGGTGCCAAGGGCCTACCAGCAGCACGTCGTGAACTACCACCCAGCCGGTGCGCGTAGCCCAAGTGGTCTCAAGAATCATCGTGCCAGGCAGGTATCGACGGCCCGTCGGCACGCGCTGGTCGCCGGGGGAGATGCGAAAGCCGCCTGCGTCACGGTCGAGCATCGCGCCGAAAACTGACGGGCCGTCCATCCTTGGCAGGCACATCCATTCGACACGGCCGCTTGGTGCGATCAGGCAGATCGACTCGCAGTCGGAGAGAAATGCGTAGTCGGCGATCGGCGGGTAGGCGCTGCCGTGCAGTGTTCCGTCATGAACGAGCGGTTCCATAGCGCGAAAACTAGCGATTCCGAGCCTCGACCGTTGGGCGATCACAACCTCGGCGTCTAGACGCTGCTGGCCGCTTGGTCACAACGCCGCTGCTGGCTCTGCCGCGATAAGGTCGCTTGACGCATTCAGGTTCAACCGCCAATGTCAGACCCACATACCTCACCTGGCAGAAACCTCGCCCTTGAACTGGTGCGGGTTACTGAGGCCGCCGCGCTTTCGGCCGCACGGCTGGTCGGAATGGGCGACAAGCTTGCCGCCGATCAGGCCGCCGTCGATGGAATGCGCCAAGTGCTCTCAACGGTTTCGATGGATGGCCTCGTTGTGATTGGAGAAGGCGAGAAGGACGAAGCGCCGATGCTCTATAACGGCGAGCAGGTAGGCAACGGCTC
>SYIT01000130.1 GCA_005798685.1 Actinomycetota bacterium | reverse complement strand
GCCTGACCGACTCGCAGGGCCGCACGGTGGACTTCCGCAACGCGATTGTGATCATGACCTCGAACATCGGCGCTCAGGAGATTGCGCAGAACACGCCGCTTGGCTTCGCCATCTCGGAGGACGAGACGGGGATCAGCTACGACGACATGAAGGGCCGCATCATGGGCGAGCTGAAGAAGGTATTCCGCCCGGAGTTCCTCAACCGGATCGACGATGTGATCGTCTTCCACAAGCTGCAGAAGGAGCAGATCAGGACGATCGTCGAGCTGCTGCTGGTGCGAATCCGCGAGACGCTCGCCGAGCGCGAACTGCAGCTCGAGTTGACCGAAGAGGCCAAGGAACTACTGGTCGAGAAGGGCTGGGATCCGGCGATGGGTGCGAGGCCGCTGCGCCGCGCGATCCAGCGCTATATCGAGGATCCACTCGCCGACTTCGTGCTCCGCTCAGAGCTGACCCCCGGCGGCACGGTGCTCGTCGAGGTTGCTCCAGAAGACTCCGAGGAAGAGGTTACATTGTCGGTGATTGAGCCGCTCAAGGTGCCGGCTGCTGTCGGTGCCGCGGAGCAGACTCACGAAGACGACGACGATAACGGCGGCGATGATGCCGACTCTTCCGAGCCTAGCGACGAGTCGGCCAGCGAGCCGCCCGAAGCAGACGAAGGCGAAGCGCCATAACTGACGAGCCGGTAGTGATCAAGGTTCGTGACGACGGGCCGTACAAGGTGACCGGCCCGGTTGTGCTCGAAGACGCCGACGGCACCCGCTACGACGTTGCCGGCCGCCCCGTGGCGCTTTGCCGCTGCGGCCTCTCGGAGAACAAGCCGTTCTGCGACGGCGCCCACAACGCCGCTGAGTTCACGGCCTGCGAACGCGCGCCACAAGACTGACTTTGCGGGGGCGAAGCCGTCCCCTCCGGCGCCTAATCTCGCCAGGTGGCTCGTTCAGCTTCAGTCTTTGTCTGCTCCTCCTGCGCACACCAAGAGGCCAAGTGGCACGGCCAATGCCCGCAATGTGCGGAATGGAACACGCTGGCCGAGGAGCGCACGCCTTCGCGGCCGGCCGGTAAGCGCGCCATCGGCGCGCGTAGCGCCGCCAGCGGCCCGGTGGTTCTGCGCGAGCTCGCCAGCGACAGCACGCCGCGCCTGCGGACAGGTATCACCGAGCTGGACCGCCTGCTCGGCGGCGGCATTGTGCCTGGCTCGATGGTTCTGCTCGGCGGTGCGCCGGGGATTGGTAAGTCGACCTTAATCACGATGGTGCTCGGTCTGATTGCCGCGTCGGGGCGCAGCACGCTCTACCTCTCCGGCGAAGAGTCGGCTGCGCAGATTCGGCTGCGCGCCGAGCGGCTCGAAGCCGGCGCTGCCCCTGGCGCTCTCGACGTGCCGGTGCTCGCTGAAACCGACCTCGACGCGGTGCTCGCCGTGATCGAGGCGGAACGCCCTGATGTTTGCGTTGTCGACTCGGTTCAAACGCTTGCTTGCGCCGACCTTTCCGGCGCGGCAGGGACAGTCGGTCAGGTGCGCGAGGTCGCCGCGCGGCTGATCGAGGTAGCCAAACGGACCGACACGGCGATCCTGCTCGTCGGCCACGTAACTAAGGAAGGCTCGCTAGCTGGGCCGCGCGTACTCGAGCACCTCGTTGACTGCGTGCTGCAGTTCGATGGTGAACGCGAGCGCACCTACCGCACGCTGCGCGCGATTAAGAACCGCTTCGGCGCGACCAACGACGTTGGCGTCTTTGAGATGCGCGACGGCGGTCTCGTCGAGGTGCTTGACGCCAGCGAACGCTTCGTCAGTGAGGCAACGCGCGCGCCAGGCAGCGTCGTGCTGGCAGCGATGGAAGGTTCGCGGCCGCTACTGGTTGAGGTTCAGGCGCTCGTCAGCCCGAGCGAGATGGTTCCGCCGCGGCGGCTCTGTAGCGGCGTTGATCGCAACCGGCTTGCGCTAGTGCTCGCGGTGCTCGCTCGCCATGCTGGCATCTCAACCGGCAGCGCCGACGTATTCGTCAACGTTGTCGGCGGCGTGCGCGTCGACGAGCCCGGAGCCGATCTGGCAATCGCGCTGGCGATCGCCAGCGCGGCTAGTGGCACGGCGCTGAGCGCGCCCGGCGCGAAGCCGCTCTGCGCCTTCGGCGAGATCGGGCTAACAGGGGAGCTTCGGTCGGTCGCTCACCACCTGCGACGCGCGCAGGAGGCCGAAAAGTTCGGCCTGATGGAGGTGATCACGCCGCAGCGCGCGGCAAGCCTGCGGGAGGCTCTAAAGCTCGCAAATATCGGCTCTGAGAGCCTCTCTGCACGCAGCGCGGCATAGCCCCGATCGCCAGCGGCTCTGATAGAATGAGTCGTCATGGCGCGTCCATTCAGTGGAGATTCAGCAGATTCAGCTAAGCGCCAAGAGACTTTGCTGGTGCGCGCGCTGGAGATGGTTGCGCCGGGAACCGCGCTCCGTGAAGGGATCGACAACGTTGTCCATGCGCGCAGCGGTGGGCTGATCATCGTCGGTGATCCGGAGGAGATCAGCTTCATGTTCTCCGGCGGCATTCGTCTGGACATTGATTACTCGCCAGCCTTGCTCTATCAGGTCGCAAAGATGGACGGGGCGATCATCCTCAACGCCAACGCGACGAAGATTGCTCTGGCCAACGTTCAGCTGCTGCCGGATCCAACGATCCTTTCGCTTGAGACCGGTACGCGCCACCGCACCGCCGAGCGCGTCAGCAAGCAAAGCGAATCGCTCGTAATCGCAATCTCGCAGCGGCGCGAGATCGTCTCGCTTTACGCCGATGGCGCCAAGTACATCCTTGAGGACATCCCAACCGTTTTGGCGAAGGCCAATCAGGCGCTGGCGACGCTCGACAAGTATCGCCTGCGGCTCGACCAAGTTTCAACACGGCTGACGGCGCTGGAGTTTGAGGGCGGCGCGACGCTCCATGACGTCCTCACCGTTCTGCAGCGCTCGGAGCTGGTGACGCGGATGGCGGCGGAGATTGAGAGCTACATCGTTGAGCTAGGCGCCGAAGGCCGCCTGATCGAGATGCAGCTTGAGGAAACACTCTTCGGCACCGCTGCCGACAAGACCGCTCTAGTTCACGACTACCTCGTCGGCGACGGCGATGACAACTTCGCTCAGGCGCTAGAACAGCTCGGCCGGATCGACCATCAGGACCTGCTCGACTTCGGCCGCTTGGCTGAACTGCTCGGCTACGACCGCAAGGTCAACACGATCGACCATCCGGTATCGCCGCGCGGCTATCGGATCCTCGGTTTCATTCCGCGGCTGCCGAAGCTGACCGTCGCCAACATCGTTGCCTCCACAGGTGGACTCGAGGAGCTGCTCGCCGTTAGCGATGCGCAGCTCGAGGGCATCGAGGGAGTGGGCGAAATGCGTGCGAAGGAGATCCGCGAGGGCCTGCGCCGCTTGCAGGAGATCAACCTCGTTGATCGCTACATGCAGAGCTGAAGTACCAAATCGGTTGAAAAGCGTGGCTTGGGAATGATTCCCTTGCCGCTAACGCAAGGGGGGACAACATTCCGCAAACAAATGAAGAGCTTATTGACGATCTTGAGATGCCCGTTCTGGAGCACATCGAGTTCGAGTGTGGCGACAATGTCGTCTACCCGCACCACGGCGCCGGCAAGGTGCTGAAGAAGGAATCGCGCAACATGCTCGGCGAGAAGCGCGTCTACCTGACGATCAAGATCCTCCACAACGACATGACGGTGATGGTCCCGTCCGAGAACGCAGCGATCGCAGGGCTACGCCGCGTAATTGATCCAAAGACGGTGAAGAAGGTCTTAGCCGTAATTCAAGACGACGTTTCGGAGATGCCGAAAAACTGGAACCGCCGCTTTAAGCACAATCGCGACAAGATCAAGACCGGCGACATCTACGAGCTGACCGAGGTGGTTCGCAACCTCGCGATCCGCGAGCACGAGAAGGGCCTCTCGACCGGTGAGAAGCAGATGTACACGAGAGCCAAGAAGATTCTCTCGTCCGAGCTGATGTATGCGCTCGAGATGGATGAGGAGCAGGCTGAGGAGCACCTCGACGGTCTGCTCGCAAAGTCGGCAGGAGTCAAGGCCTAAGCGGCCTGCTGCGATGTCGGCCACGGCAGTCGCGCTGGTCGTGGCTGCAGGGCGCGGCGAACGCCCAG
>SYIT01000129.1 GCA_005798685.1 Actinomycetota bacterium | reverse complement strand
GCGGCCGGTCAGCCCGCAGTCGCCGACCGGGTCGCCGATCACGAAGCGGCCGGTTGGGTTGATCAGCAGATCGGCGCGGAGCTGCGCGGCATCGTAGTCGAGGCCCTCCGCGTCTAGAACGGGAGTTACGACCTTCTGCCAAAGGTCGTCAGCGATCTTGTCCTGCTCAACATCTTCGTCGTGCTGGGTGGAGATCAAGACCCTCTCGACGGAGACCGGCCGATCATCGACGTAGCGCACGCTCACCTGCGTCTTGCCGTCGGGGCGCAGGTAGGAGAGCGTTCCGTCCTTGCGCACCTCGGTGAGGCGCTCGGCAAGGCGGTGGGCGAGGTGAACCGGCAGCGGCATCAGCGAGTCGGTTTCGCTCGTCGCGTAGCCAAACATCATCCCCTGGTCGCCGGCCCCCGCCTTATCGAGCGGGTCGTCGTCGAAATCCTTGGCCTCGTCTACACCCTGCGCGATGTCGGCAGACTGCTCCTCGAGCCGGTTGAGCACCTCGACCGTGTCGGCGTCAAACTTTGGGTCGAAGTCGACGTAACCGATCTCGCGAATCTTTTCGCGCACGATCGTTTCGACTTCAATCTTCGATACGTCAAACGAGGTCTCGCCGGCGACCACGACAAGCTCGTTGTTGACGAGCGTCTCGCAAGCGACCTTGGCGAATGAATCCTGCTTGAGGATCGCGTCGAGAATCGCATCGGATATCTGGTCGGCAACCTTGTCCGGGTGGCCTTCGGTGACCGATTCGGAGGTGAAGAGAAAACTGTTTTCTTGGCTCATAGAGAAGGCAGCGTAGCGACCGAGGGCGCAGCGGCAGAACGTCGCCCTGCAGCGAGCAAGTCGCTAGCGCTCAGAGCGGCGCTGCTTGCGTTCGTGAATGTCGATGATCAGCGGAACGCCGTCGAGCCCGTAGCGGGCGCGCATCCTGTTCTCGATGAAAAAGATGTAGTCGCGCGTCACGCGGCTGCGCCTGTTGACCTGCAGCGAGAAACGCGGCGGCGAATCCTCAATTTGAGCCAGATAGAGCAGCTTGAGCCGTTTTCCTTGGCGCGCCGGCGGCTGGCGCTCGGCGACGACCTCGGCGAGGAAGCGGTTTAGCTGCGGTGTTGGAATTCTTTCGGCGCGGAGTTCGCCAAGCGCGACGGCCTGATCGAGCACACGGCCGACGTGGCGCCCGTCTTTGGCGCTGATCGTCATCAGCTTCGGCCGCAGGCGAAGCTTCTTCGCAACCCTCGCCCTCTCGTGATCGAGCTCGTCCTCGTCGAGCGGGTTCAGATCCCACTTATTCAGCGCCAGCAGGGTCGCGCAGCCTTCCCGCATCGCCAGCTCTGCAATCCGCATGTCTTGCGAGGTGACGCCGTCGGCGGCGTCGCAGATGACCAGCGCAACGTCGGCGCGCTCAACGGCGCGCTGCGAGCGCAGCACGGTGTAGTACTCAAGGCTGTCGGAGAGCTTCGACTGCCGCCGCATTCCTGCCGTGTCGATCAACGTGACCTTGCGGCCACCGAGCTCGATCGGCATGTCAATCGCGTCGCGCGTTGTGCCGGCCACGTCGCTGACAATTGTCCGCTCAGAGCCGACGATCTTGTTCATCAGCGTTGATTTGCCAACGTTCGGGCGGCCGATGATTGCCAGGCGGATCGGAGGATCGGGCTCCCCACCCTCATCCGCGTCGGCAGCAGGTAGCATCGAAACGATCTGGTCAAGCAAATCGCCGCTCCCGAGCCCTTGCGCTGCGGAGACCGAGATCGGCTCACCGAGGCCGAGGCGGTGGAACTCGCCGGCTAACGGAATGTCGGAGAGAACATCTGACTTGTTGGCAGCGACGAGCACCGGAAGCCCGCTGCGGCGCAGCAGGTCGGCCATCTCTTCGTCACCGGGGCGTAGGCCGCCCTTGACGTCGACGACGAGAACGGCGAGCTGCGCCTCGGCGAGCGCGGCTGTTGCTTGATCACGGATCGAACCAGCGATCGGGTCTGGGTCGAGCAGGTCCATTCCACCGGTGTCCACGAGTGTGAACTGGCGCCCGTTCCATTCGCAGTCGAGTTCCTTGCGGTCACGCGTTACCCCGGTGCGTTCCTCAACGACGGCCTCTCGTGAACCGCTGAGCCTGTTGACGAGCGAGCTTTTGCCAACATTTGGATAGCCGACGATCGCTACGCGCGGGCGGCTCATTGGCGGCCACCGTCGCGCTCGGTCGCTAGCGCGACGATCTCGCCGATCACTTCGCCGGCGCTCAGCGCTGTCGTGTCGAGCTCGACCGCGTCCTCAGCGGCAACGAGCGGTGAGAGCTCGCGCTCACCGTCGCGGCGGTCGCGCCGGTGCTGCTCAGCGAGCACTTGCTCGAGCGGCCTGCCGCTCTGCATAGCGCGCCGGCGTGCGCGCTCATCAGCGTCCGCGGTTAGGAAGATCTTCAGCTCGGCGTGGGGAGCGATCACGGTGCCGATGTCGCGCCCCTCTACAACCCAGTCGCCGCTCGCGAGCATCGACTGCTGACGCAGCACCATCGCCGCGCGCACCTCCGGTTCGGCTGCAACCTCGGAGGCCATTTCGGTGACGGTGGCCGAGCGAATCTCCTCGCTCACATCCTCGCCGTTCAGGCTAACCGTGGCCGCGAGGCCAATCTCGAGCGCGTTGATGTCAACGTCAGCGTCGCGCAGCCGCGCGACGGCGACGCAGCGGTACATCGCCCCGGTATCGAGGTAGGTGAAACCGAGCGCCAGCGCGACCGCGCGCGCCACAGTTGACTTTCCGGCGCCCGCCGGCCCGTCGATCGCGACAATCATCGCTAGTCAACGTAGCGGGCTGGCGACTCTCATTGCAGCGCAGCGATGTCGGCAAGAAAGTCCGGGTAGGAGACTGCGGCGGCCTCAACGCCGACTACCTCCACGCCTTCCTGCGAAGCGAGCCCTGCGATAACGCCGAGCATCGCGATCCGGTGGTCGCGCCCGGCATCTACGCGGCCACCGCGCAGCGAACCACGTCCGTTGATGATTAGGCCATCCTCGCTCGTTTCGGCCTCAGCGCCGAGGTCGCTCAGCGCCGTGACGACCGCAGCGATTCGATCGGACTCTTTGAGTCGCAGCTCTGCGGCGCCTTCGATTCGCGTCTGACCTTCAGCGAAACAGGCCATCAGCGCAATCAGCGGCAGCTCATCAACAGCCAACGGCACCTCGCGCGCGGAAACCGTTGTCGGTTTCAGCGGCCCTGCAGTCACGTCGATGTCGCTGAGCGGCTCCGCTTGCGTGATCGCTCCATCCTTCGGCCGCTCCTCGAGATCTGTAATGATCACTGCCCCCATCCGCTTGGCGATCTTGATGAAACCGCTGCGCGTCCAGTTGACCGAGCAATCCTCAACCAGCAGCCGTGATCCTGGTACGAGCACCGCTGCCGCAATCGCAAACGCGGCCGAGGATGGGTCGCTAGGAATCTCGATCCGATCCGGCAGCGTCAACTCGTCTGCTGGGTAGATCGTCAGCTCACCTCCAAGGCGGGAAATCTTTACCCCTGCGCTAAGCAAAAGCCGCTCGGTGTGGTCACGGCTCGCGTCGATTTCGGTGATCGTCGTTGGCCCTTCAGCAATTAGCGCGGCGAGCGCGATACACGACTTCACCTGAGCGCTCGCAACCGGCAGCTCGTAATCGATTCCGTGGAGCCGCGCGCCCTCAACGGTGAACGGCGCAAAGCGCTTATCGGTCGCTTCGATCTGCGCGCCCATCAGGGTGAGCGGCACGGCGATGCGGTCGATTGGGCGGCGACGAATCGATTCATCGCCATCGAGCTGAAAGCTCGATCCTTGCTGCCCGGCAAGCCACCCGGGCAGCAACCGGATCAGCGTTCCTGCATTGCCAACGTCGATTGGCTGCGTCGGCGTTTGCGCGTTGCGCAGGCCAACGCCGCGGATCATCAGCCCTTCACTGCGACGCTCCACCAAAGCACCGAGCTGCTCAATCGCCGACAGGGTTGAAATCGGGTCCCCAGCCTCTAAATAGTTAGTGATCAAGACCGGCTCGTCGGCCATCGCCGCAAGAATCGCGGCGCGATGCGAGATCGACTTGTCGCCCGGGGCAGTCAGCCTTCCTTTTATCCGCCCCGCCGGCTCGATCAGCACCTTCACAGGACTGGCAGCCCGAGCTTGTTGAGGCACTCACTGGCCTCGGTCGCTGAGCCTTCGGAAACCCAGAGCGCCACAACACCCTGCTGCCCGTCGAGCGATGGGGTCAGCGCCATGTCGACGATGTTGATGTCAGCTTCGCAGAGGCCAAGCGCGATCTGCGCGAGCACGCCGGGGCGGTTTGGCACCGGCACCCGAAGCTCGGTCAGCACGCCGCCCGAGAGCCGCGCCTCGGTCAGCGCCTCTCGCCTCTCGGCTGCAAGCGCCTGCCACTGCGTGAGCCAGGCCCCGTCGCCGCGACCGATCGCTGCACGAGCCGCCGCGAGCCGTTCGATTGCGCCGTCGAGCTCCTCGCCCAGAGCGTCGGCGTTGGCAAGGTAGATCGCCGTCCACATCGCGGGGTTCGAGCCCGCGACGCGCGTTACATCACGGAAGCTTGGCCCGGTCACCGGGATCTTGCGCTCCTCCAGCGCAGCATCGGCCCCAAGCACGAGCACGTTTGCCAGCACGTGCGGTAGCTGCGAGACGGCGGCCATCATCCGGTCGTGGTCGTCAACACCGACGATCGTCGGCTTGGCGCCGATCGCGCTGAGCAGGTTGTGGACGCGCTCCAACATCACGCCGCTGGTGATTTCAGTCGGCGTCAGGTACCAGGTCGCCTCGTCGAAGAGGTCCTCGCGGGCGTTGACCACGCCGGAGTTGGCGCTGCCGGCCAGCGGGTGCCCGCCGACGAAGCGCTTGTCACGGGCCGCAGCCTCAACGACCGGTCGCTTGACCGAACCGACATCGGTGATCGCGCAGTCGAGTGGCGCCGCCGCCAGCACCTGTCCGGTCACATCAACCAAACGGTCGGCCGGGACGGCGACGACGGCGACGTCGGCACCGATCAATGAGGTTTCAAGCTCCAGGCAGGCCTCGTCGATCAGCTCCAGTTCGAGTGCTTGGTCGGCCTCGGGCCCCACTCCGCGCACGTGGGCCCCGACGCGGCGCCGAGCGGCGAGGGCAAATGACCCGCCGATCAGGCCGACACCGACGACCGTGAGCTTCAAGCTGAGCGCGCCTGCGTTTGGAGGAAGGACGCTTTGCCGGCAAGCTGGGCCGCCTGGTCGACGGCGAGCGCGTACTGCTCGAACTCCTCGCTGCGCAGTGCCTGCGGGCCATCACAGATTGCCTCTTCCGGTTCCGGATGAACCTCGACGATGATCCCGTCGGCGCCGACGGCGGCGGCTGCCAGTGAAAGCGGCTTCACCAGTACGCGCCGCCCTGCCGCATGGCTTGGGTCGATCACAACCGGAAGGTGGGTCATCTCTTTGAGAACAGGCACGGCCATCAGGTCGAGCGTAAAGCGGTACGCCGTTTCGAAAGTGCGAATCCCCCGCTCACAGAGAATCACCTGCTCGTTGCCTTCTTTGAGAATGTATTCGGCAGCCATCACGAGCTCCTCAAGCGTCGCTGATAGGCCACGCTTCAGCAGCACCGGGCGACCGGCGCGGCCGAGCTCAGTCAGCAGGCCGTAGTTCTGCATGTTGCGGGCGCCCACCTGAATTAGGTCGGCGACTTCGAGCACCGGCTCGATTTCGCGCGCATCCATCAGTTCGGTGACGATCGGCAGCCCGCTCTGCTCGCGAGCTTCGGCTAGCAGCTCCAAGCCTTCAACGCCGAGTCCTTGGAATGAGTAGGGCGAGGTACGCGGCTTGTATGCGCCGCCGCGGAGCATTGAGGCGCCGCATGCCTTGACGAGCGCGGCGGTATCGAGCAGCTGGTCACGGGACTCGACCGTGCAAGGGCCGGCGATCAGCGCGAAGTTAGAGCCACCGATCTTGGCGCCGCCGATATCAAACACCGAGTGGTTTCCATGACGGGATTCGAGCGCTGCGAGCTTGTAAGGCTTCAGAATCGGGACGATTTTGCTGACCCCGGCAAGTGCGCCAAGCTCCAGCTCGGCGACGCGCAGCTCGGTGTCGGCGTCGCCGATCGCGCCGATCAAGGTCAGCTCAGCACCGCGACTCGGATGCGCAGTACCGCCGACCGATTCAATTCGGTCAATTACGGCTTGTACCTCGTCTTCTGAAGCGCCAGGGCTCATCACGACTAGCATCGCGACAACTTTAGCGGCCGCGCTTGAGCTGGGGACCGCTATGGACGATCGCTTGCGTTACTGAGCGCCGGAGATGTCGATGCGCAGACTCTGCGCGTCGCGCAGGTAAACGTGCTGGGCTTGATGCCCCTCAGCAGCGCGGTAGTGCACTAGGGCACGGATAACTCGCTCCATCGCCCCGGGAACAGCGATTTCACGGACGCAGAGCAGCGGCACCCGGTCGAGTCCCATTTCGCGCGCTGCGACGGCCGGGAACTCGGCGTTGAGGTCTTCGGTCATCGACAGAAGGCAGCTGACGATGTCGCCTTGGCTGAGGCCGTTGCGTTCGATCAGCGCTTCGAGCAGCTCGCGGGTCGCGCTTAAGATCTGCTCACGCTCGTTGCTACCGACTGTTATCGCGCCGCGCAGGCCGTAAGTGTTCATCGCCTCCCAATCATGCCACTCAGCTCTGATCTGTGGGCTCGAGCAACGATTCAATCTCGGCCAAGTTGAGTCTCCTTGAGCTTCCTTCCGCTAGCGGGCCCAGCTCGAGCGCGCCAAAGGCAATCCGCTTTAGTTCGCGAACCGGGTGGCCGACGGCCTCGCACATTCGTCGCACCTGACGCTTGCGCCCTTCGTAAATTGTTAGTTCGATCTGGCCGGCAGCAATCTGCCTGACCTTGGCCGGTGCCGTCTTGCCATCCTCGAGCACAATGCCTTCTCGGAGCGCTCGCAACGCCCGTTCGCTGAGCGCGCCGCCGGAGACGCGGGCAATGTAGCGCTTGGGCACCTCGAAGCTCGGGTGCGTAAGCCGGTGAGCCAAATCACCGTCATCGGTCAAGAGGATGAGCCCGGTCGAGTCGATGTCGAGTCGACCGACCGGGTAGAGCCGGCGTGAACTGGCGGCGCCGCTCCGAACCATTTCGACGACGGTTGGGCGGCCGTGCGTGTCGGCGGCGGTTGAGAGAATACCGGCTGGCTTGTTCAACGCGTAGACGACGCGCAGCTGCGGCCCGCTGCCAACGCGCTCTCCGTCGAAGAGGATTTTGTTGGTCGAATCGACGTCCAACGCTGGGTCGAAGACGATCTCTCCGTCGACGCTGATTCGGCCGCTTGCGACCAGCGCTTCACTGCCGCGGCGCGAGGCGATTCCTGCGTGGGCCAGATACTTGCCGAGTCTCATCGTCTTGGCTGCCACGATAGGGGGCGATGGACCTTGAACTGCTGCGCACAACGCTCAACGAGGCCGGTGAGCCGAGCTACCGCTTCGACCAAGCATGGGCTTGGCAGGCGCGTGGCGCCGCCGACTGGAAGGCGATGAGCGACCTGCCGGCGCCGCTGCGCGCGACGCTCGCCGATGCGGTTCCGTTTTCAACGCTGAAGGTTGAGAACGAAGCGGTCTCGAAGGACGGCACGATCAAGGTTCTCTTCAGCACGAGCGATGGCCGCCCGGTCGAAGCAGTGATGATGAGCTACCGCGACGGGCGCCGCTCGCTCTGCCTCTCATCGCAGTCCGGTTGCCCTTTGAGCTGCAGCTTCTGCGCGACCGGCACGATGAAGTTCGGGCGTAACCTGACGGCGGCCGAGATCATCGACCAAGCGCTCCACTTCCGCCGCATCGGTGGCGTGAACCACTGCGTCTTCATGGGCATGGGTGAGCCGATGATGAACCTCGACAACGTCCTAGCCGCCTGCGATCTGCTCCCCGACCTTGGCATCACCACCCGACGCACGGCAATCTCAACCGTTGGCTGGGCGCCGGGGATCGACGCCCTCGCCGAGCAATCGCGCCCAATTCGCCTCGCCTTGTCGCTACACGCACCAAATGACGCGCTGCGCAGCGAGATTATGGCCGTCAACGACCGCTATCCAATCGCCGAGGTTTTGGCCGCCTGCGACCGCCACTACGAAGCCCGCCGCCGCATGACCTTCGTCGAGTACGTGATGCTGGCGGGGGTCAACGACCGCTACGAGCAGGCAGTCGAACTGTCAGCGCTGCTCGACCCAAAGCGTTACAAGATCAACTTGATCCCTTACAACCCCAGCGGCTCGCCGTATGAGGGTTCATCTAGGGCGGCGATCGACACTTTTCAGCGCACGCTCGAAGCAAACGGCATCGGAGCTACGGTGCGGCTGACGCGCGGCCAGGACATCGCCGCCGCCTGCGGTCAGTTGGCTGCGACCGCGCTGGCTCGCTGATCGTCGTCCGATTCGTCGGCGACTTCAGCCTGACCGCCGCCGCCCGCTTCGGCACGCGCATCTATTCGCGGCAGCGCTTCCTGCACCGGCTCGCCGTGATCGGCGGTTGGCGCCTCTCCGAGCCGCGCGCCACCGGCGGCCATCAGGCGCTCACGCAGATCGGACTGCTCCTCGGGGCTTGGATCCCACTCTGAGATCGGTGGAAGCTCGCCGATCGAGCTGAGGCCGAAAAGCCGCAGGAAAAGCTCTGTCGTGCGAAAGCAGATAGCGCCGAACTGCGAGCGGCCGGATTCTTCAATGAGCCCCCGTTCGAGCAGCGTGCCGCTCGCCGAGTCGGCGCTGACGCCGCGGATCCTCGTGATCTCCGGCCGCGAAACCGGCTGCAGGTAGGCGACTATCGCCAGTGTCTCAGCCTGAGCCGGCGTCAGCGGCGGCGTCCGTGGCTTCGACAGCAGCCGCCTCGCCGCCTCATCGTTCTCCGGCGCGCTGGCGAGCGTGTAGCCACCAGCGACATTCTTGAGCACCATTCCCCGTTCACCTTCGGCCCAGGCCAATGAGAGTTCCTCGAGCCCAGCGTTGACATCTTCGAGCTCGCAGCCGATTGCCTCAGCCAGCTCAGCCTCACTGACTGGCTGTGGGCTGACGAAGAGCAGCGCTTCGATCATCTTCGCGGGCTGATTCATGCGGCTCCTTCGATCAAGTGTGGGCGCTGTGGTGCCTCGACGGCAGAAATCGTGATCGGCGCAAATGGCACAGACTGATCCCAAGTCGCCTCACCCTGCTTGTAAAGCTCGAGCAGCGCGACGAGCGTTATCGCGACGGTCATCCGGCCGGCTCCGGCGACCGCTTCGTCGAACGAACAGGTGCCGCGCAGCAAAATCTTCCGCAGATGCGCGAGCCTCAATGGAACCGTAACGGTTGAGATCCGTAAGTGAGCGAGCGAGATCTGAGGCGGAGTCCGAAGCAGTCCGCCGATCGCCTCGCCGAGCTGGCTTGCGGCGTAAACCTTCTCGGCCTTGTCGATCGTGACCTGCTTGATGAAGCCCGGAAGTGGCGCTTCGCGGTAGTGATAGCCGCGCTGCTCGCCGAGCAGCTCTGCGAGGTAGCCTGCGGCTTGACGGTAGCGGCGCGCGTCGAGCATCCGTGCGAGCAGCTCCTCAGCCGCCTCACCCGGCTCCATTTCGCCAAGCTCGTCGACCTCGCCGGCCGACAGCATCAGCCGCGACTTCAGCTCCAGCAGTGCGGCGACCAGCACGATGAACTCAGTCGCCATTTCAAGGTCAAGCTCACCGCGGGCCTCGAGAACGTCGATGTAGGAGACGACGACCTCGGCGAGATCGAGGTCGAGCAGGTCGACCTCCTCACGCAGAACGAGCGTAAGCAGCAGGTCGAAGGGGCCCGTGAAGAGCTCAAGGTCAAGCTCAATCTCAGCGGCGATCACGGTTCAAAAGTTACAGCGGCGGCCGGTCGGCGCGCCAACATAACCAGGCCAATTAGGGCGCTGAGCGCTGCCGCAGCTCCGTAGGCAAGGAGGTCGCCCCCGATCGCCGCCAACAGCCCGCCAAGGCTTGCGCCGGCGCCGATCGCTAGCGACCAGGTGCTGTTCTGAATCGCAAAGGCCCAGCCTTGATCTACCTCGAGCTTTTCGGCCGCAAGCGAGATCGACTTTCCGGCCGGCACCCAGAGGATCCCAATCGCGGCCGAACAGAGGATCAGCGCCAAGGCCAGCACGATCACGCTCGTCGGGAAGAAGAGCGATAGCAACAGCGCAGCCGTGAGGAAGAGGCCGACACGGACAATTCGCAGCACACCGATCTTGTCGCTCAGTCGCCCGATGACCGGGCTGACAAGCGCTTCGACCGAGCCGGCAAGGAAGAAGATCAGACCGATTAGCCCGGCGCTGGCACCGAGAACGTCGAGCCGCAGCGGAACCAGTACCTCGATCACGCCAAAGGCCAGCGATGGAATTATGAAGATCATCAGCGCCACCACAAAGCGGCTGCTGCGAAGCAGCATCAGCGGCGAAGCACGCGTCGTCTCCTCGGCGACGTGGGGCTCTGGCGTGCGCGCCGCGACGACGGCGATGACGATCGCCGCCAGCGCGGTGGCGGCGAAGGCCGGTCCGCGGCCGATCACGTATGCGGCCGACCCGAGCACGGGGCCAAACTGCGCGCCGACAACGCCGGCCCCGATGCCGAAACCGAGCGCCTCGCCGCGCCGCTCGCGGCTTGTCCCCTGCGCAAGCCACGCTAGGCCGGCAGTCCACGACGCCGCCCCTGCAAGCCCCTGCAGGAAGCGGCCCGCATAGAGCGTCTCGATTGTCTGACCGAACGCGAAGACGAGCGCCGCCGCCGCCATTACAGCGAGCGCGACGAGAACCGTCGAGCGAGGGCCAAAGCGCGCCGTCGCCCAGCCGGCTGGGAATGCGCCGAGGAAGGTGCCGAGCGGGTAAATGCCGACGAGCAGGCCGGCGCCGCCTTTGCCGAGTCCAAACTGCTCTGAAAGCGAAGGCAGTAGCGGTGCCAGCGCAGCGTAGAAGAGCGTGTCGAGCAGAACGACCGATCCAACGAGAATTACGAGCCGGCGATTCACTGCGCTCAGACCACGGGGCCGACGCCCATCGCACCGCGCACTTCGGTGAGAGTGACGGCAGCGATCTCACGGGCCTGCTCGGCGCCACGCAGCAGGATCTGCTCAAGCGCCGTTTCGTCGCCTCGGAGCTGCTCGTAGCGCTCGCGAACCGGCGTCAGCATCTCGATCACAGCGTCACTAACTGCGGCCTTCAGATCGCCGTAGCCGCGCGCGGCGGCGAGCTCGGCAGCAGCCTCGTCTGGCGATATTGCTTTGCAGGCCGCGAGGATGTCGAGCAGGTTGCTGACGCCGCGCTTGTCGGGGTCAAAGGCGATCACCGGTGGATCATCGGAATCGGTTACCGCCCGGTTCAACTTCCGTTTGATCGTCTCGGGCTCGTCGAGCAAGTAGATCGTGCCCTCCTCGGAGGCTGCCGTTGTTGACATTTTGGAATCGGGATCCTGTAGGTCCATGATCCTCGCCCCTACCTCGGGGATCCGGTGTTCGGGCGTGACGAGGATTTCGCCGCGATCGGCGAAGCGGGCGTTGAAGCGTTCGGCGATGTCGCGCATAGTTTCAATGTGTTGGCGCTGGTCCTCGCCAACCGGAACCTCGTCGCAGCGATAGGCGAGCACGTCGGCGGCCTGCAGCACCGGGTAGAAGAAGAGGCCCGCAGAGATCAGTTCACGCTGAACTTCGGATTTCTCCTTAAACTGATGCATCCGGTTGAGGTCGCCGTGGGCGGTGACCGAGGAGAGCAGCCAGCAGAGCTCGGTCTGCTCCGGCACGTCGGACTGACGGAAAAGAACACAGCGCTCTGGGTCGAGCCCTGCGGCGATCAACAGCGCCGCCGTGTCGTAGGTGCGCTCACGCAGTTCAGCCGGGTCGTAGGCGACGGTGATTGCGTGCAGATCGACGATGCAGAAGATCGCCAGACCGCCTTGCTCGCCGGCTCGCTGCTGGCCGTCGACGTATTGGCGGATCGCGCCGAGGTAGTTGCCGAGGTGTTTGCGGCCGGTCGGCTGGATTCCAGAGAAGATGCGCATGTAGAGCGAGGCTAACGGCGAAGCGGACGGTTTAGCCCTTAGCTACCTATGCGAGTGTCGCCTTGTAGGCGTCGGCGCCGAGCAGCAGATCGGTCTCGCCGCTATCCGACAGCCGAATCTTGATCAGCCAGCCGGTTCCATAAGGCTCTGCGTTAATCAGCTCGGCGCCGGTCGCCAGCGCCTCGTTGAGCGCCACGACTTCGCCGCTCAGCGGCGCGATCAGCTCGCTGACGGCCTTAAGCGACTCAACTTCGCCGTACGATTCACCGGCGACGACCGCAGAGCCAACCTGGGGAGGATCGAAGAAGACGACCTCTCCGAGCGCATCCTGAGCAAACCAGCTGATCCCAAGCGTCGCGTTGTCTCCGTCGATCAAGGCCCATCCGTGCTCGCGGTGGTAGCGCAGTTGATTCGGGTAGCTGCCATCGGCCATCGCTAGCCGGACGCTACTTCAAAAACGCGGGAATATCGAGATCGTCGATCTTCGTATCGGCTGGCAGCGACCGCGGCGAGCGCTCTCGCCTTGGTACACGCTCGCTCGCCTCTGTGCGCGCCGAGCGCGAGCGGCCCCGAATCGAAGACTGATCAAAGCCGGTCGCGATAACCGTCACGCGAACCTCGTCGCCCATCGACTCATCGAGCACGGCTCCGAAGATGATGTTGGCGTTCTTGTCGGCGGCTGCGTGGATAATCTCGGCAGCGTCGTTAACCTCGAAGAGGCCCAGCTCGCTACCGCCCGTGATGTTCAGCAGGATGCCAGTAGCGCCTTCGATCGTGTCCTCCAGCAGCGGGCTTTCGATCGCGGCCTTGGCTGCGTCGACTGCGCGTGACTCACCGGTTGAGGCACCGATCCCCATCATCGCCGAGCCGGCGTCCTCCATCACGGTGCGCACGTCAGCGAAGTCGAGATTGATCAAACCCGGAATCGTGATCAGGTCGGTGATGCCCTGGACGCCCTGACGGAGGACGTTGTCGGCTTCGCGGAAGGCTTCGAGCACGGTCGTGCGCTTTTCGACCGTCGCGAGCAGACGCTCGTTCGGGATCACAATCAGTGTGTCAACAACCTCACGCAGGCGGGCGATCCCCTCGTCGGCGGCGCGCATCCGCTGGGTCCCTTCAAATTCGAATGGGCGGGTTACGACGCCTACTGTCAGCGCGCCGATCTCTGACTTTGCGATCTCTGCGATCACAGGGGCGGCGCCGGTGCCGGTGC
>SYIT01000128.1 GCA_005798685.1 Actinomycetota bacterium | reverse complement strand
CGGCATCAGCAGCGGCACCTTCATGGTCGCCGTAAACCGTTACGGCGACGAGGGGCCGCTGAGCTTCTACGGCAGCTCATTCATCAGCGACCCTTATGGCCGCGTGCTCGTTCAGGCCGGCCGCGATGAGGACGCGGTGCTGGTAGCTGACCTTGAGCTTGACCAGTGCCGTGACTGGCTCGACCTCTTTCCCTTCAACGAGACCCGTCGCCCCGATGCTTACGCCGGGTTAAGCTGATCGCTATGAAATGTCTCCTCGCACCAATCGCAATCGTCGCAGCGCTCGTACTTGCCGCTTGCGGCAGCTCGTCAACGCTCAGCAGCGAGCAGTTCACCGGGCTTCAGAACCAAGGCAAGCAGTTCGCGAAGAGCATGGAGACGGTCGGCGCGGACGCCTCGTCGTGCGCCGCCGGCGCTTCCGCCGGCAAGAGCTCAACGACGCCCCCAGATCTGGGAATCGTCAAGGGCTGCCTTGCCAGCGCACTTGGCAAGTCGCAGGCCGGCCTGACCAAGATCATCGATTACACAAACAATCTTTCAGGCGAAGTTGACGGCGCTTGCAGCACAGACCTAAAGGCGCTCAGCGCGGCAATGACCGACGTCAAAGCGGTCTTCGCGAAGGCCGAAGGCCAGGCTCGCAGCGGCGACCTCGTGAAAATGCAGGACAAGCTCGAAACGGTCAAGTCAACAAACATCACCAGCGCCGGCGCCGCTGCAGAGAAGGCCTGCAAGGCGTAGCGTGAGGTTGGTCACGCAGTGCTCCGCCCGGTGAGCGAAGGACGGCGGCGCGGCGTTTGATTGTCGGGCGCTCAGTGGTTGTAGGTAGAAAAACCCCGCACGCATTACTACCTACGCGGAATCCCGATCAGCAGTTTTGCGACTACTGAACACGGCAGTTCAGCTTGATCGTTTTGGGCAGTGTTCACTGCCCTTCGCGCGCTGCGCCGCTCTCTCTGGCTACTTCCTGTGCTGGCATTCTTTGCGCTGCCAGCGTCAATGGCCATCGCTGACGACCAGTACTGCGGACCGGCCGATGCTGAGGTAGCGGTGCTCGTAATTCACGGCGGATATTTCGTGATTGGTTCGCCTGAGGTGACGGCCGATTCGTGTGCGGCGTTCGCCGCTAAAGGATGGCGCGCAGTCAATCTCGACTATCCGCTTGGCGATCTTGTGGCCGCCGCGCGGTACGTAGAAGCTGCTGCTTGGCGCGCCCGAGCCGGTCATCGAACCGTCTTGGCCTACGGCGAGAGTGCGGGAGGGGGTTGGCCGCACTCGCGGCCGCCCGCCGGCGCGTCAACGGTGCCTTCGCTTGGGCTCCAGTCAGTGATTTGCTGAGCTGGAAGCGGAACGAGGCCGCTGGTTTGCCGTTCTGGGCGGCGATTGCGGACACGAAGCCGTCAACCTTGCGGCTGTTCTCAGCGGCCACTTGGGTCTCGCCTCTATCGGCGCCGCTAGGCGTAGTCCACGGTCGCAGCGACGGCGTTGTATCTGTATCTCAATCGGTTCGGCTGAAGCGACGCTGGCCCTCTATGAAGCTGCGGGTCGCGAGCGGCGGTCACCAGGAGTCGGCGCGAAGCTACACGGGTGCTACGAGCAGCGCAATTGTGTTCTTCGAGGGCCTTATCCGCGGCCGGTAGCTTTGGGCTACAACGGTGGGGCTGAGAGCCTGCGCCGTCGGATGTATCATCGGCCAATGAGCGAGTGGGCAGACGAGTTTTTCCGCAATTGGCAGATCGCCTGGAACACCGGCAGCGCCGCTGTCCTCGAGTACGTCACCGACGACATTGAGTACTGGGACGTAACGCTGGAGCAGCCGATCCGCGGCCGCGACGCTTACGCCAAGCACTGCGACGGCTTCTTCGCCGCCTTCACTGAGCTTGATGGGTCGATGCGCGAGCCGGTCGTTCACGAAGGCGACCGCGTTGCAGAGCCGTGGGCCTTCCGCGGCCTCAACAGCGGCCCGCTTTGGATCGGCCTGCCCGCGAGCGGCAAGTGGCTTGAAACAAAGGGCACCGACATCTTCGAATTCCGCGACGGCAAGGTTTGCCGCGAGCACTCTTTCTACGACGTCGTCAGTTCGCTGCGCCAGCTTGGCCTCTGGCCGGGGATCGGCAGCACCGCCGAGAAGCTCGCGATGGGCGCTGGCGGCGTCGCGATCCGCGGCGGCAGGGCGCTGCGGCGTTAACTTCGCAGGCGCTACCGGCTCGCCGTAAGCGCCCGCTTGCGCCTCTCAGCTGACTAGCTGCGGCGTTCGGCCTGCGCGCCGACCTGGGCCAGCAGGTCGCCGGGCACGAACGCTTCGGCGGTTAGGTTGCTTACCGATTCGTAACGGCGCGCTCGCACTAACCAGAATGTGACGAGCACCCCGAGTACCCCTAGGCCAACGAGCACGCTAAAGACGCCGGCCGCGTCGGCCAGCGTGGCTGCCAGCAGCGAGCCGGCCGAGGTGCCGATCTCCACAACGATCACGTAGGCGGTAAGCGCCATAGCGGCCGAGCTGGGAGAGATTTCGCGCTGCACCAGCGACTGCGTCATCACCCCGAGCACTCCAAGCAGCAGCCCGACTGGAACGAGTAGCAGCCCGGTCACGGCCAAGCCAAGCAGCGCCGGCTCAAGCTGCGCGGTCAACGCGAGTAATGCGATTCCCACGCCAGCGAGCATCAGCAGGCTGCGCGTCCAAGCGTGGCGCCTGCCGCTGACGAGTGCGCGCCTGTTGGTTCCCTCCAGCGCGCCGAGACGCCAGCGAACGGCGAAGGCGACGATCGCCGAGCCGCTGAAGAACATTGCTGTAAGGAACGAGAGCGCAGTGCGCGACGAAGGAAAGATCTGATCGGCGAGGGGTGGAAGAAGAACCATCAGCGGCCAGGCCGCGAAGATCAGCGCAGCCATCAGTACAAAGACCGAGCGCATCACGTTTGAGAGCCAGATCTCGCGCAGTGCGGCGCCGAGCGATGCTCGCTCGCTCTGCTTTGCGATCGCTCCTTGCTCAGCCATCGGCATCCGCGCTATGGCCCACGCCAGTGGAAGGATGCAGAACGCCGTGATCAGGAACAGTCCTGCGTCGCCAACGAATTGGTAGAGCACGCCGCTGGCAAGCACGCCGACAACCTGCCCGATGCTCTTGCCGCTGATCAGGCGCGAGTTGAGCTGTGAGATCTGCTCGGCGGGCACGGCGACGCGAATCAGATTGCGCCAGGGGGGAACGCTGATCGCCACAAAGAGCACGCCGGTTAGCGCCGCGGCCACAAAGAGCAGCGCCAGCGATTCACCAAAGATCGCGGTGTAGGCTGCAAGCGCAGCGAAGAGCACGAAATCTACGAGCAGCAACACGACGTTCAGTTGTCGCGGTGGGAAGCGGTGCACGATCCGAGCGCTGAGCGGCATCAGAATTAGCGCTGGAGCGGCGATGCACGCTCCGATCGCCGCTACGTCGAAGGCTGAATTGGCGGCGCTGTAGGAGCCGTAACTGAAGACGAGGAGAAGAACGCCCCAGCCGAATGCTTGGATCGAGAAGCTAACAACCAGCGGGCGTAGTGCGGAGGGCTGCTCGCTGGCGGCGGTGGCTACTGCGTTAGTCGCCATCAGGGCCGCTCAGCTCACCACTCTGAACGTCGAGTACCCAGCCGCTGATCTTGTCGCGATGCTTCAGCTCCGGCGCGGCGCGCAGCAGCTCGAGCGTCAGCGCGAGCGTGGTGTACGGGTCTCCTGTCGCGGGAACGGTCCAGTCGGGAACCTCGCCGGTCTCCTCGCCAACCTGCTTGGCGAATTCGGTCGGCGCGATCTGATGAATGCCGCAGTCGGTGTGGGCAATCACGACGATCTCTTCGGTCTCAAGAAGGCGCTGCGATGCGGCCAGCGAGCGGATCACGTCGGGCGTCGCGAGCGCGCCCGCGTTGCGAATCACGTGCGCATCGCCAAGGCCAAGGTGGAAGAGGTCCCAAGGGTTGATCCGCGCGTCCATGCAGGTGAGGATCGCCAGCTTCAGCGCCGGTGGCGAGTCAAGCTCGGACGGGTGCGTGGCGTGCGGCCGTAGAGGTTCAGTCATTCGGCGTCACGATAGAGCTTGGCGCCGCGTGCCGCTAACGCCGGGCGGCCACCCCGGTTGCGGCAGCTCCGCCAAGCCTGCGCGCCTCAAACGAAAAGCTTGGGAAATTGACCGATCCCCAGCCGGTGGGCGCGTCGCATCATCTGTGCGGAAGCGAATGGGCCGGGATCAACCGTCCAGCGTGACCGTTGGTTCTTCTGCAACCGCGGTTTACGCTGCTTCTGTTAGTTTCATTCGCGCCAAGCCCGGCGTGAGGATCGGTCGCCGGGCGTCACGATTCGTCAAGGAGAGAGCCGATGGCCACGCCCCACAAGCACATCCTGATCACCGGAACCTCATCAGGGATCGGCAAGGCAACGATGGAAGCCGCGCTTGAGGCCGGCTACCACGTATTCGCCGGCGACCGCTCGGTCGAAGCGAACGAGGCGGCCGGGGAGAACGATTCACTGACGCGCCTCCACCTCGACATCACTAACGACGACGACATCGCCGCCGCTGTCGAAGCAATCAGCGCGCACGTTGGCGACGCCGGCCTCGATGGGCTCGCGAACGTCGCCGGCATCGGCATCCCCGGCCCGCTTGAGACAATGCCCGTCGATTCGCTGCGCGCCTCCTTCGCCGTTGACGTATTCGGCCAGATCGCGCTAACGCAGCCGCTGCTGCCGCTGATCCGCAAAGCGAAGGGGAGGATCATCTTCATCGGCTCGATCGGCGACCGCGTGACGATCCCATTCATGGGCGCGCTAACGGCCGCCAAGTCAGCGATCGCCTCACTTAATGACACGCTGCGCCAGGAGCTCGCGCCATGGGGGATCGAAGTGATCCTCGTCGAGCCAGGCTTCATCAAAACCGGCGCCAATGAGACGTCAAAAGCGATGATCGACAAGGTCGGCGAAAACTTCACCCCTGAGCAGGCCGCGCTCTACGGAGAAACCTTCAAAGAATTCACCGCCGCCGGCTACAAAACCCAGGAGGCCGGCAGCCCGCCGGAAGGCGTAGCCGAAGTAATCCTCGAAGCACTCACCACAAAGCACCCGAAGGCCCACTACCTAACCGGCTCCAAAGCCCACCTGATGGCGGCGGTAGGGAAGCTGCCCGCGAAGGTTCAGGACGCGGGCAAGCGGAAGATGTTTGATTTGCCGGGGAAGGGTGAGAAGGAGGAGTAGGGGTAGCAGTTGGGGGCGAAACTTATTGCTCCGCGGGGGGTTATTAAGAATGATGCGAACTCTTCTAGCTCTCCCGGCGGCCTGTCTGCTGACGCTCGCCCTGGCCGCTGAGAGCCAAGCGGCCACCACCTCCTGCGCTCCGGCGAAGGCGTCGACGTTTGTCTACAAGACAGTGCCTGGAGTGGACCGGAAGCTAACGAGCCTCGACCTCTACATGCCAGCCAAGTCTTGCCGCAAGGGCAAGAAGCCGCCGGTCGTCGTCTGGGTTCACGGTGGCGCCTACAAGACCGGCGACAAGTACACCAATGCGATGCCCGCAAAGGCAGCGCTCTTTAACTCCAAAGGTTGGGCGCTCGTCAGCATCAACTACCGCCTGACCGACATCACAAAGCCAAACCCTTGGCGCTGGCCGACCCACTACGAAGACGGTGCCGCCGCTATTTCTTGGATCAAGAAGAACATCGCCTCGAAGGGAGCCGATCCCTCGCGGATCGCCGTGCTCGGGCATTCGGCCGGCGCGGATCTGGTGTCAAACCTCGCAACCAATCGAAGCTACCTCGGCAAGTACGGCCTCTCGCCGAAGGTGCTGCGCTGCCAGGCGCCGCTCGACACTCAGGGGTTCAACAAGCTTTCGTCTTCCGATCCAGACATGCGCTGGTGGACCAACGCGCTCGGCAACGCACCCAACTTCAAGCAGACGACGTCGGCAACGCTGATCGCCCGCCGCGGCGTAGGCACACCGCCAGCGATCGTGGCGCTGCGGGGTGGTCGGGCGCGCATCGGCGTAGCGAACGGCTACATCGCGAAGCTCGCCGAGCTCGGTATCGAAGGCAACCAGGCAATCAACGCTCGCAGCCTCACCCACAACGAGGTCGCCTCACGGATCGGACGACCCGGCGACACGGTCATGACGCCGCCGCTGGTCGCGTGGCTTGGTACCTGTTTCCGCTAGCGGCTCAGGAGTGAGCGACGCATCAGGACGCGGGCAAGTGGAAGGCGTTTGACTTGCCTGGAAAGGGCGAGAAGGGGCATTAGCTGGCGGTCGTGGCCGCCATGTCAGATTGACGGGTCTATCCCCGACCTAGTTGGCATGACAGTCAAAATCTCTAGGGCTGCCCGTAGCTAAATGGGTGAAATAACCGAATACCGCTGCCCGCAGTGCGGCCGCAGCTTCGAAGAGATGCGCGGCGCGCTGATGAGCGACATGGGCCCCGAGCCCGCGGAGCGTCGCGAACGCCGCCGGCTCTTCATGCGCGGCCTACGTGATCGCCTGCACGGGATCAAGCGTGCGCCGTCGGAGACGGTGGCGGTTGGGGACGCGTGGCTTGTTGGGCCGGTTGAGGAGGAGCTGACGTGCCGGCGGTGTGGGGTGGGGATGGAGCCTTGGATGCGGATGCTGGTGGATTGATGATTTGAGTCTGCTGATCGGAGTTGATGTACCGAGGCGCGTAAGACAGTTAGGATGACTTTCCGCGGTGACGGTGCTCAGGTGATTTGCAGAATGGCTGCGAGGCACCCGCAATTTGCGCAGCCACAAGGTGGGTCAAGGGTAAAATTTTGCTGAGCCTCGGGATGCGAATTAAGTAGGAGACGGAGAGATGGAAGCCAGAGCCAACAACGCGACAGACCTTTTCTTGGGTAACCACCGCTACTACGTCCCCGCCTACCAGCGTGCGTACGTCTGGACCGAGGAAAAGCAATGGTCTCCGCTGTGGGAGGATATTTCTCGACTGGCAGACGGCAGTCTTGATGGAAAAGCCGATATCCATTTTCTTGGCGCGGTCGTAATCCGCCTTGAAGACAAGAGCCCTGGTCAGGTCACATCGTGGTCAGTCATTGACGGTCAACAGCGCCTGACGACTCTCCAGCTGCTCATGTCGGCGCTCGCGCAAGCAGCGGAGGAGGACGGAGTTTCCGATACTGCGGTGCTGCTGCACGAGCTTCTGGCGTTCAAGGAGCAGATCGCCCAGGGCGATGAGCGGTTCCGCTTCTGGCCGACGACCGTCAATCAAGACTCCTATCGAGCGGTGATGGAGCACGGTGGTCTCGAGCCGGAGCGGGAGGACGATGCAGCCAATACGATCGAGGAGGCTTGGGAGTTTTTCCGCGAGCGAGCCCGCGACTATGCTAGAAACGCTGGTGGCGACGAGTCCGAATACGGTGCCGACCCAGCCGAAGCGCTCAAAACACGCTACGGCGCCCTCTACCAAGCCGTGACTGCACAGCTCCAGCTGGTCTCAATCAGTCTCGATCCAGAAGACCCTGCGCAGGTCATTTTCGAGACGCTAAACGCCAGAGGCACGCCACTCCTGGCGATTGAGCTAGTAAAGAACGCTTTGCTCGACAAGGCCCGGGGAGAGGGGCTTGACCCCGAAGCCGCATACGTCAAACACTGGGCAGACCAGCTTGGCGACGATGCTTACTGGTCCGAGGAGGAGCGTCTTGGCCGTGGAATCGCGACTCGCGCCGAAGCATTCCTTTATTACTGGATGGCTATGAAGCTTGGCGAGCTCGTGCCCGCCGATGGACTGTTCGATCGGTTTCGCCGCGAGTTCGTCGCTAGCTCTACCAGTGAGCCTGCCACTGCAGTCATGGACGAGATCAATGCGGACGCTGCTCTTTACCGTTCGCTTGGGGATCTCGACCCGGCAACGGCGGCCGGGGCGTTCATGGGGATCACCGAGATGGTGGAGACAAACGTCTTTTACCCGGTGACGATGGCCCTCATGAAGGCAGACCTAAGCGATGCGCGGCGCTCCAATGCACTTGGCGCGCTCGGCAGTTATCTAGTGCGTCGCATGGTCTGTGGTCTGCAGACCCGATCCTACGGAACGATTGCGGTCAGCCTCGCTGACGAAATCAGGCGAAACCCAAGTACCGCGGATGAGGAAATCGTTTCCTTCCTGCTGTCCTCCGAAGGGGACAGCGCCCGGTGGCCAACCGATGATGAGATCACTAGACGCCTTCGCGAACAGCCGATTTACGGCTGGCTCGGTCGGAGCCGACTTTCCGCGATGTTGGGTCAAGTGGAGCTCTTCATGCGCTCCGGCTCAAAAACGGAAGACATATCCGCTCTGCCCACCAACCTTGCGCTCGAGCACATAATGCCGCAAGCCTGGGCTAGAAACTGGCCTCTCGAGCCGGGCGCCTCTGATGAAGCCGCAGAGCTTCGTGAGTCCAAGATTCACCTGATAGGCAATCTCACCCTCATCACCGGAAGCCTCAACAGTTCGCTATCTAACGGTCCGTGGAAGGATAAGCGCGCGGCGCTCGCTGATCACAGCATCCTCATGCTGAATAAGGAGTTGGTGGCAGTTGACGTCTGGGATGAGGGGAGCATCGACGACCGCGGCCAACGCTTGGTTGACGCCATCATCACCATGTGGCCCGGTCCTCAGAGGTTTACTCCTGAAGACTGGATGAAGCCAAATAGCGAGAGTTGGCCAGACAACAAAATTCTCAATTCGGATGAACTGAGTGCCGTTTTCAACACTGGTACTCCGTATCTGCGGACATTGCTCGCTGATCTCGCCGAGCGCCCGGACGAACGGCGCAAATATCCCCAGATAGAGAAGGATCTCGGCTGGCCAGTGGGACGTCTTCGTGGCGTGTTCGGTGGTTATAGGCAGCGGTTTCCGCAGTTCAAGCAACGTCGCCCATTTGCTCTTCACTTCGATGCCGATGGCAACTGGTGGATGTGGCAGACCGCGGAGCAGGCAGAACATACGCGAGCCGCGATCACCGAAAGCGGCACCGGCGTGACCACGATGGAGGGGCTGCGAGACAAGATTGAGCTTCCAGAAGTTCGAGCACTCGTCGACGATCTCCCGAGTCAGTTCGGCAGCGCTGGCGCCGGTTGGAAAGCATCGGTGAAGCCAGAGGGATCAGCTAGCGTCCGGCTAAATTCACCGAATACCGGTGCATTCGGGTACTTCGCTAAGCAGTGGCTCTTCCTATGGATGCGTGATCGGTTCGTCGGTGATGAAGATTGGTATTCGTCTCGCCTTTCCAAGCCCGACGAGGTGAGTGTCGACGCTTACGAGAGGCTTCGGCTTCACGTTGCGAATGAGGCCGATCTGGCTGTGGTGATTGAGGGACTTGTGCAGACGGAGCGGGAATTAGGTACGGAGTAAGCAACCTTACCCACGACTGCGGATTGGCCGAGCCGTCTGTGGCGCCCCTCGGTCAACTTCGCTCGGCGAGGAATGAGTTGACTCAACGAACATTGCTACACGCACCGTGGCCGCGAAGCTAATGAAGATCGAGAACAAAGCAATATCTCGCCGCGAACTGAGCCAGGGCTGCTTGGCTAATGGCCTACAGGGTGCGCGCGGTCGCTCCCGGATCTTGGTTTGCCGACCGGTTCGTGAACCGGAAAGCGGACAGCTGAGCTGATGACACCTAAAGCACAGAAGCGCCACCTCGACGGAGCCAAGAAAGCTAAGAAGGATGAGTTCTACACGCAGCTCGCCGATATTGAGCGCGAGCTGAAGCACTATAAGGCGCAGTTCAAGGGGAAGGTCGTTTACTGCAACTGCGACGACCCAGCCGTCAGTCAGTTCTTTCATTTCTTCTCCTACAACTTCGAGCGCCTCGGACTAAAGAAGCTGATCACGACGTGCTATCGGAGCCAGGCCACTGATTTGTTCAGCCAAGGCAACTCCGAGAAGGCGATCTACTTGGAGTATGAAGGTGATGAGGACGGCGACAAGGTGCCAAGCTCAGACGAGATTGGCGTCAAGTCCCTGAAAGGCGACGGCGATTTCCGCAGCGCGGAAGCGGTCGAGCTGCTCAAGCAAGCCGACATCGTCGTAACGAATCCGCCGTTCTCATTGTTCCGTGAGTACGTCGCGCAGCTGATTGAGCATGACAAGAAGTTCCTTATCATCGGGAACAAGAACGCAATCACCTACAAAGAAATCTTCCCGCTGATCAAAGAGAACAAAGTCTGGCTTGGTAATACGCCAATTGGCCAGGACATGCTTTTTCGGATCCCCGACGACACTGCGGCTGAACTCGTAGAAGGCGGGAATGAAGGAAGCAAATGGCGTCGCGTCGATGGTGATGTCTTTGCGCGCGCCTCATCGTGCTGGTTCACGAACCTAGACGTAGCCAAGCGCCACGAGGACCTGATCCTTTACGAGAGCTACTCGCCTGAGAAGTACCCGAAGTACGACAACTACGCTGCGATCAACGTCAACAAGACCGCTGAGATCCCGGCCGATCACGATGGGGTTATGGGGGTGCCGATCACGTTCCTTGACAAGTACAACCCCAACCAGTTCGAGATCCTAGGAATCGCCAAAGCGCCGCTCGGGACGCCAGACAAGATCTATCCCCAGCAGATCCAAGTTAGTGTGAGCGGGGCCAAGAGCACGGTAAGAAAGCTCAACGATGCCCCTGCTCTGAAGGTCGCCACTCCGCCAAAAGGGAAGACCTATTATGAGGTGGGAGACGAGTTTTTCGTTGCGGTTTATGCGCGCATTCTGATTCGCCGAAAGGATGGAAGCCGATGAAAATCGAGCATAAAGAGCTAACCGTCCGTGAACTCACCGACGGCTACGTCGATAACGACGAAGAGGGCGTGCGGGGGTATTCTGGGAAGCTCGACATCCGTCCGCCGTACCAGCGCGAGTTCATCTACAAAGATAAGCAGCGTGACGCGGTTATTAACACGATCAGAGAAGGCTTTCCGCTGAACACGATGTATTGGTCGGTGCGCGAAGACGGCGACTTCGAAGTGATCGATGGCCAGCAACGCACCATCTCGTTCTGTCAATACGTGGCAGGCGACTTCTCATTCGAGGATCTCGGCTTCCATAACCTTCCTGTCGATCTTCAACAGCAGATCCTTGATTACAAGCTGACTGTGTACCTTTGCAGCGGCACTGACAGCG
>SYIT01000127.1 GCA_005798685.1 Actinomycetota bacterium | reverse complement strand
CTTCGGCCACAACGAGGCCGACGAGCCGGCCTACACGCAGCCCGAGATGTACGCCACGATCAAGCGTCATGATCGGGCCTGCACGCTCTACGCCGAGAAGCTGATTACCGCCGGTGTAGTAACGCGCGACGAGGTCGAAAGCTGGCAGCAGCAAGTTTGGGACAACCTCAGTAGTGAGCACCAAGAGCTTAAAGTCCGGATCAAAGAGGCGGCGGCGCTCGAAAGCCCTGAGCAGGTCACAGGCGAGTACCTGCTCGACCGCACGAAGAGCCCGAAAATCGACACCAAGGTTTCAGACGAATCGCTGCGCCTGCTCAACGAGCAGCTGCTGACGGTGCCGGAAGGCTTTGATACGCACGGCAAGCTCGAGCGCCAGCTCGAACGCCGGCGCGCTGCTGCCGGCGAAGAGGGCGGGATCGACTGGGCTCAGGCCGAATCGCTGGCACTCGCCTCGCTGCTAACGGAGGGCGTGCCGATCCGCCTTACCGGCCAGGACTCCGAACGCGGCACTTTCAGCCAGCGCCACCTCGTCTTCCACGACGAAACGACCGGGCTTACCTACGCGCCGATTCAGCACCTGCCGGAGGCGCAGGCGCCAATTGAAATCCACAACAGCCCCCTCTCGGAGGCCGCCTGCCTCGGCTTTGAGTACGGCTACGCGCAGGAGTCGCCGGACACGCTGGTTCTCTGGGAGGCTCAGTACGGCGACTTTGCCAACGGCGCGCAGGTAATCATCGACCAGTTCATCACCAGCGGGCTGGCGAAGTGGGGCGAGAGTTCGCGGCTAACGCTGCTGCTGCCGCACGGCTACGAGGGCGCCGGGCCAGAGCATTCCTCGGCGCGGCTGGAGCGCTTCCTACAGCTCTGCGCCGAAGGCAACATGCGCGTCGCCAATGTAACGACGCCCGCCCAGTACTTCCACCTACTGCGCCGCCAGGCGACGATCGCCAAGCGCCGGCCGCTGGTGATCATGACGCCGAAGTCGCTGCTGCGCCTGCCGCAGGCGACAAGCCGCCTAAGCCACCTGACCGAGAAGCGCTTCTACCCAGTCCTAGCCGAGCCGCGGGTTCCAGCCGAGAAGGTCACGCGGCTGCTGCTGTGCACCGGCAAGATCTACTACGACCTTGTCGGCAATGAGCGCCGCGAAGGCAACGAGAGCGTCGCGATCGGCCGCGTGGAGCAGCTCTACCCGTTCCCTGAAGGCGACCTGCGCGAACTCTTCGCCCGCTACCCGAACCTTGAGGAGATCGTTTGGGTTCAAGAGGAGCCGCGCAACATGGGTGCGCGCGAGTACATGTTCCCGCGCCTGATGCAGATCCTCCCCGAGGGTTTCGAACTTGGCTACATCGGCCGCCCCGAACGGGCCTCACCGGGCGAGGGCTACCCCGCCGCCCAGAACGCCGAGCAGCAGAGAATCCTCGCCGACGCGCTCGATCCCCAGATCGAAGTCAGCCCGTTCCCGGTGAAGACTCCCGGCGAGCGCTGATCAGACAGCAACAAACTCGAGGTCGATCGTCAGCTTGACGTCATTGGAGAGCGCGAAGCCGCCCTTCGGCAGCGGCGCGTTCCAATCAAGGCCGAAGGCGTTGCGGTCGATTGTCGTCTCAAGCCCGACGCCGAGCTTCGTGTTGCCCATCGCGTCTTCGACTGCGTCGGTGATGTGACCGCTCGCAACTACCGAGTGGGTGATCCCCTTGATCGTCAGATCGCCGACAACCTCTGCTTTGTCACCGTCGCGGGTGACCGAGGTGGAGACGAAGCTGATCTCAGGAGTGTTCTCGGTATCGAAGAACTCGGGGCTCTGGAGGTGGCCGTAGAGGTTTTGGTCCTTGACGACGATCGCGTCGGTGCGAACTTTGCCGCTGAGCGGGATCTGCCCATCAACTTCGGTAAGCGTCGCCTCGATGTTGTCGAAGTTTGCGCGAAAGTTGGCAACCAGCATGTGGCGGACTGAGAACGCAGCAGTTGAGTGCGACTGGACAAGGTTCCAAGTGTGTGAGGCGATTGAGTCGGTCATATTGCCTTTCGGAGGAGAGTAGTTGCGTACGCAGCGATAGCAGGCCGCGGCTAGCAGCTCCAAGAACTGCGACTGTGGAGGTCGACGACGTGAACGCCGACTGAGCTGCGGCCCGCTCTCAGACGTCGCCGCGGAGATACTTCTTCTGGAATCCGGTGAACTTGAAGGTGATGGTTAGCACCGAGGTCTGATTCAGCTTGAAGAGCTTGGGAGCCGGCTCGTCGCGGAGCTCAATCGTTTTCGTGCTGCGCACGTAGTTTGCATTTCGGCAGTAGCTCGCCTTCGGCTTCTTGCACTTCGAACGCTGGGCTGACTTCAGTTTCGTGAAGTAACCGAGCAGCTTGGAGTTGTCGATGAAGACGTCGGCGTCCTTTTCGGGGTTGTCGATCGCCGGGAAGCCCGAACTCCACTGCCATACCGAGCGGTCCTCACAGAAGGTGCTGCCGTCCTCGGGACTAAACGGGCCTGCGGGTGACCATTCGTCAACGAAGTTCAGTCTCGTGGTCGCTGCGCTGGCCATCGTGCTGAAGACCGACAGTTCCAGCGTTCCGTTTCTCGTGCCGCAGCTCTGGCTGGGCGGCAGGCTGTCCGAGGGATCGCCGGAGCCGATCGGCGCGCACGAACCAGTGTTGCTCGTCTCCTCCGAGTTAGTGGTCGACTCGAGGAAGTATTTAGCCCGGCCCTTCTGCGAATCCATAGGGTTCCCCGATGGGTCCCAGGTCCGCGGTGCGTACCACGCCACTACTCGCGTCTTGCCGCCCGAAGTGCGCACCGGGACGACGATGTCGTAGCCGCCGACGTCTGCGGTGATGGTGTGCCTGCCGTTTCCGGTGTCGCGCGAGCACTCCTCTTGGACGTCGTAGTTCCAGCCTGAGCGGTCGGCGAACTCGTAGCTGACATCGAACGTCAGGTAGCCGGTCGGGATCCCCTTCGGCCAAGCCACGGCCGACGAGGAAGCCGGTAGGTAGAAGGTGCCGGCCAGCGCAAGGGCGCCAGCGAAAGCAAGGAGGCGAGCCGCGCTGCGCCTCCCCAGAAGCAGCGAAACAAGAATCATGGGTTAAACCATACAGTTCCGGCTTGTGCCCTGCGAGGGTCAGCCCGCGTCAACGGAAGCGAGCCTCAATGGGTATTCGGGATTGAGCGGTTCCCCCCAAAGTCTCTGCTCAGCGAGCACGGCGCAAAGGTGCTGATCAACGACGGCGACGTCGCCGAGCAGACGGCATCTGAGATCGGCGGCGACACGGTCGTCTTCGCAGGCGACCTGACAGACCCTTCAGCGCCGGCCAGGCAAACTACGCGGCTGGCAAGGCAGCCGTCGTCGGTTTGACGAAGACGCTGGCAAAAGAGCGGGGCCAGTTCAAAATCAACTGCAACGCTGTGGCCTTCGGCTACATCGAAACCCGTCTGACCGCTTCAAAGGTGAACAAATACGATGGAGAGGTGTGGAGCCAAGCTCAGATTACGCTTCAGCCCCGGCCACGTGGCGTTCACCTTGTGACCGGCGAGGTGATTGACGCGTTGGACGAGCTTGAAATCTTCTCGGTAGGCCTCTGCCAGCTCTTCATCCGCCATACCTCAGCCTCGCTGACGCTGGGCGAAAACGCTTCACCCGACGTGCGCGACGACACGCTCAGCTGGCTCGATGCCGCCGTGCCTGAAAGCTTTCCGTGGACCCACACACTCGAAGGCGCCGACGACATGCCGGCTCACATCAAGAGCATGATCACCGGCCCATCGCTGTTGCTGCCGATCGCGAACGGCTCGCTCGCCCTGGGCACCTGGCAAGGGATCTACCTCTGCGAACACCGCGACCACGGCGGGCCACGCTCGCTCGTCGCCACGCTGAGCGGCGAGACTGCCTCCGGAACTTAAGCTCAGCGGCCCTTCCAGACCGGCTCGCGCTTCTCGGTGAAGGCAACCGCGCCCTCTTGCGCGTCCTCGGAACCAAAGACAGGGCCCGCAATCTCCATCTGCTTGTTCCAGAACTCTTCATCGGTCCAGTCGCGGCGAGCTTCGAGGATCTGCTTTGTCGCGCCCAGTGCGAGCGGCCCGTTGCAGGCGATCTGCTCGGCCAGCTCAACAGCCGCCTCAAGCGCGCTGCCCGGCTCGGCGAGGCGGTTGACGAGGCCGAGCTCGTAGCCGCGCTCGGCTGAGATTGGGTCACCGGTCAAGGCCATCTCGGTAGCAACGTTCAGTGGAAGCTTGCGCGGCAGGCGCAGCAGGGCGCCCCCGGCGGCTACCAGCGAGCGCTTAACCTCCGGCACGCCGAGCTTTGCGCCCTTGGCGGCGACGAGCATGTCGCAGGCCAAGGCGATCTCAAGCCCGCCGGCAACGGCAAAGCCTTCAACAGCGGCGATCAGTGGCTTCATCGGTGGCTGCTGAACGATGCCGCCAAAGCCGCGCGTTGGGTGCCAAGGGGTCTCGCCCGATGCGAAGCCCTTGAGGTCCATTCCGGCGCAGAATCCGCCGCCGGCACCGGTCAGGATGCCGAGCGTCAGGGTGTCATCAGTGTCAAGCAGCTCGGCCGCGTCGCCGATTCCGTCGGCGACAGCCTTGTTGACCGCGTTGCGCTTGTCGGGGCGATTGATTGTGATGATCAGGATCTTGTCGCGGCGCTCCGTGAGGACCGCACTCTCTGTGGTTTCAGGCATAGCCAACACTCTATGACGCATCGCATCTTTCGCGCTGGCCGCTATACGCTTGCTCAATGCAGATGGTTGCCCGCGACGTCTACCGACTCCCCCTGACCCCGCGGAGCGGAGTCAACGCCTACCTCGTCGGCGACGTACTGGTCGACTCCGGATTCCCGCTTCACTTCAAAGAGCTGCTGCGTGCGACCGCCAGCCGCACGATCCACGCCCACGCGCTGACCCACGCCCACGCAGACCACGCGGGTGGGTCGAAGAAGCTGCAGGCGACGCTTGGTGTTCCGATCTGGGTTGGCGCCGGCGACGCCGACGTTCTGCGCAGCGGCGAGCCCGAACCCGGCGCCGTCCCCTTCGGCCGCTCGGCGCTGAAGAGCTACATGAAGTTTCCCGGCGCCGAGCCCGACCGCGAGCTGCGCGAGGGCGACGAGCTTGCGGCGGGCTTTGTTGCGCTCGAAACTCCCGGCCACAGCCGCGGACATCTCGCCTACTGGCGCGAGGAGGACGGCACGCTGATCTGTGGCGACGTCCTCTTCAACATGAGCCTCGCGACGACCGCCGTTGGCCTGCACAGCCCGCCCGGCCTCTTCACCCCCGACCCGGCGCAGAACCGCCAGAGCGCTCGGCGCCTTGCCGCACTGAAGCCGAAGCTGGTGCTGTTCGGCCACGGGCCGCCACTGCGCGACCCGATCGCGCTGAGCGCGTACACCGCGGCGCTGGCCGACTAGCGGCGCCGAGCCTAGTTCTCAAACAGCGTTAGCTCTGGCTCGCGCTCGCCGCGCACGACCGCGAGGTCAACCTCAACGCAGGCGATCCCGCGATCCTCAGCAAGCGTCCGTGCCTGCAGCTTGATCTCCTGAGCTGCGAGCACGCCGCGGCAATCTGTCATCGCCGGATCACGGCGAATGAATTCGAGGTAGCGCGTTAGCTGCTCAACAGCATCAATCGTCGCGATCCGCTTGATCTCAACCGCCACCCAGCCATCACCCTGGTCGCGGCACATCAGGTCGACCGGGCCGATGTCGGTAGGCCATTCGCGCCGCACGAGACGGAAGCCCTCACCGCAGAATTGAGGCGCGTCAGCGAGCGCCTCCTGCAGGTGAGCCTCAACGCCATCCTTTTCCAGCTCTGCCGCCTCACCCATGTCGTGCTCAACGTCGGAGATCAACTCCGAGATGTGAATCTCCAAGCGATCCTCGCTCTTGCCGGCGCGCTTGCGGACAGTGATCCGCTCGAGCGGATCACCATGATGCTCAATCACGGTCGGCGGCGTCATCCAGTTCTGCGGCTTATAGCCGCCGCTGTCGGCGTGGATCATCACCGAGCCGTCATCCTTGAGCATCACCAGGCGCAGCGCCTCGGGCAGGACGGTGTCGAGACGGCCGGTGTATATAACTTCGCAGCGGACAACGAGCAGGCGCATTAGCGCCGAGGCTAACGGACTTGAAGTGTCTTCTGTGCCGCGACTTTAGTGAACGGGTAGCTGCTGGCGTAACTTGCCGTCAGTCGCCAGCGCCCCTTCTTTGCAAGCTTCTGCTTGAAGACGAACTGCGCCGCAGGACTCTTCGTGCGGCCATAGCGAGTGACCCAGTAGTAGGAAGGCCTCTTAGTCGCCCAAGCTTTGCGCGTGTATAGCTGCCAGCGGAGCAGCACTTGCCCGCTCGGAAGCAGCCCAGTTCCAGGAACGCTCAAGCTGCCAGTGACTGTCTTGGTTTGCTTCTTACCTGAGATTTTCAAGTCGAGCGCAGTCCTTTGAGGCGTCAATGTGCTCATCTTGATCCGGTTGACAACGATCTCACTGAACCCTCGAGCGCCGGCGTTGTCGATTGCTCGAACCATCACCGTGTTCGCGCCATAGGGAAGCTGACTGGTTTTGATCGTGCGCTCAAAGAGCTGACCATTCTTTGCCGATGCTCCCGCGACCGGTGTGCCATTGATGTAAAAGCGCAGGCTCCTGAGGCCACTGTCAACGTCATGGCCGGTGGCGGCAATTACGATCTCGTCCTCAAACTGAGTTGTGCTCGTGGGCGCAACAATTTTGACCGTCGGCGGTTCTAAATCACCGCAAGAACTCGTCAGTTGATCGCCGTTGGCGGCAACATCGGCTAGCGCTGCCCACGATCCTCGTTTCGTTCCGTTCCAACGAATGAGGCCGTAGCGGTTCAGTTCGCTCTCTGCGGCGCCAGCATCACGGGTGCTGAACCAAATTGCAGTCTCGATGTACGGATAGCCGGCAAGGCAGTGGTAGGCCTGCGCGAGGTAGTCGGCCTGGGTCGCCTCGCTAACACCGGCGGCCTTCTGGCCTGCCCACTTGCCGCGCTCACAGGTCAACGTTGTTGTCGACCAACCCATCTCCGACATCGTGATTGGCTTGTTGCCGTCGCCGTGGGCGACCATCACCGAGTGAACCTCACGGAAGCCGAGAAAGGTGAAGCGGCCGACGCGGCCGTTCTCCGTGTAGAAGGTGTCGGGCGCGTTGATCCCGCAGGCGGTGTCGGTGTGGACGCCAACGGCGTCGAACGAGCCGCCGGCGCCTTCGCTGTAGAGCCCTTCGAGGAACTCGTAGTTGTTGCCGGTTAGCGGGCCAGCGACAACCTGCGTTGCCGGGTCGGCAGCCTTGATCGCGCTGTACGAGGCCTTCAGCAGCGGCGCGTAGGCGGCCGGGCTTGGAGTCGTTCCGTGCCAGAACTCAGCCTCATCGGGCTCGTTCCAGATCTCCCACGACTGAACGCGCCCCTCGTAGCGCCCGGCGAGCCCGCCGATGAAGCTCGCGTAGTGGTTGGGATCCCGCGGAGCGACTCGGTAATCGCTTGATCCATTGGCCCAAGTTGGCGCGCCAAGGACTGTTAGAGCAACCTTCTTCTTTGATGCGTGCGCTCGCGCGATAAAGTTATCGAGCTCGGCGAGCGCGCTGCGCGCGTACGAGGTCGCGTTGGTGGGCTGCATTGTGTTCCAGTCGACGAAGCGCCTCACCCAGTCAACGCCGAGCGCGTTGGCGTCGGCGATCGAGGTGGCGGCGTCGCCCTGAACGCTGATGCCGGTTTCGGCTGCCGAGGCCGTTGAAGCTCCACCGAGCGCGAGCAGGGTGGCGGCGCAGAAAAATGCCAAGGTGAGCCTCAACTTGGTCGGCACAAGAGTTGAGAGCAGGCTTGATTGGATACGTGACGGTGCTGGCGCGGCGGCCATACCATTAAAAACACGATGAATAATGCTTTGTTGCGCTCGCGCGGCTATGCCGCCGGAAGCGCGCGCGGCTCGCGCTCACGCAGCTGATCGAGCAGCTCCGTCAGCTCAATCTCGCCCGGTTCAAGCGCCAGTGCCCGTTCGGCTGCTGCAATCGCGTCGCTAACGCGGTCGCTGCGCGCGAGCGCGTGCGCCAGGCGCGACCAAGCGGGTGCAAAGTCCGGCTCCAGAACGGTCGCCTGCTCGCAGGCCGTCAGTTCGCTGCCAAGCTCGCCGATCAGCTGATTCGCGAGCGCCAGATCGAGCAGTCCTTGGACCGTCGGCGCCAGCTCGCGCGCGCGCTCAAGCACCTCGACCGCCCGCGCGGGGTTGCCGGTCCGCAGCGCCAAGCGCCCGACCCGCTCCCACGCATCGGCGTCTCGCGGCGCCAGCGCGGCGGCCCGCTCGGCCGCTTCGCTGGCCAAGTCGAAAGCTCTCATCTGTTCGTAGATTCGCGAAGCAAACCGCTGCGGCGCCGGGCGCTCGCGCTCAACGCGCGCCCACGCACGGACCGATCGCGCGGCCGCGTCAATCTCGCCGGCCTGCCAGAAGGCGAAGGTCATCAGCCGCAGCACGGCCGGGTTCTCCGGATCGGCGTCGCGGGCGTAGATCAGCCGCTGCGCGGCGAGGCCGTACTCACCCTCGGCCAGTGCGTGGCGGGCGGCCGTCATAAAGCGCTCTACGCGGTCGGCGCCGGGGTCAGGTTTTGAGAAGTCGACGAACTGCAGGCTGTCGGCCGGAACGGTGCGAACCCCGGGCTGAAAGCTAACCCGCGCCCACTGCTGAATGTCATCGCCATCGCCGGTGAAGTAGATCCCGCTGACGGTTCCCACCCCCCACTCCGGGTACGAGAGGCAGCGGGCGTAGCGGTGTACGACCGAGTGGTCGGGAACCTGCGATGAAAACGGGTCGTTAACTTTGCGGTCCGTGTCCGACTCCTGGCGGCGCTGCTCCGCCTCCCAGGCTCGCTGCCCTTCCTCGGCGCGAGCCTTGCGCGCCGCGGCGGCACTGACCTTGACCGCGTTGGCGCTAACGCGGCCGCCGCGCATCGTCGCGGCCAACTGCTCGAGCTGGTCGGCGGCGCGGTTGATTGCCTGCAGGTGGCGCTCGTGCGCGGCCTGTTTGCCGGGCGGTGCTAGGTCCGGGTGCCAAACCTTCGCTTGGCGGCGGCGAGCCAACTGAACGTCGCGCTTATCGAATGGCGGCGTCAGCTCCAAGAGCAGCGTCGACTGCTCGATGTCAAGCACATTGGACATAAGCACCAAACGCTAGTCGATCAGCTTTCGCTCCATCGCCGCAATCGCCACGCGCCACATCACCAGGCCGAAGACGATCAGGAAGGCGAAGTTCCAAACGTCGGCCCAGCCCTCCCAGCCAAATGCCGCATGGCGCACCAGCTGCACGCAGTGGAAGAGCGGATTGAGCTGCGCCAGCGCCTGAACCCAGCCGGGCAGGCCGGTCAAGGGGAAGAAGGTGCCGGCGACGAGGAATAGCGGCGTGATAACGGCGCTGGTGACGTAGTTGAAGTTCTCGATCCCCTTCAGCCAGCCGGCGATCGCTACGCCGGTGCAAGCCCAGCCGTAACCGGCGACGAAGTTGATCGCCGGCACGGCGAGCATCCCCCAACTGGGATCAAGGCCAAAAACGAGGCCAACCAGCAGCGGCGTGCAGCCATAAACGGAGGCCCGCATCGCCAGCCAGAGCGCCTCGCCGGTGACCAGCTCTTCTGTGTCGACGGGCGCGGCGAGAATCGCGTCGTAGGTGTGCTGGAACTTGTACTTGATGAAGGTGCCGAACATCGCCGGGAAGATGCTCGAGAAGAGGACAGCCGTGGCAACGGTGCCGGTGGCGACAAAGTCGATGTAGTCGTAGCCGCCGACGACGGCTACGAGCGAACCGAAACCAAAACCAAACGCCAACAGGTAGATCGTCGGTTCAACCGTCGAAGAGAATGTCGTCGAGCGCCAGTAGGAGGAGAAGTTGATGATCTCGCGCACCAGCACGCCGCCGATCGCCGTCCGCTCAAGGCGCCCGGGAGCGCGCTCTTCGAGCTCCGCCGCGCTCACGCGATCTCCTCGCCGGTCAGCAGCACAAAAACGTCCTCAAGGTTCGCCGGCCTGCGCTCCCCGGCCGGCGCGCGACCATCGGCGTCATCGAGGCCAAGGACGGCGATTGAAGTACCGGTGCGGCGGGTCGGAAAGCCCTCCTTCACCATTTCCCCCTCAACTTCAACCAGCCGCTCGGGCGAGCCGTAGATCTCAACCGCGTCGCGGCCCGCGTGCTCGGCTACAAGCTCGGTCGGCGCGCCGACAGCAACGACGGAGCCGTGCGAGACGATCGTGACCGAATCGCAGAGCCGCTCGGCCTCCTCGATGTAGTGAGTTGACATCAGGATCGAAACGCCCTCGCTGCGCAGCAGGTCGATCAGCGCCCAAAGCTCTTGTCGCACCTGCGGGTCAAGGCCAACGGTCGGCTCGTCGAGCAAGACAAGCTGCGGCTGATGGATCAGCGAGCGGCCAATCAGCAGCCGCCGCCGCATTCCGCCGGAGAGCTCATCGACCTTTGAGTCGCGCCGCTGACCAAGATTGGCGATCTTCAGGACGCGCTCGACCGCAGCCTTGCGCCTGGCTTTCGGCACGCGGTATAGGTGCGAGAAGACAACGAGGTTCTGTTCGACGGTCAGCGTCGTATCGAGGTTGTCGAGCTGCGGCACTACGCCCATCCGCGCGCGCGCGGCCTTCGAATCACCGGGAAGCTCGTGGCCAAGCACCGTGATCTGCCCTTCGTCGGCAATCGTCTGCGCCGTCAGCATCCGCATCGTCGTTGATTTGCCAGCGCCGTTGGGGCCGAGCAGGCCGACGCAGCGGCCTTCGGGAACGACCAAATCAAGCCCGTTTACGGCCGTAATCTGCCCGTAGCGCTTGACCACGTGGCTTAGCTCGAGTGCGTGGGCAGTTGACGGCACCTCGAAAGGATCGCAGGCCGCTCTATCGTTCATCGCAATGTCTCACCAATACATCTTTACGATGCACAAGCTGACAAAGACCTACCCCCCGGATAAGACCGTGCTCAGCGACGTTTCACTCTCCTTCGCCCCGGGCGCCAAGATGGGCGTGCTCGGCTACACCGGCGCCGGCAAGTCGAGCGTGCTGAAGATCATGGGCGGGCAGGATCGGGATTACCGCGGCGACGCTGAGCTCGCCTCCGGCGCCAGTGTTGGCCTGCTCGAGCAGGAGCCTCAGCTTGACCCTGAGAAGGATGTCAAAGGCAACGTTGAGGAAGCGGTTGGCAAAACGCGCGCTCTGCTCGACCGCTTCAACGAGCTGGCCGCCAACTACTCCGATGAGACGGCTGAGGAGTTCGCCGACCTTCAAGCGAAAATCGACGCCGCCGATGCTTGGAATCTCGACACACAGCTGGAGTACGCGATGGACGCGCTGCGCTTGCCGCCAAGCGACGCTGACGTGACCAAGCTCTCCGGCGTCGAACG
>SYIT01000126.1 GCA_005798685.1 Actinomycetota bacterium | reverse complement strand
CTGCCCGACGTGTACGTGCCCTGCGAGCAGTGCCACGGCAAGCGTTACAACAAGGAGACGCTTGAGGTTCGCTTCAAGGGGCGGACAATCGCCGACGTGCTCGACATGCCGGTTGAGCAGGCGCTGGAGTTCTTCGTCCACATTCCCAAAATTCACCGCCGGCTTCAGACGCTCAGCGACGTGGGGCTCGGCTACCTGCGGCTCGGGCAGCCGGCTACGACGCTCTCCGGCGGCGAGGCCCAACGGGTAAAGCTGGCGACCGAGCTCTCGAAGATCGCAACCGGCAAGACGCTTTACATTCTCGACGAGCCAACGACCGGGCTTCACTTCGCCGACGTCCAGCGGCTGCTTGAGGTGCTCCACCGGCTGGTCGATTCAGGCAACTCGGTCGTCGTGATCGAACACAACCTTGAAGTGATTAAAACGGCAGACCGGATCATTGACATGGGCCCCGAGGGCGGAGACGAGGGCGGGCTGGTTGTTGCTGAGGGAACACCTGAGCAGGTTGCCGGTACGGCTGGCTCGCACACCGGCGAGTTCCTTGCTGAGCTTGTCGTCGCGGCGAAGCCGGCGGCCAAAGCGAAGCCGGGGCGCAAGCCCGCCGCGCCGCGGCGTAAAGCCAGTGAGCGGCCGGCGAAGGCCGCGGCCTAGCGCGGGGCGATGGCTGCCCAGAGACTGACAGCCGAGATGGCGCGCCTCTGGGCCGTCAAGTGGCGCTGGTATGAGCGCGACTCACTTCCTTGGCGGCGCTACCTAATTCACCGCGAGCTGGCAAAGCGAGGAGCCTTCGCGCGCTGGCCGCTTCAAGGAGAGCCGCTCGAGATGTTTCGTCAGGGAAGGCTTCAGGTGGGGGAGGGAACGCTGTTTGAGCCTGGCGTTTGGCTGACCGGCGGCGAGGCTGGGCGGATCACGATCGGCAAGGGCGTATTTCTCAACCAGATCGTGATGGTCGCGGCGATCGAATCGGTAACGATTGGCGACCACTGTATGGCCGCAAACGGCTGCATGGTCACCGACGCCGACCACCGTTTCGATCATCCGACGCGGCCAATTACGCACCAAGGTTTCACGAACAAAGGCGCCACCGTCGTCGGGCACAACGTCTGGCTCGGAGCCAACTCGGTCGTCACCGGCGGCGTGACTATCGGCGAGCGAACGGTGATCGGTGCAGGCAGCGTTGTCACCAGCGACATCCCGGCCGGCGTGATCGCCGCCGGCGCCCCGGCGCGGGTGCTGCGCGAGATTGAGTTCGACGGCGTGTAGATACGCCGAGTGCCGGCTCGCGCAGTAACGCGAAGACGACTGTAGAGTCCAGCCAAGTGTCTGAACGAATCGCTGGCGGGTCTGAAGGCTCTCAACGGGACTGGCTTGGGGAGGGGCGGCGCCTCGCCCGAACCCGGTTCGTTTGGTTGGCATTCGCCCTCGCCATTGTTTGCGCGCTGATCACGGCGCGCGCGCTCAGAGCGGGTGCCTTTCGCGACGACGACTTCGTGAATATCGGCCTGCGCCAAGACGCCGGCCTCGGGATGACGACCTTCTTTGGAACGCCTGAACTGCGTGACCACCTCAACCCGGCTGCTGGCGGCCTCTCCTGGCTGATCGGAGCGCTCGGCCCGGAGTGGTGGATGGCCCAATGGTTTGCGGCGCTTTGCGTCGGCCTGATCGTCGTCCTCGGAGCTTTGGTGGTCAGGGAACTCACCGATTCCCCGATCGTTGCATTGGGTGCTGCTTCGATGCTTGGAACTTCGTCCGTAGTTGTGTCGACGGCAGGTTGGTGGACCACCGCGTCATCCGGCCTGACGATGGTTGCTGCAGCGCTAGCAACAATTCTTTTCGCGCTGCGGTGGAGGCGCAGTCGCGCCACCAAGTGGCTTGTCCTCAGCTGGCTCTTACAGCTGCTCGCATGCGCATTCTCCGACCGCGCCGTGATAATCCCCTTGCTGGTGTGGGTGCTGCTCGTCCTTCCGCCCAGCTCAGACGCCCCGACCGTAAGAAGACTCCTCGACCGCACGCGTTCGGCACTCCCGCTCTTAGCCGGTCTTTTCGCAATCGCCATCAGCCAAGTCGTACTCACGGTACTGTTGGCGAAGGCCAATACCAGTGGCGGGCTCTCCTATTTTGCCAATGCCCCGGTGGGCACCTGGGTCGAGGTGGCGCTCAACTGGTGGGGCCGTGGCGTCTCGGCGACGGTCATCAATGACTTCTCGGGCCCGACGGAAGGGCAAGATCTCGTCGGCATCAAGCCGCAGTGGGGCTTCTCTCTTGCCGGAGGCTTGTTGTTGATTGGCGCGCTGCTGATTGGAACTGTTAGGAACAGGTCGTCGGCGATGATCTGGCTCGCGTTCATTCTGCTCACGACAATCAGCGGCCTTCAGATCGCTGCCGGACGGCTGGAGGTTCTTGGGGTTGAGGGCATCGCTGCGATCTCTCGATATCAAGATCTGAGCCTTCTCTTTGGCGTGCTCCTCATCCCGACGGCGTGGGCCGCATCGGGTCGACCTTTGCCGCGACGAAGATGGGCGCTCGGCCTGCTGGCCGGGTTGGCCGCCGTGTTCGCTGTGGTGTGGCTGGCCAACCTGCGCAGCAGCGTTCAAGGTACTCAGGCTCGAATCATCGCGGTTGCTTCGTACTCGGCTAACCTTCGCAACTCGATCAGCGAACTATCGCGAAATCGATCCAGTTTGACGGTCCTTGACGGGCATCTTCCCGGCTTCGTCGTGTTTCAGGTCCCAACGACCGCAGGCTACAACCGGATTGAGAAGGCGGCGCGCGTAATCTCGCCAAACGCGAAGCTGCCAGAGGTCAATCTCCCCAGCGGAACGCTTTGGCAAGCCGACGGCACCGGTGCACTGCGGCCGGTGCGGATCGGACCGCAGCGTCAGCTGTCGAGCACCGGTCGACCATGCGGGCGCTCGGCCGCGCAGTCGAGCTGGCTCGGTCCCGGTTCCTACGCTGCTCAGTTCCCGATGGCGGCGCCAATTCTGAACTCGATGAAGACGATAATGGTTAGCGTTGAGCTAGAGAATTCAAGTTCCAGAGGAGTCATCGCTTTGACATCTTCTACCGAGCCCCTCCCGCTCTACGTCTATGAGATCGCTAGCTATCCGAGTGGGTTTCGCGCTGTAATCCCAGCTCTCAGCAGCTCAGTGACGATCGGCTTCTGGGGCGGAGGGGGAGGGTGCATCAAGGTCAAGGCCGCGGAGGTACTCAGTCCCTAGATTGCTCTGAGCGCGTTTGCGCAGAACTGTCGCCACGAAAGGCGGTCAGCTCGTCGTGGTCGATCGAGTACCCGTGTTCAGGGCCCGGGAAAGAGCGGCTGCGGACATCTTCGGCAAAGGCGCTGACACCGTCAACCATCTCGTCGAGGATGTTGGCGTAGCGCTTGACGAAGCGAGCGCCAAGCCCCTCGCGGATGCCGAGCAGGTCATGGAAGACGAGCACCTGGCCGTCAACGCCGCCGCCGGCGCCAATGCCGATCACGGGAACTGAGATCTGCGGCATGATCTCGGCCGCAAGCTCGGATGGGATCGCTTCGAAGACGATTGAGAAGCAACCGGCCTGATCGAGCGCAATCGCTTGATCGCGGATTAGCAGCGCCTGCTCTGCCGTCTTCCCTTGAGCGCGGTAGCCGCCGAGCGCGGTCGACGTTTGCGGGGTTAGCCCAACATGGCCCATTACGGGGATGCCGGCGCTGCTGATCGCGCGGGCGCGGGCAACCGAGGTTGGGCCGCCGCCCTCGAGCTTGGCGGCAGCGCAACCGGCCTCTTTGACGAAGCGGAGCGCAGTCGTCACCGCCTGCTCGTCGCTGACTTCGTATGAACCGAATGGGAGGTCACCGATCAGGAATGGCGATTGAAGGCCGCGGCGGGCAGCCTTCGCGAGCATCAGGATCTCATCTAGCTCCACCGGAACGGTGGAGTCGTAACCGAGCACGGTCATTGCGCCCGAATCACCGACGAGAACCATGTCAACACCAGCCTTCTCGGCCGCGAGCGCGCTTGGATAGTCGTAGGCGGTGACCATCACAATTGGCTCGCCAAGCCGCTTCATCTGGGCGAGCCGCGGCAGCGTCATCGGCAGGCGCGAAGCGTCGGCCGGGATCTCGATCTGGTTGGGCATCGTGGACATCGTCTGCTCCTTCTCTAACGGTCGACGCCGCCTAAACGTTGGCGGTCGCCGCCTCTCGATTGGCACTGACGGTCAAGTTGTCGATCAGGCGGACGCCGTCAACGGTGGCTGCGCAGGAGATCAGCAGCCTGCCGCTGAGCTGGCTTGCAGGCTCAAGCGTTGCCGGGTCGGTGACAGCGAAGTACTCGGGCGTAATTCCCGCCGCCCGTAGGCGCTCGACGCCGGCCGCGCTGGCGGCTTCGGGTGATGTGGCGCTGCCATCGCTGATCGCGTTGGCCGCGGCCTGCAGTGCGGCCGAGATCGCCAAGGCCTGCTCGCGGCCGGCGGCGGAGAGCCTTGCGTTGCGGCTAGAGAGGGCTAGGCCATCGCGGTCGCGGACCGTCACCGCGGTGACGATTTCGGTTGGAATCCGCAGATCGGTGACGAAACGGCGGACGACCAGCGCTTGCTGTGCGTCCTTTGCGCCGAAGTAGGCGACGTCGGGTCCCACCGCATTGAGCAGGATCGCAACGACGGTTGCCATTCCGTCGAAGTGGCCGACGCCGCGCTCTTGGCCTTCAAGCGTTTCGGTTAGCGGCCCGCGAACCTGCACGCGGGTGGAAAAGCCGGCTGGATAAATCTCTTCAACGCTTGGTGTAAAGCAGATCGTCGCTCCGGCCGCGGCGGCGGCCTTGACGTCGGCCGCCTCGTCACGTGGATACTGCTCAAGGTCGGAGGCCTGATTGAACGGCGTTGGGTTGACGAAGATCGAGACGACGGCAACGTCGTGCTCACTAGCGGCGCGCTCTATCAGTGCGCAGTGGCCGCTGTGCAGCGCGCCCATCGTCGGAACGAAACCAACCGTCGCCCCGTCGGCGCGGCGCGCAACAATCGCATCCCTCAGTTCGGGGACTGTTCGGATCGTTTGAACGATGCGTTCTGTCATTTCGGTCCAGTTCCCTTACGAGATACCGGTCGCGCATTGAGTGGTGCTCCGCCAACCAACTTCTAACTGCTGTACACGGTTCGCACCCGAGGGTTACGGCCAACCTTCAGAAAGGTAGCAGCCGTCCCTACGGAATCTGGCGTCAACGCGTCTGTCGTCCCACGGTGGCGGCGTTTTGGGGTTCCATATCAGCGGGGGGTGCCGCTAACCCCTGGTCGGCAGCACCCTGAAGTACCCCCAGAGTGCCGCGCGCGGAACGCTCCCAGCTGAGCACCTCGGCGCGCGCGCGAGCCTGCACGCTCAGTCGCGTTCGTAGCGGTTCGTCATCGACAAGTCGCTGGGCAGCGGCGACAAGATCGCCAAGCGTCTCGCCGTGGAACCCCGTTTGGCCATCCACGATTGACTCCCGAAGACCGCCCACAGGGTGGGCCACGGTCGGCGTGCCGCTTGCCGCGGCCTCCAACGTCGCCGACGACCAGCCCTCCGCCGCCGAGGCCGTAGCCGCTAGCCAGGAGCGACTGAGCAAGAGCTTCTTCTTCTCGTCGTTGACGTGGCCATGGAAGCGAACCCGATCCGCCAACCCGCGTGCGGCAACTTCTGCCCGCAGCGCCGGCCCATGATCGCCGTCGCCGACTAGGTCGAGTGTCAGCCCGTCGATTGCGCTGACTACGTCGAGAAGGGTTTCAACGCGCTTGTAGGCCTTGAGCCGGCCGAGGAAGATCATCGTCGGCAGCTCGCTCTTTGGCCCAGGCTGGAAAAACTCGCCGTCGACTCCTGGGTATACAACGTCGATCGAAGCGCTGGGAATCGCGTGAGTTCGCTCGACCTCACCCTTCGTTGCCTCGGAGACCACCAAGAAGTGCGAGCGACGGTAGAGAGTGCGCAGTGGCAGCGTCTCCAGTGCCAGCGCAGCAAGCCGCCCCTTCTGGCCCATCTCGTCGACGTACATCGAGCGGTGGACGTGGTGGATCAGCGAAACACGAGGACCCTTCAACCAGAGCGGCGTCATCCAACAGATTCCGTTGATGATTTCCAGCGTGACATCGGCTTTGGGGATCCGGCCGACGATGCCGCGAATGATGGTCCTTGGGAAAACGGAGACTCGCGAGCCAACGCGGTAGACCGTCAGCCGATCCCGATGCTCGACCGTAGTAGCCCCTTCATAACCGCCGGCGATCACAGTCACGCTCTGACCCCAGCGCACCCAATGGCCAATCTGGCCGGTCAAGTGAACCCCTGTACCCCCAGCATCGGGGTGGTCCCAGTCACGGTCTGTCAGGATCAGTATGTGCATTCGGATCTACGGAAGTTTTTTCGTCGACATTGACGATTTCTTCGATCCAATGCCAGCGCCAGTATGCCAGTTTTAAGACCGGCCGTCAACTTGCGAGACCGGTTCCCCCAGTGTTGTAGCTTCTCGATTTATGGGGTCTCTTGCCAGAAGTCGGTCGCGCCTTGGAAACATTGCTGTGCAATCCGACGCGCGCGCGTTTGCCAGAGCCCCGATGCGCATCAGTTTCGCTGGAGGCGGGACCGATGTTTCGCCTTATCCAGAGCGGGAGGGCGGCGCGGTCTTGAGCGCTGCGATTAGGCGTTACGCCTACGCTTCGGCGCGGATTCGTGAAGATGATCAACTTGTCATCCGTAGCCTTGACCTTGGGCTGACCTCAGAAGGACGGATTGGCGAGCTAAGCCAGCTCGATCAGCGTCTTCACCTCCTGAGCGGACCGATCAGCAGCTTGGCCTCAGATGGCCGCGGCGTCGAGTTGCGAGTCCAATCGCAGGCTCCTCCAGGCTCAGGCCTTGGCGCATCGTCAACCATTGTCGTCGCGGTCGTGGGCGCGTTGCTTGCTGCATACGGTCGCAGTGGGTCGGCAGATGAGATAGCTCGAGCAGCGGTTGAGATCGAGCGTCAAGATCTCGGTCTGGCCGGGGGGACTCAGGATCACTACGCGGCCGCGTTCGGAGGCGTCAATTTTCTTGAGTTCAACGCCGACGATGTAACGGTCAATCAGCTGAGGCTGCCTTCCGCGACGATCGCAACGCTTGAACACAATCTGCTTCTTTGTCATCTCGGGGCGTCGCGTGAATCGGCCACCATCATCGACGATCAGAGCGAGCGTTACAACAATGATGATGGTACAACGGGTGCTGCGCTTGCCCGTCAGAAGGAGCTAGCGTTGGAGATGACGCAAACCCTGCTCGCGGGACGGCTCGACGATTTTGGCTACCTGCTCAATGAGGCTTGGCTAGCGAAGCAAGAGCTCTCCCCCCTAATCTCGACCGAGGCCGCGGTGGCTGCCCACCGAATCGCGCTCGACGCCGGCGCGCTGGGTGGAAAGATCACCGGAGCCGGAGGCGGCGGTTACATGCTCTTCTACGCGCCGTTTGATTGCCGCTTCGAGGTCGCGCAAGCTCTTGCTGAGGATGGCTTCAGTGTCCTTAACGTTTACTTTGACGACGTCGGCTTGGAGTCGTGGACAGGTGCATGACAATACTGGGCAGGATGGCGGGGGGATGGCGGCCGCCGAGGCGCTCCAGCAGCGGCGTGTCGCACACGACGGTCTGCTGAGCGCGCTTTTGACGGCAGGCAGTGTTGGAGCGATCGAACGGTCTGCTGAGATGATCGCAGCGAGTATCGAATCCGGAGGGAAAGCGATCTTCTTCGGCAATGGCGGAAGCGCCGCCGACGCTGAACACATTGCCGCCGAGTTCGTGGGTCGCTTTCGCGCCGATCGTCGCCCGCTGGCAGCGCTCTCACTCGGAGCGAATTCCGCCGTTGCTTCCGCTCTCGCGAATGATTTTTCCTACGATCAGGCGTTCGCACGCGAATTGGAGGCTCTTGCGCAGCCGGGTGACGTTGCGATCGCGATATCAACCAGCGGGCGTTCACCGAACGTACTCGCCGCTCTCGCCCAAGCGCGTTCAATGGGGATTTCGACGGTCGCGCTGACGGGGCTTGGTCACGAGCTCGATCTATTGGCCGACTCGTTGATCCTTGTCGAATCGTCGGAGACGGCTTTAGTGCAGGAGATTCATTGTGTCGTTGGCCACGTGATCTGCGAGATCGTCGAGCAACGGATGGGCTTTGACTTGTGAGCTCGATAACGACCGTGTTCGTTGATCGCGACGGTGTGATCAACCGAAAGATGTCCGAAGGTGAATACGTCAACTCAGTCGACGACTTCGAGCTGCTGCCCGGCGCCGTCGACGCGCTCGTCGAGTTGACGCGGGCGGGCATGAAAGTGATCGTCGTGACCAATCAGCAGGGGCTGGCGAAGGGCGTAACTGATCCGGAGGCCGTTGAGCAAATCCACTCCGGGCTGCGAGCGACCGTTGAGTCGGCCGGCGGTAAGATTGACCAGATTTTGGTTTGCCCTCACCTTGCGGGCAGCTGTCAGTGCCGCAAGCCGGCGGTGGGTCTCTTTGAGCAGGCGCTTGAGTTTGACCCGCAGATCGAATACAAGCATTCAGCGGTGGTTGGTGATTCAAGCAGCGACATTGAGGCCGCCAATCAGATCGGCGCGCTCGCGATTCTCGTGACCGACCGTCCGGAAGCTTCGACAAACGCGGTGAACGCAGCGACCGTCGCGGGACTCACCGAGGCCGTCGCATTACTTACGGGGATCCGTCGTGGCTGATCGCGCTGGCGGCCCGCTGAGGTTGAACCTCGGCTGCAACGCCGACGTGCGCTCCGGATGGGTGAACGTCGACATCGCCGACTACGGCGGTAATGAAATCATCGACCTCAACAGCTATCCGTGGCCGTTCGAGGACAACAGCGTCGCCGAAGTGAGCGCCTCGCACGTGCTCGAGCACCTCGACAATTTCAACGCAGTCGTCACCGAGCTATGGCGGATCTGTGAACCCGACGCGCTGATCGACGTGGCTGTTCCGTTCTTCCTATCAACCAAGTTCTACTCCGAGCCCGACCATCGCATTCCGTTTGGGATTCGCAGTTTCGACAACTACGAGTTTCTAGGTGATCGCAACTTGAAGTTCTATGAGCGCTGGAAGTTGTCAGGGCGTACGAACTATCAGAGCCCGGCGCGATTCGTCGTTGAATCAAAGAGGTTCCATTTCTCCAACTTCGCGGTTCTCAGCTGGCTCGATCATCTGATCAACGTCGAGCCAGTGATCTTCGAGCGTTTCTTCGCAACGCTCCTAACCCCGGAAGAAATCCGCTTTCGGCTCCGAGTGATGAAGGCGGCTGCATGACGCAGTCGTCGACCGGGCCGCAACGACGAAAAGGCGTGGCGCGTGCGCACCAGCTCTTTCGGCTCTGGCGAAACGAACCGGACGACCCTGTGCCGTTCTACGATCTGATGGCGCGAGAAGCGATCGAGGACCTAGAGCGCGAGGTAGGCTTTCTTGCGGGCCAACGAATCGCAGACCTCGGCTGCGGACCAGGCTTCTTCACAAGCAGTCTAAGAGGTGCGGGAGCGGAGGTGGTGCCGGTCGACAATTCGATCGACGAAGCATCGCTGCAAGGCGACCCCCCGCCGGGCTTCGTCCTAGCGGACGCCGGGAACCTCCCGTTTCCGACAGGTGACTTTGATGGCGTCTACTGCTCGAACCTCTTGGAGCATACACCTCATGCGCCGAAAGTACTTGATGAGATTTCACGGATTCTGAAGCCTGGTGGGTGGGCCTATATCTCTTGGACCAACTGGTATTCACCATGGGGCGGGCACGCAATCTCACCGTGGCACTACTTTGGGACTCGGCTCGGCCCGGCGCTCTACGAGCGGCGCCACGGCGGCCCTCCGTATAAGAATGCATATGGCGACGGACTCTGGGCGGTCCATATTGGTTCGACATTGCGGCAGCTTCGTGCCGATTCGAGCTTGACGGTCGTTCGCGTCGAGCCCCGATACTGGCCGCGACTGCGCGTGATTATGCGGATCGCCGGGGTACGCGAAGTGCTCGCTTGGAACTGCGTGATCTGGGTTCGCAAACGTTAGGTTCAGCCCCAATCAGTTCGTCGTGCGGGAGAATCTGGCCTTCCCGGAATCGAGCTTTGGGACTCACGAGTGGTGGCATGCTGCGAATAGGCTCAATTGACCTCGGCTCCAGCGCTTTAAGTGGAACCGGCCGCCGTGTCAGTGAGCGACTTTGCTTCGCGTATCATCGCTGCTCTTGATGAGTTTGAGGCGCGAAATATCACAGCGGGGACTCTTTGCGCCCTTAGCCTTGACGGTCATTGCGGCTGCGATCTCGTTCTGGCAACGACCGCACATGCGATATACCGATCAGCGGATCGAGCTGATCACGGCGCCGGGGCGGTTTCTCTCTCAGGTCGGGGACGTCTGGTCGTCGACGATCGATCTGGGGCACATCCAGACAAGCCAGTTTGTCGGCTACCTCTTCCCGATGGGTTCGTTCTTCGCTCTTGGCGACGCTGCCAGCATCCCGGTTTGGATCGTTCAACGCTTCTGGATCGCAGGAATCTTGGCGCTCGGCGCATGGGGCGTAGTACGCCTCGTCGAGCGTCTCTTTCCTTCGCAGTCGCAGAGCGCGGGTTTCGTCGCCGGCTTGATCTTCATTACCGGCCCCTTCATCACAATCGGGCTCAACCGAGGCACCTCCTGGCTGCTAGCTGCGTCGCTCTTGCCTTGGCTACTGCTTTGGGTCAGCAAAGGCATCGCCAACCCGCGCGGCTGGGTAGCGCCGTCGGTCGTAGCGCTGCTCCTAGCGGCGGCGGGCGGCGGCTTGAATGCCGCAGTCCTGGTCTGGCTGGTGGCAGCGGTCGCTCTTTTCGGACTCTTTGAGGCCGTCGGGCCAGCCGGCCTGCGAACCGTCGTGGCGTTCACTTGGCGCGCCGTAGTTCTCTGCTTCCTAACGTCGCTGTGGTGGGTAATTCCGGTCATAATCCAGGCCAGATTTGGGGCTAACTACCTGACCTTCACCGAGCATGCCGAAGCCATTTTGCACACCCCGAGTGCATCGGAATCGCTGCGGCTTATGGGGTACTGGGTCGCCTACGTCAACGGCTACCCTGACCTCGACCCGCAGCTGCCGGCAATCGGCGGGTATCTGCTCAGCGCACCGACGATCCTCGCCACCTTTGCAGTACCGATGATTGCGATCGGGAGCCTAGTATTCCTCCGGCGGTGGCGCTACGGAGCCTTCTTTGGCCTCCTGCTGGGGTTGTCGGTGCTCGCGATGTCAACCGGGTTCCCCCAGCAGAGCGCCATCGGTCGCGTCGTCACCGATGCTTATTACAGCGCTGGCCCACTTCAGTTCATGCGGACGACTTACAAGGCCGCGCCGCTGGCAGCGTTGGCGCTGGCATGTTTGGCCGGGGTTGGCCTTGGTAGCGCGTTCGACTGGCTGCGCTCGCTCCGACTCAACGTGAACGGCGTCGTACGCGCCGTGTGGCCTGCTTCAGCGGTGCTGGTGATGCTGATCGCTGTGATGATGCTCTTTTGGGGTCGCCCGCTTTGGGCCGGCAACGCAGTTGACGCACGATTGTTCTTCGCGGAAGTTCCGTCGCCGTGGGTTGCGGCCGTAGACGAGGCGCAACGCTCAACACCCACCGACACGCGAATAATGGTTTTGCCAGGAGACCTCTTCGGCTGGTACACGTGGGGCGGCACCCAGAACTCAGTTGCGCCGGGGCTCTCAGAAAAGCCGGTCCTTGTGCGACAGATTGTGAGATCAGCGAGCGAGCAGGCAGCTCAGCTTCTCGACAGTGTTGACGCGCGCGTCCAGCAGGGCCGTTTGACTCCGGGTCAACTACCTCCGTTGCTTCAGCTGATGGGCGTCGGGCGCGTCCTCGTCGGTACCGACTCATCTCCTCGTCGGAGCGAATCCCTCGATCCGGCCAGGGTGGAAGAGGAACTCTTGCAACAGCCTGGCTTTGCTAGGGCCGCCGCAACTTTCGGAGCTGAAAAGCGCTTCAGCCCGCCGCCGGACCGGGGAGGCCCTGCCTTCCGGCTTCCTGAGGTTCGCGCCTATGCCGCACCTCGGCCAGCGATCCCCCGCGTTACTCGTGTTTACAACGCCGCAGGAGCCGCCGTCGTCGACGGCGACGCCGAAGGCATTGTCGCGATGGCTGGTGTCGGTGCGCTTGACCCGACCCGAACCAGCTTCTACGCGGGAGACCTTTCGAGGCCATCGTTCGAGAATCTCCTCGCAGACAAACCGACGCTGACATTCACTGATTCGAATAGACGACGCGGGCTACTTGTCTCAAAGGTAGTCGCCAACACGTCAGCCCCCCTTGGGGTGAACGACCCGCTCGCTCGCGAATTTCCCGACTACGATCCATTTAGGCGCGTCGGCAGTGGATCGCGAACGGTCGCTGTCTACAGCGGACTCGAAGCACTCTTCTCGCCTTTTACTCCTGGGTTCTCTCTGTTCCCCGAACATCGTCCATTTGCAGCCCTCGACGGCCGTAATGACACAGCCTGGATGACGCGCGAGACGGATCCCGCGCGGCGGTTCCTTGAGATCAACCTCAAGCGGTCGATGCCCCTGAAGGAGATCCGGATTCGCCCTCATCGAGATAGTGGCTCGATTACTTCCGAGGTGTTCCTGAGCATCAACGGCGGCGTCGAGCGGCGCATCAGCCTTAGTCCCGGCTGGAACGACGTTCCACTCAATGAGGCTATGACCAAGAGTCTTCGCATCCGGATCCCCGCGCGCGAAACCATCTATGGCGTGTCCTTGGGCGGCCTTGACGAAGTCGAAATCCCCGGGTTGCGAGTGACAGAGGCCCTGCGCCTTCCAACACGGCTTGCTGACCTTGCCGCCGGGCAAGATCTGTCGGGCTCGGGTATGAACGTTGTTCTTGAGCGGTTAACTGCGGATTTCCCGCGCAAGTCTGGGACGCCGGTCAGCGGTTTGATCTCATTTAACACTCTGGACATGTCTGACGCGGAGCCTGACCTGCGGCGGATTGTCAACTTGCCCGTCGCACGAGCCTTCAATCCATCGGGCTGGGGCAGCATCGCGCCATCTGCCTCGGACTCGTCGCTCGACCGCCTAGCCGGCGTCCCAAGCGCAAACTTGTACGAAAGCTCCACGCGTTTCGAAGGAGTGCCGCTTAACCGAGCGTCATCGGCATTTGACGATGATCCGCGGACTGCGTGGGTCTCAGAGTACGACCCGAAGAGTCCACCCTGGATCCGATGGCGAGGCGAGCAGGCGGTCGCGGTTAGAAGGATCATTCTCAAGAGGCTCCCGGGCCGCTATCTCAAGCCAACCCGAGTATCGGTTGCAACTCCTTACGGGGGGTTCGATCTACCCGTATCGGCGGGCGGCGAGGTCTTACTCCCGAGGACCGTGGTGGCGAGCGAACTGAAGGTCACAGTCCTCTCGGTCAAGCGGCTGCGGCGTGTTGCCCGGGGGGCACGCGTGCCACGCTCCGTAGCTCTCGCTGAGATTCAGGTGCCAGGGCTGCCCGCCGCCAAACCGAGGCGAAAGGGAGAGTTCACGACGGCCTGTGGCGCTGCAACTGTGCGCTCCAATGGCAGATCAGTCGCGCTCCGATTTTCGGGAGATCTGTCCGCAATGGACGCCGGCGAGGCGCTCCGCTTTGTCGGCTGCAACAGCAGCGCGCGGCTCTTGCTTGCGCGCGGCTCAAACCTGGTGGTTGCCAAGCCGGGCAGAGTTTTTTCGGTCGATTCGCTGCTGCTTCGCGGGGCAGCGCCAGTGGTTGCGCCTGCGCGAAGTACGCCTACGGCGATGATCGGCACAGACGGCAAGGTCAACCTAGTTGGCGAGGGTTGGCTCGTCCTCGGGGAGAGTTTCTCGCCGGGCTGGCGCGCTTGGTGTAGCGACAGATCGGGCCGCGAACGCGAGCTCGGCGCGCCTCGGCAGATCGACGGCTTCGCCAACGGCTGGAGGATCAACGGTTCAGGCTGTGTCTCGGCTCGCTTCGAGTTTGGCCCGCAGCGATTCGCGGACCTTGGCTACTGGATCTCCGGACTTGCAGGCCTCGGGCTGCTGGCCTGCATTCTCACAGGCTTGTGGCGCCGCCGTGGAGCAACACGGAACGCGGACTTGGGCCGGCAGCACTCTGGCAAGAGGGCAGTTGATCTGAATACGGCCACAGGAGTTGAACTAAGGGTGGCGCCGCGCCCGGAATCTTCTGTGCCAGCTATGCAGGAGAGCCGTGGGCCGCGCCTGTCGGCCTGGCTTTTCGCTGCTTCCGCGATGTGCGTTGCCGTCGTCGGTCTTCTCTACGTGATTAGACCAGCGGCAGCGCAGGGGATTAATTTCGACTATCCGCTCGACCACGTCGTCGAGCATTGGCTTGCTCTTGCGGCGATGATCGGCCTGATTACTGGCGCCGCTGCAGATATTCTTGCGCGCCGCCGCAGGAGCGCGGATGGCGGCTGACGGGCGCTCGGCTGAACGTGAGCTGCGGGCGTCGGCTGAGGCTTGCGAGAAGTGCCCTCAGCTTGTTGCCAGTCGTAGCCAGGTCGTGTTTGGGGCTGGGGACGGCGATGCGGATCTGATGTTTGTTGGTGAGGCGCCCGGCGCGGGTGAGGATCGCGAGGGCGTTCCGTTCGTTGGCGCGTCGGGCAAGCTACTTGGCGAACTGCTGGCAGGAATCGGGATGACCCGCGACGATGTGTACATAGCCAACGTTCTTAAGTGCAGGCCGCCGGAGAACCGCGACCCCCGCAGCGATGAGATTGCGAACTGCTCACCGTTTCTGATCGGGCAGATCAGATTGGTTGAGCCGATCGTTGTAGTCACGCTCGGTAACTTCGCGACCAAGTTGCTGCGCCAGGATGATGCGGGAATTACAGTGATCCATGGCCAAGCAGAGCTACGCTCACTTGGTGGAAGGACCGTCAGGCTCTATCCCGTCTTTCACCCGGCCGCCGCGCTTTACCGCAGGCCGAACTTGGAGCTGCTGCGCGAAGACTTCTCACGACTGCCGCAGATGCTCGCCGACGGTTCACCCGATCAGGCTGCGGTCGAATCGCAGCGCGAAGCTGAAGCGGTGCCAGCCCGCAACGTTGCCGAGCAAACCGAAGGCCGCGGCGCCGCCAAGCCGCCGGGGCCAAAGCCAGACGCGCGGCCTCAGCTAGATCTGTTCTGAGCGCTGCGCAGCGCCGCGAGCAACATCTTGTTGCGGGACTGGTCGCGCCCGAGCGCTGCTCTGGCTTTGAAGGTAAGGGCCTGTGTGCGATCATCGCGGCGCAGCGCGCCCTCTCCGAGCTGCTGAAGAATCACATCGCGGCGGCGGCGCGCCTGAAGGTCGAAGCGTTCCTGCTTCAGTTCCCCTCGGCTGGTGTGCGCGCCGCTGTGAACCAAAGAGACCGCCGGGTCGAAGATCGTCGGGATGCCGAGGGCACGTGCTCGAAGGCAGAGATCAAGATCCTCGGCGAACAGGAAGTCGGCGGGATCGAACGGCCCTAGCTGACGCAGCAGCTCTGTCTTCGCAGCCAAGCAGGCGCCGATAGCCCAACCGACCTCGGTCCGCGTCGTCGAGCGAAACGGTTGCAGGCGATTGCGTAACTTCGTCGGGAGCAGGCGAGGAACGGTTAGCGCGGCGAGATAGCCGTCCCGGCCGCCCGGAAGCGGATGGGCGCTGTCTTGGACGTTGCGGTCATCGTTGAGCAACCTTGGTGCGACTAGCGCCCTGCTTGCACGGGCAGTTTCGACCAGGCGGACGATGCCGCCATCGATCAAGAGCGAATCGGGGTTGAGGAGCACCGTCACTTCTTCGCGCACCCGCTCAAGTGCAGCGTTGTTGGCTGCGCCGTAGCCAAGGTTTCCGTCCATTACGAGGACTTCGGCGCCCCATTTGCGCGCCACAGCCGCGCCGTCGTCGCTTGATCCGCTGTCGGCACATATCACCTGCGGGCGTGCCGCTAAATGAGCGTCAATCGACTCCAGAAGCGCCGTCAGTTCGCGCGCCGAGTTGTGGAGCACAATCGCTGCGGCGAAGCTCATTGCGCTTCCCCGGAAGCCTCGGAGAGAACGGCGCGAAGCGATGCCGCCGCGCTCGCCCAGCTCAGGCTGGCGACAGCAAGTTGTGCCTCTTCGCCTACACGGGCGCGCAGCGCCGAATCGCCGCCGACCAGCACAAGCGCCTTTGCCAGCGCTTCAGCATCGCCAACGGGAAAGGTCAATGCGGCGTCGCCGAGCGTTTCGCGAAAGACCGGCAGATCACTTATTACGCTCGGTACGCCGTGCGCAGCGGCCTCGACCGGTGGGAAGCCAAACCCTTCAAGGCGCGAAGGCATGACGAGAGCCAGCGCGCCAGCGTAAAGCCGCGCTAGCTGCTCGTCGCTCTGACGGCCAAGCAGGCGGATCCCGGGCGCCGTTTCCAGTTCGCTCGCTAGCCGGCCTTCGCCGACGATCAGCAGCGGTGCGGTTAGTCCCGACCGCCGTGCAATCCCAACCGCCTGAGCCAGAGTGTCGAGGCCTTTGCGCGGCTCAAGCGCGCCAACGTAGAGCAGGTAGCCGCGGGCGCTTTCAGCACTTTGGTCGGTGGCTCTGAGCAGCGACGCTGACGGCGCGGGCCGGACGACGGTTAGCTTCGCGGCGTCGGCCACCCACCCAGCTTCGATTAGATCGCCCGCCGTTGCTTCGCTGTCGACGACGATCCGAGCTGCACGCTGGGCCAGTCGGCGCGGGCGGGCTGCCTTCAACCAGCACTGCTCATAGGCGGTGAAGTCGTCGCGGCGCAGTTCGAAAGAGAGGTCGTGGATCGTCAGCACGTACGGCGTTCGCCGCCCGCAGGCGACCGGGGCTGGGGCGGGGAGCCAACTGACGTCGGCACCACCGGCGAGCTTCTCAAGCCGCGGCCTGCCAGCCAGCGCTGCGGCCGCGAAGAGCGGTTTTGAGGCTATGCGGGCGCGACGCAGCTCGACGCCGCTAGGTGGCGCAATCTGGCGGTCGCCGGGTACGACTGCGACCCACTGATCGTCAGGGAAGCCGACCGCCAGCGCGGCGAGCATCTCTTCTAGGTATCGCGCAATTCCGCGACCTTGGCCGAGGTGTCGCGCGTCAATAGCCACTCGCATCAAGAGAGCAAGTTAGATGATCTGATGCGGGCGGCCGCATTCCACCTTGAGCGGCGGGGCAATGTAGTGTGAACAGAAGCGATGTATGTAACTCCCGCAACAGAGAACCCCCGCGTGGCGCTGGTTCACGACTTCCTGCTTGACCTGCGCGGCGCCGAGCGCGTCTTTCTGCAGCTCTGCGGCATGTTTCCCGGGGCCGACATCTTCACTGCCGTCTACGACCCGGTAGGTACGCAGGGCCGCTTCGAGGATCGCAACGTGATCACTTCCGGGCTGCAGAAGCTGCGGCCAACGGCGCGCAACTTCCGCCCGCTGCTGCCGTTCTATCCGGCCGCGATCGAATCGCTCGATCTCAGTGGCTACGACCTCGTCGTCTCCAGCTCATCGGCCTGGGCGCACGGCGTGATTCCCGATGAGAATGCGGTGCACGTCAGCTACTGCCACAACCCATTCCGCTACGCGTGGACGGAGCGCGAGGCAACGCTCAGCGCGCGCAACGTGTTGGTGCGGCCAGCTTTGGCTCAAGTGATGCACCGCTGGCGCCAGTGGGATTTCATTGCCGCCCAGCGAGTCGACGCCTATGTTGCCAATTCAAAGACGACGCAGCAGCGGATCGAACGCTATTTCTCGCGTAACTCGACAGTGATCTACCCACCGGTCGAGATTGAGCGCTTTTCGCCGGGGCCGGTCGAGGATTACCACCTCGTGTTGTCGGAGCTGATTGCTCACAAGCGGATCGAGGTTGTTGTGCGCGCCTTCAGTCGCCTTGGGCTTCCTCTGGTTGTGGCCGGTGATGGCCCCGACGCGCGACGGCTCCAGCGCCTCGCCGGGCCCTCAATTAGCTTCGCGGGCCGCGTTAGCGACTATCAAGCAGAGCGCTTGCTCCGCGGTGCGCAGTCGATGGTCGTTGCCGCGACGGAAGAGTTCGGGATCGCTGCAGTGGAAGCTCAAGCCTCCGGGCGGCCGGTGATCGCATTGCGCGCCGGTGGGCTCGTTGAAACCGTTGCTGAAGGGAAGACCGGCCTTTTCTTTGAGCGGCCTGATCCGGCCGCGCTCTGCGCCGTGCTCGAGCAGTTCGACGCCGCCGATTTCGCAACCGGGGACTGCGTCGCCCAGGCGCAGCGTTTCAGCCCTGAACGGTTCAGCCAAGAGTTTTCGGCCGTGGTCGAGAGGACGCTCAGTGACGGGCCGACACGCCCGGCCGTCTCACCTCGTTCCGCGCCTGCGAGGCGCGTGCGCGGCCGTGGCTTGGCTCGCCAAAGCCGCCTGCGCTCCTAGCGCTAGGGCTTCGCGGGCTGCTTGACGCCGTCGAGCGCAGCCGCGCGCTCGAAGGCGCGCGCAGCTCCGGCAGGATCCTCGCTGCTGAGCCAATTCCCAAGCAGCAGCCAGCCTGTGCGGTTCTCCGGCTCGCTGCGCAAAAGCTCTTCGAGCTGAGCGATCGCGCGCGCGCGCTCACCGGTTAGCAGCAGCACGGAAGCCTCGAACGCGCCCGGCTGCAGGCTCGCGTTTAGGAGTTTCGCTGAACGGAAGCGTTCCAGAGCCTCAGCCGTCTGCGGCGGCTGGCGCTCTAGCAGCACAATTCCCTGAGTTTGGAGACGGTCATCGTTCCAACTGATGACAAGCCAAGCGATGATTGCGGCCGCCAGCAATGAGAGCAAGATCCTTGCGCTGCGCGCCGCCGGTGTTGAATTGATCGCCACGGCGCGATGGTAGGCGATTACCGCACGGGAGCCGCAGCTTTCACTACGCTCGCGGCCGATGGCTGGAGCACTCCGCTTATCCGCTGGCGCCCTGCTGCTGGCCGCCCCGACCGTGCTGGCCTTCTTCTCGGGCGGCTACTTCGCGGGGCCGCGGCTGGTCGCCGGGGCGCTCATCTGGGCCTTAATGATCGCGGCTGCGTGGCTCGTGCCGCAACCCTGGCTACGGCAGCGACCAGGGCAGTGGGCGCTGATTGGCCTGCTTATGCTGACGCTGCTGGTCGGGCTGTCAATCCTCTGGGCGCCGCTTCGCAGCGTTGCCCAAGCTGATCTTCAGCGGCTGCTTCTCTATCTCGGTGCGTTCCTCGTTGCCGTTGCCTTGCTGCGTGGCCGCGCGGGCCTGACGATCGTCGAACCGGCGCTTGGAGCGGGAGCGCTGCTGGTAACGCTTTACGCGCTCGCGGCGCGCGTTCTGCCTGGTGTCGTCAACGAAGCGGCGACCCAATCGGCAGCCGGACGGCTTGAACAGCCGCTCACCTATTGGAACGCGAGCGGAATAGTGGCCGCCGTTGGTTTAATCCTGATGCTGCGCGTGGCGGCCGATCCGAGCCGCGCGGGCAGGCTACGCGACTTTGCGCTCGGCGCCGCTGTACCACTCGGCGTTGGCGTTTACCTGACCTTCTCGCGCGGGGCCCTCGTCGCCGTTGCGGTCGGCGCACTCTTGCTGAGTGTCTTTTCCCGCGAGCGCCGTCAGATGAGGGTGATCACTGTTGGAATCGGCGGCGCGGTCGCCGCATCGATCTTGGCCGCGCTGCTGCCGGCCGCGCGCACGCTGCAAGGTTCGCTCGCCACGCGCGAGCGTGAGGGGCTGGTTCTGCTGGCGGGAATCGCGATCGTGATCGCCGCGGTTCTCTTCGTTGGCCGGCGCTGGGCCGGCAGTGCAAGCGAGCGGCCGCTCTCCTCCTCGCGCGTGCTTGTGGCAAGCGTTCTGGCCGTGATCGTGCTGGGCTTCGTCGCCGCAGCGGCCGGCAACGGTAGTAGCGCCGGCCAGCCGCGGCTTGGCGCCGACAGTCGGCGCCTCGCTTCGTTCGAAAGCAATCGCTATTCATATTGGAAGGTCGCTGGCGGAATGTTCGTCGCCGCTCCGGTACTTGGCGATGGCGCCGGAGCGTTCCGCGTGGTTTGGCGGCGCGAGCGGACGATCCTTGACCCCGCGCTCGACGCCCACTCGCTTTACATCGAAACGGCGGCCGAATTGGGGTTGCTCGGGCTGCTGGCACTTGCTCTCTTCATCGGCGGCGTTGCCTGGAGCGCCAGCAGCGTCGTCTACGTCCGCCGCGCTGAGGCGAGCGGCGCGGTGGCCGCACTCGCTGCGCTCGCAGTCCACGCTGGGCTCGACTGGGACTGGGAGATGCCGGCGGTCGCTCTTGTCGGGTTGCTGATTGCTGGAGCGCTCGTCGCCGCCAACGAAGAGATCTCTGACGCGGCTAGCGCTCAGCGCTGACCGCGATCACAACCGCAAAGCCGTTGCCGACCTTCTTGTCCGGGTCCTCGGTTTCAACGACGTTGAGCCCAATCCGCTGGCACAGCTCAACGAACGATTCGCAGCTCCAGACCGACCAGTGCCGGTCCTCGTCAGATCCAAATCCGCTTGCGTGGCGTTGGAGCAGCTCGTCTACCGGCGTTAGCTCGCGGTCCGAATCAAAGGTGCGGTCGCGGTGGGGGACGACGAGAAAGATGTAGTCGGTCGCGACGCGCTTCCATTCGAGCAGTGCCTTGATCGGGTCGGGGAAGTGTTCAATCACGTGTGAGGCGAGAACGAAATCAACCGAGTTGTCTTCTAGCGGCAGATCGTCACCGGGCGCAACGAGATCAACCGCAAGTGCGGTTCCCGCGAGTCGCCGCTCCTCGTCCTTGTAAATCGTGTCCATCTGCGCGTAGCGGTCAATGTTGATTGCGTCGACCGGAAAGCGGTTGTGGGCGCTGCCGCCAATCTCGACGCCGCTAAGTCCGCCGAGGTAGCGAGCCGCGAGTTCGTACTCGCGTCGCTGCCCAAGCCACCATCGCAGGCGCAGCGGAAGCAGGGCGACTGCGCGGTTTCGAATGGCTCCCATCGCGTTCGTTCTACCAGCGCGCGTAGGCTTGGTGCGGTGAGGGGCGCCCAACGAAATATCAGTGCCAGCGTAATCACTGCGCTGATCGGCATCGTTGCGGTCCTAATTGCGACGCCGCTGATCATCGATCACGTCGGCAAAGCCGCTTACGGCGTCTGGACAGTCTCAATGGCGATCGTGATCTACATCGGCATTATTGAGGCGGGGATGGCGCCCGCGGTGCAGCGCTACATCGCTCTTGCCCGTGGAGCCGATGACCACGCCGGCGCGGCGCGCGTGTTCTGGTCTACGCTCGCGTTCTACCTCAGCATCGGGATTGTCGCGGCACTGATCATTGAGCTGCTCGCGCCGCAGATCGCAGGCCTCTTTGACTTCCCAGGCGGGCTTGAAAAGGAGGCGACCGAGCTGCTTCGAATCGTCGGGCTGGCAGTACCGCTCGGGCTGGCGATGGCGGCGCTCGCGAACCTGCTCCAAGGCCAGGGCCGCTTCACCTCGATTGCCGTCACGGCCGCGCTCGGCTCGATTGGCTACCTGACCGCCGTGATCTGGCTCGTCGCTGCCGGCGCCACGCTCGCGCAGCTCGGCTGGACGGTGATAGCGCAGCAGCTCGTCTTGCTCGTTAGCCGCGCGCTCCTTGCGGCCGGCAGCCTGCGCGTGCGGCCTGGGTTCGTCAGCGGCGAGGACGCTATCGCGATCGCGGGCCTCTCGGCAAGGCTCCAACTCTCAGTTGCCTCGCTGATCATCAACGGTCAAAGTGACCGCGTCGTGACGGCGCTGGTGGCGCGACCGGCAGTAGTTGCTGAGGTTGGCATCGCCTCACAGCTCGCAGAGTCGGGGAGGCTTGTTGCCGCTGCGCCGCTGGTTCCGATTTTCAATCGCTTTGCCTCTCTCCAATCACCCGCTGATCACGTCGCGCTAGGGCGGACGTTTGTAAGCGTCGATCGGCTTTGGGTTACCGCGACGACTGGAGCGACGCTGATCGCCGTCGCCATCGCCCCATCGGTGATTCGGGGCTGGCTTGGCGGCGGCTTCGCCCTAGCGGGTGGCTTTGCTGCAATGCTGATCGCTGCCTACGGCTCGAACCTGCTCTTTGGCGTGCGGATCGCATACCTGCGCGCACGCGGCAGTGGCTCGCTCGAAGCACGGCTCGCAGTTCTCTTGATCGCGCTCAACCTTGCCTTCACGGTTCCGCTGGCGCTGATCTTCGGTGCCGGCGGCGTAGTGGCCGGCACGCTGCTCGCTTACCTGCTTGGAGCTGCATGGTTCACGCGGAAGTTCCGCGACCACGCGCCGGAGATTGAAGAGCGCTCCGCCGCCACGTTTTTAAGGGCGGCTCTCTGGGGTGTTCTATTCGCGCTCGTCGGTGGGGCGCTCGCGGCGCTCGCCGCCAGTGCAATCCCCGTCGGCTGGGCGCTTGCGGTTGTGTTAGCCGTCACGGCGATTGCCTGGGCTGGCTTTCTGGCCTGTTCGCTCTCAATCAGACCAACGCCGGCCGGGGTCAAGCGCTGGCGCAGCGAGTTCGCTGATCAGTTTGCGGCCCGCGCCTCGAGCACGACCCAGTCGCCGTAGCGGCCGCTTTCGACGTAGTTGGCGTTGATGTAACGGTCGAGCAGGCGCACACCGGACGAGCGGCCCGCAAGGTTTGGCTCCGGCGCGGCGGTCAACGGTGAAAGCCAGCGGACAATCAGCTTCGGTTTTGCGCGCTCAAGGTCGGCGACAATTTCAGCCTGCACGGGTGCGCTGGTCACGACACCCGGCGCTGCAATGTCGTAACGGGTTGGGTTCGTCCGTTCGGCGAGGGTGTAGAAGAGTGGAGCGCCAGAGGTCGTGATGTCGGCGCGCTGGCCGATCACATAGATCGGCGCTTCCCGCGCAGTTCTACTTCGGACATCGGCTACAGCCGCTGCCAGCGGAATAGCGACAGCCGGCGCGGCGCGGACGCCGTTTGCGGTTGGCGCCGCCAGTGCGATCGTCGGTTCGCGAAGTACCAGCAACTGGCGGTCAAGCCCCTCAACCAGCGCGTACGCCAGTGAAGCGGCCGCGATCAACGCTCCGGCCCGAATCAAGATTGCCTTGCCGCGGGCGAGCTCGGCGGCGCGCTTTGCGCTGCGCGCAATCGCAATGACGCCGATCACTGCAACGCAGACCGCCAGCGGCGCGGTGTGAAAGACGTCGGGGCGGACGATCAGATAGTGCGCCATGCCAAGGCTAAAAGTCAGCAGCGCCAATAGTGCGTAGTCGTGCCGGCGGCTGAACGTGAGCACTAGGGCGAGCGCGCCGCCAGCGAATCCGAGCAGCACCACCACGGGCAGGTAGAAGAGCAGCAGGTTCTCAAAACTGTCGCTGAAGAAACCGCTCAGCGATGCGGTGTTGAGCGGGCCGCTGTAAATCAGCTCGAGTGGCAGTCCTTGATAGGCGCTGAAGTCGTTCAGCGGGTAGGCGATCAGCAGATCCCAGCTGGTGCGAATTCCTGCTGCCAGTGCGACGGGCAGGAACGCCGCGGCGGCTGTGGCCGCCGCGGCGAGCAAGAATCGCGCCGCCGCGCCGCCGCGGCGAAAGGGAGTCGGCGCTGCGCCGTATGAAATCAAAATGCCTAGTCCCAGATAGGCCGCGAACTCAAGCCGCCAGGCCGCGCAGAGGCCGGCCAGCACGCCGGCAAGTACTGGACGATTGTTGAAGCAGATCAGCGCTCCTAAAGCCAAAGCGAGCGCAATCGGAAAGGGGTGCGGGCCGCTGGGGTAGGCCATCGCCAGCAGCGCGACCGCCCAGGCCAGCAGGGCAAGTTTCGGGCTCGCGTAGCGACGCGCCAGCTGCCAGGCGAGCACGGCGACGCTGGCATCTGCGAGAACGCGCACCGCGCGCCACTCAATTAGTGAGGGGCCAAAGATCTTCCAAAGCGCGCCGAGCAGGTAAGGCTGGCCCGGCGGGTAGTACCACCAGAAGTCCGCGTAAGGAACCTCGCCGCCGGCGATCCGCGCCGCCGCTTGCAGCATCAAGCCCTCGTCGTTGACCTGAATTCCAATCAGCGCGGTCAGCGAGCAGACGACAATCCCGGCGAGCATCAAGGCTGCGGCTGGCAGCGCGGCTCTCAGTTGCCCGCTCATTTGGCGGGAGCTTCGGGCGCGGCGGTCAGCATCTCAGGGCGTTCGCGGATCTCAAGCAGCGTCGCGCAGCCGAAACGCTGCGGCGCCCGTGCCAGCAGCGGCGCCAACTGGCGCTCAACCACGGCGGTCGCGAGCGGGCGGCAGTCGGCGAAGAGCCAGCGGGCGCGTGACTTGATTACGACTGCGCGGGCCTGCGCGGTCGTCAGCCGGCCCTCAAAAAGGTCGTTCACCGCCGTTGCGCGCTGCTCCCAGTCGGGCGTCCACGAAAATGGCCCGACCCACGTTTCGCGGCCGGTTCGCCCCGGCACGAGAAGGCTGGAGTAGGTTGGTGCGAGGACGCCGCCTTGGCGCGAATCCCCTTCGAGCGCGTCCAGAGCATCGACTTCGCCATCAAATACGAAGTACGGATCGCCGCCAACCTTGACGCTGTTTCCAAAGACCGTGGTCTTGTGAATTGTTCCCGGCACGATCATCACCAGCGCAAGCACAACTGCCACAGGAACCGAGCAGCGCGGCCAGCGCGAGTGAACGCCAATGACGGCTAGGACGGCGAGCGGAATCTGGAGACCCTGAAAGCTGTGGTAGGGGAAGGTGCCAAATGGCAGCAGGTAGACGAGCAGCACGGCGGCAGGCCACCAGCGCAGCGCGCTTTGCTGCCAGTCTTTGGCCGGTATGCGGTAAGCAAGAAGGGCGGGCACACCGAGTGGAACGAGCGTCAGCAGAATCGCCCACCACGGCCACGACCAGAGCTCTTGCGCTCCGGCGCTGTTGGCCGCGCCGGCAAGCTCCCAGGCCGGGTCGGTCTTCGAGAGCCAGTAGTAATAGGCAGCAGGTAGAGCACTTGCGACGCTGATCAGTGCCAGCATCGGCCAAGCTGGCCGGCTCTGCCCGCGAAGCCAGCGCCATAGCTCTACCGCCCAGATCAGTAGCGCCAGCTCGGCGCCCTGCCACGGTTGCAGCCAGCAGATTAAGAACGCTCCAGCCGTTGAAGCCAGCAGCAGACGGCCGCGGCCGCCTTCGCGAGCCCGTTCAAGGCCGAGTAGCACGAGCGGAATCAGGAAAACCGCGATCGCCGTCGGCAGGTAACCCCAAAGGTACTGACCCGTCCACATCTCACCGGAGATGAAGTCGAAGGTGTATTGGCGCGGCTTGCCGCCCCAGCCGCTCCACGCAACAAGCGCGACGACCGGCCCGACGGCGAAGAGAATCAGCGCCAGTGCTGCGTGGCGAGCCCCTCCGTGCGCTAAGAGCCGACGGCTGTAGAGCAGCGCACCAACGAACACAACGCCGATCGCAACCGGCTTCCAAATAAGGTACGAAAGCCCAATCGACATTCCAAGCAGTCCGTGAGCGGCGCCACTGATAAGTACGATCGGGTGCAGGAAGCTTCTCTCCCCGGGCGCCAAATCCCAAGGGTTGCCAATGAAGATGTGCTGGGAGCTTTCACGGATCCAAGCCAGATATTGCATCTGGTCGGTCGCGAAGAAGCCGTCGGCTCCCGAGAGATCACGACCTTTGCTGGCCAGCGCAATCAGCGGCGCAAACGCAAACGCGGTCAGGACGATCAGGCAACCAAGCTCGAACGGATCAAGCCGCAGCTTCGCGCAGGCGCGGGTCAGCAGGCTTTGGCGCGCAGGAACGTCGCTCATCTAGCGCCCCGGCGTGAGCGCGCGACGCAGGTTGCGCCAGGCGCGGCTGGCGGCGCCGCGAAGGCCGTGAGTGGCGTGGGTCTCGGCAAGCAGCGGTGGATATTGAGCCAGCGTCGCGCGGCGAAGTGCGGCGCGGTCCGGCGCCCCTGTCGCGATCTCGCCAGCGCAGATCGCGCCCAGCGCCGCAGCCGAGTTCTGCCAGGTCATCCGCGGCGCAAGCTGCTGCAGCGATAGCTCCGCCGCAGCTAACCGCGCGGGGTCATCGAGCAGCTCGGAGATCGCCTGCGCCAGCGCAGCGCTGTCAGCCGGTGGAACCGTAAGTCCAAGCCCGTCACGCTCGACCAACGCCGACAGCGTGTCACCGCTGGTCGCCACAATCGGCAACGCCGCCCAGATGTAATCAAGCATTCGAGTCCGGAAGGCGAGGCGGCTCTCGAGATGGTCGTGGTGGGTGCTTACGCCAAGGTCGGCTTCGAGCAGCCAGCCGCCACGCTCGTCGTAATCAACCCAGCCACGGTTCACGTGGACAACCTCGCCCTCAAGCCCGCTGCGCACCAGGTGGCCCAGCATCCGCTGGCCGGCGCGCATCGCGTCGAGCTCTTCGCTCGCAGGGCGCCCGAGTCCCATCATCACAAGGTGCGTTCGCGGCCCGCTGCTGCGGCGCTCTTCGATTAGGCCGATCGCGTCGATCGCCGTTTCGGGGTCGAGCCAATTCCAAACGCCGCCGCCCCAGAGCACGATGCGGTCCCCCGCTGCGATCGCAGGGAACATTGATCGGATTGGCAGCGCTGGGGGAGCGAGCGGAGGCTCGCTCGGCAGGCCGAACGGCACAACATCAATCACCGAGCGCAGCGTCGGGTCGCGCGAGTAGTCCTCGATCTGGATAAGGCCTCCGGCCGCCATCACGCCGAGCCAAAGGTCGCGCTGCTGTTCACTTGCGCAGATCACGAACGATGCGGCGGCGAGCTGCGCAATCGAGGCCAGCGTCACGGTGCGCTGCTGGCGCCTGCGCGCCGCGGTTGGCTTGTCACGGCCAGCTTCGAGCACTTCGAAGACGGTCGGGTTGTAGAGATCGGCGATCAGCTGCGTTCCCATCGACGGCAGCTTCGAGAGTAGCCGCGGCGGTAGCGACTGGGCGGCGACAAAATCGGACGCTGCGACGGCGGCGGAGAGCGCGTCGTAGTCAACAAAGCCTGCTTCGACCAGTGCGATTCGATCATCGCCGGTTTGGCTTGGCGCGGGCGCGGCGATCGTCACCTCGTGTGAGGCGGCGAGCACGCGAGCCAGTTCGAGCGCGCGGATTGCCGGACCGGCGACCTGCGGGCCGATCGGCTCAGCGCAGACAACGAGCACGCGCGCCATCGAGGGGCTCAGGGAACCGGTTCGCTGTTTGGCGCGCTCTGGGCGCTCGGCTGAAGATCAACGGCTGGCCTGCGCAGCAACGACCAGCGGCGGCGCTTCTCGTCGGCCCGGTAGCGGGCAAGCACGGTCAGCGTTTCAAGCCCGTAACGGACAGACGCGCGGAATGAGACGCTTGAAGCTTCAAGGAAGTAGCGGGTTGGGATCGGCAACTCAACTACGCGCGCGTTGCGGTCAACGATCTGGGCGAAGATCTCCTGGTCAAAAACGAAGCCGTCGCTGTTGCGCAGAAACGGGATCGAGCGGAGGAACTCGGTCGAGAAGGCACGGTAGCCGGTGTGGTACTCGGAGAAGTCCTTCGTGAAGGCGCGGTTTTCGGTCCAGGTCAGCGCGCGGTTGCCGATCCACTTCCAGCGCGGCATGCCGCCCGCGATCGCCCGGTCTTCGAGCAGCCGTGAGCCCATCACGACGTCGGCGCGCCCTTCGATGATCGGACGCACCATCTCGGTCACGAGCGCGGCGTCGTACTGATGGTCAGCGTGGACCATCACGACCACGTCGGCGCCGTCAAGGATTGCGCGGCTGTAACAGCTCTTCTGGTTGGCGCCGTAGCCGCGGTTGGCTGGGTGGCGCAGCACTTCAAAGCCTGCTGCGAGCGCCACTGCGACCGTGTCATCACCGCTGGCGTCGTCAACGAGCAGTGCACGGTCAAAAGATTCAATCGGCAGATCGGCGGCGACCCGCTCAATCGTTTGCGCGGCGTGGTAGGCGGGCAGCACAACGTGGACTTCATCGTTACCTCCGCGCTCCCGCGCTAGACACTGCTGCGGCTCTTGGACTTTCTCGTTGACGGCCAGCATTACGCGTTCGTCACCGAGCGAGAGCGCCAGCGAGCGCTGCGGCGGCAGTTTGGCTGCCGCGCGGCGCACGGCAGCGGTAGCCGGGCCAGCGATGCCTGCGAAGCCTTCGACCCAGTAGCGCGCAGAGAAACTGCGCACCAGGGGCACGTCATCGCTGAGGATCAAGCCTTGGCCGATCAGCAGCTCGCGCAGCGTGCGGCGCGCAATCAGATAGGTATGAGCGGGCAGCAGGCCCCACCAGCGCGGCCCGGCGATGCGGGCGGTCAGCGACGCGGGGTCGGGGGTGACGATGCAGAGCACGCCGCCCGGGGCGAGCAGCTTCGTCGCGCGCTCGATTGCTTCGCGCGGATGGTCGAGGTGCTCGAGCACGTCGACCATCAGAAGCGCGTCCCAGCAGCCGTTCTCTTCATTTCCGAGAGCTTCGAAGGGCTCCTCGCGAATATCCAGCGCCAGCTCTTCGCGGCCGTGGCGGGCCGAACGTTCGGAGAGCTCAAGGCCGCGCGTCTCCCAGCCTCGGCGGCGGGCTTCATCGAGCAGCAGCCCATGTCCGCAGCCGATCTCGAGCATCCGGCCCGGCGCGCGGCGGCGTTCGACGAGATCGAGCAGCCAGTTTGCAGTTAGGCGGCGGCCCGCTTCCTCGGCGAGATAGTCGCTGTCGCCCATCTCGCGGTAGAGGTCGACCAGATCAACCCCTTCCGGCAGTGACGGCTGCTGGATCGTTCCGCACTCACGGCAGCGGTAGAGATCGCCATAGGCGCGTGGCCTGTGGCAGGTGGGGGCAAAGTCTCCAGCTTGGGGTGGCTCGCCGGAACCTGCGAAACGCAGTTCGAGCACGCCCTGGCAGATTCCGCAGGTGGCAGTCGTCGTCATCGGCACAACAGCCTAACGCCGGTAGCCACGCGGCCGTGCAAGCCTGCGCTCCCGCGCCGGTAGGCTGACCGCCGTGCCCGAGCCGAGGTTTTCAGTCGTCGTGCCGCTCTTTAACGAGCAGTTTGCCGTTGCCGGAACGGTTGTCGACATCCGCGACTACTTCGAAGCGCGTGGCGAGAGCTACGAGATTCTGCTCGTTGACAACGCCAGCACAGACGCAACGTGCTCTCATGCCGAGCCGCTGCTGGATGGTGACAAGATTCGCCTGCTCGTCAACGACGCCAATCTTGGCAAGGGGTTCTCAGTTCGCCGCGGTATGCTCGAGGCAAGGGGGGAGATACGCCTCCACTGCGACGCTGACTGCGCGCCATCACTGGCCTCGCTGCCAAAGATGCTTGAGCTGCTCGAAGCGAGCGATCTAGTCGTTGGCTCGCGACTTGCCGCCGGCGCTGAGCTCGGTCAACGTCAAACGCTGCCGCGACGCTTCGTGGGCCGTGGCTTCCAGCAGTGCTGCCGGGCGATTCTCAGCGAACCAACTCGTGACCTGTTCTGCGGCTTCAAGCTTTGGCGCGGCGAGGCGGCCGAGGACGTCTTCGAGCGACTGAGCCTTGACGGCTGGACTTATGACGCTGAAGCGATCGCGATGGCCCGCGCGCTTGGTTACCGAGTCAGCGAGACCGGAATCGTCTGGACCGACCGCGAAGGCTCACGTCTGCAAATGGGGCGGATCCTGATTCCGGTGATCAGAGAGCTGCTCGCTGCTAAGGCAAATGTGGCCAAGCAGGTCGGCTCTACCGCGCGCGGCGGGCGGTCTGCGTGAGCACGGTCGAGACTCCTTCGGCGCAGTACCGGCGACTGCGGATGGCGCGCGGCGATTGGGTTGTGCTGGCGGTCTTTGCTGCAATGGCGGTCGCTCCGCTCATCGGGCTGCTTGTTCGCGTGTGGACCCAGGGGGGAGTGATAACCGGGGCGGACGGCTTTCTCGTGCTTGACCCGATGCAGTACGTGGGCTGGCTTCGGCAGTCAGGCGATTTTGGCGCCGCAGCCAATCTTTACGACCTCGCGCCCGGGCCTCACAGTTTTGTTCACCCAGGGCTGCTGATATCGGGAGCGCTATATCGGCTCGGCTTTGGCGTCGTCCTTGCGTACATGGTCTGGAAGCCGGTCGCGATCGCAGCGCTCTTCGCCGGAGCGCTCTTCTTCTCGTCGCGTTTCCTGCCGCGGACCGGCGATCGCCGCGTCGCGATCATCCTAGGCCTCTTCTTCGCCTCGCCGATCGCCGCCGTCGTCGGCTGGACCAGCGCAGCGGGTTCGGCAACAAAGTTTGATCTCGACTTTGTCAGTGGCGAACTCTGGACGGGGACATATCTCTGGGGTTACCTCTTCACGGCGGTCGCAGTAGGTCTGATGCCACTCGGTCTGCTCGCATTCGAGCGAGCCCGCAGCGGCGGGCGCGGGCGGTATCTCGTCGCGGCAGCTGCAGTAGGCCTCGTCGTCGCTTGGTTCCAGCCGTGGCAGGGCGCGACATTCGCCCTGATACTCATTGGCGCGTCGTTGATGACAGATCGACGGGATCGCTCCGCGCTGCTTACCTCGTGCAGGTTGCTCGCGCCGGTAATGGTCGCAACCGCGTTGCCGCTCGTCTACTACTTCCTGCTGTCAAAACTCGACCCGTCGTGGCGTCTGGCTGGCGAGGTCAACAGCTTCGGGCGCTGGCCGCTCTGGGTAACGGTCGTCGGGCTCGCGCCGCTTGCGATTCCGGCGCTTTTCGCCTATCGCGCCCGGTCGCTTGATTTCGCTGGGTGGATGCTGCGGATCTGGCCTGTCGCAGGGCTCCTCGTGTTCTATCTGCCGGTCGGTACCTTCCCGTTCCATGCCTTCCAAGGGCTCGCGCTGCCGCTCGCGATTCTGTCCGTCATCGCGGTTAGGGGCCAGCTGGGGAGCAAGCCTCTCCCGTTGCTTTGGACGATCGTGGCGATTGGCCTGATGGTCGTTCCCGGCACGCTCTACCGTGCCGACCAGATTCGGGGAGCTGTCAAAGCTGGAAGACAGGCTTTCTTCCTAGAGCCTGGCGAGCGAGACGCGATGAGGTGGCTTGAACGCCAACCCGGCGCCGGTGGAATCTTGGCGACGCTCGTCGACGGCGCATACGTTTCCGCCTATACAGGCCGCGAGGTTTGGGCCGGCGCCGGGTCGTGGACTCCCGACCTCGCGTGGCGCGGTCTCGCTCTCACAGCGTTCTTCGACGGCGTTGGCAGCGCGGCTGAAGATCAGGCGCTGGTGGAGCGAGCTGGCGCACGCTTCGTCTACGCCTCCTGCCGCGTGACGGCCGACCTTGAAGCGAAGCTCGCGCCGATCACGCTTGGCCCAGCGCGGCGGTTCGGCTGCGCGCGGGTGTGGGAAATTCGGCCTCCGGCGGGAGGCTGGCGATGAGCGGCGCCAGCGTAGAGCCGGTGGTTGCGAGCCACGCGCGCTTCCCGCTGATTGACAGCGTGCGCGCAATCGCGGCGCTGACAATCTTTGCTTTCCACGTCGTTTTCCACCTCGGGCTGCTGAACACGGATCTGCTCTCGCGCTACCTCGGCAACCTCAACGTTGGAGTCCCGATCTTCTTCGTCGTTTCGGGTTTCCTGATCTACCGGCCTTTCGTCGCAAAACGCTTCGCGCAGGAACCCGCGCCGGACATCGAGCCATATTCGATCCGTCGCGCTCTTCGCATCGTCCCGGCCTATTGGGTGGCGCTCGTCATCGTTACGCTGATTCTCGGTCTTGAAGCGTCGGTCTTCACGCCGAGTGGGATCGTCACTTACTTCGGCTTCCTTCAGGTCTATGACATCGGCACCGTGGTTGGCGGCATCGGCCAAGCGTGGACGCTCTGCATTGAGGTCAGCTTCTACATCGCCCTGCCGATTTGGGCTTTCTTTGCTCGCCGCATGCTGCCTCGAAGCGGACGGCGGCAGATGATCAGCGGCGAGCTCTGGGCGCTCGCCGCTCTTTTCTGCGCCTCGTTTCTCTGGCAGCTGGTTGTCTCGCCGCTTTTTCTCCCCGGAGACCAGGGCTATCTGATCGCCCAGATTTCGCTGCCGGCATTCGCTGACCAGTTTGCGCTCGGAATGGCGATGGCGGTTGTGAGCGTCGCGGTCCACAGTGGATCGAAGCGGCCGCGCGCGCTCCGCCTAGTTGAGGGGAAGCCTTGGATCTGGGTCCTAGCCGCTCTCGCGCTATACGCGCTGCTCGGGGTCAAGATTGGCGCTGTTGGCCTAGGCACCAGCTGGGCTGACGCCGGGCTCTTCCGCCATGTCATCAAGGGTTTGATCGGCGTCTGCGTACTCGCGCCTGCGGTCTTCGGCGGCGCGCTCGGCGGGGGAGTGAGAGCGGCTCTCGGCTGGCGGCCGCTGATGCTGCTCGGCCTAGTTTCGTATTCGTTCTACCTCTACCACCTCGCATTCATCGTCAAGCTGAACGAGGTTGGCTGGCTGCACGATCTCGGCTGGGTCGCAGTGGCCGGAGCGTCGTTCGTCTGCTCTGTGGCGGCGGCGGCGGTCAGCTACCGCCTGATCGAGGCGCCCGGGATCGCGCTCGGACGACGCTGGGCGAAGGCTGCCTCGGCGCGGATTGCGCGTCGCCGCGGCGCCGCTTAAGGGATCGCCGCTTCTGCAGCCGCGCTCGACTCCGCGAGCGCAAAGTCTTCGGCGTCCTGCTCACTAAGCCCGTGTTTGCCCGGCCCACGCGCGCTGACCGAAAGGGCGAGCATCAAGGCCGCGAGCAGCGCATCAAGGATCAGCAGTCCAATCGCAACAGACTCGAGCGAACTGTCACGCAGCGCAACTACGAGCGGCACGGCTACCGCACCGACGACGAGCGCCGGCAGGAACGAACGCCTTCCGAGCGCCAGCAGGAACTGCAGCGCAAGGTAGGTGATGCTTAGACATGTCATCGCGCCTGCCAGCCAAGGCAGCGCCGGAGCTGCAAGTTTTGCCTTGTCACCAAAGACGAGCGAAAGAACGAGCTCCGGCGCAAAGCTGAACAGCGCCAAGATCGGAATCGCGATCAGCATCAGCAGGCCGGCTGTGCGGGTAAGCAGGTGCCGTGGGTCGATGCCCTTCGCGCCTTCGCGCGCGGCCTCGGGGAGTAGGTAGAGGCCAAGCCCGACGGCAACCCATACGACGCCTTTCGCTGCAACTGACGCCTGTGCATAAGCACCAGAGATCGTCGTGTTGAAGAAGTGCCCAACGGCAATGACGTCAGCGTTTTGCAGGACCGCGAATAGCGTTAGTGCTGCAACCGGAACTGGGTTTCGCGTTGCCAGCTCGCGCAGGCTTACGCGTGCATGGCTGTGGTCCGACGGCCCTAGTCTCCGTCGCGCGAGTAAACCTGTGGCGGCAATGATTGGCAGAGTCGCCAACGGAACCGAGCAGAAGAAAATTAGCCCGACCTGCGCTCCAAGCAGCGCGGCCGCTAAACCGAAAAGCAACCTGAATGTCTGCTCACCGATCAGGCTGATCGCCACGGGGCGATAACCGCTCACCCCGAGCAGGACTCCGCGCTGCAGCGCAAGGGCGCTCCAGAGCGCGGCCGACGGGAGGACGACTGCGGCGGCCCACGGCTGGGAGACCTGGAGGAGATCGGCGAGTTGGTGACGGAGTAAGACGCAGATTACAAGTAGGCCGGCAGTGATAATCAGAATTCGCCCAAGCCAGCCCTGAAGAGCCGCGGCGGCGCGGCCACCAAGCCCGAGCCTTCCAAGCGTCATGTCGCGCGCCGCCGCGGCTTGAAGAGCTGTGGCGGGCACCATCAAAATCGTGAAGACTGAGAACATCCTTGCCAGCTCGCCATAGTCCGCGGTGCCCAGAGCGCGGGCAAGCGCGACGGTCGTGACGAGGGCCAAGATGTTCGCCGCCATCTGCGCCGAGGCGACACCGGCGGCTCGAACGGTGTGTGACTCGCGGGCTCGATCACGCCGCGTCTGGCCACCAAGCGGCGGCTCTGAGGAGTCACTCACGCAATTGACGCTAGCGGAGCGAGCGGCTTGCAGCCGCTTCTACCGACTCTCAGTTGTTGCTGCTGCCCTACACTCGTAAGGTGTTCAGCATCCGCAAAGTGGCTCTCATTGCTGCCTGTTGCGCGTTCGCGCTGCCTGCCGCAGCGCTCGCTAATGGAGCGTCCGATGATCAGTACGTCGATCCACTTGCCGGGCTTACCGGTTCAGGCGGAAATGATCGCCCGAAGAAGAAGAGCTCAGCCGACGGTTCCTCAAATGGCTACTCCGCGACTGGGGAGGCCGTCGAGGTCGCCTCCGAGGTGACCGAGGCGACTGAATCGGAGGAAGCGAAGGGCAAGTCAAAGGCCCCCGCCGGCGCACCGTCCGGGCCCCCGGCGCTCGACATCAATGCTCTCTCAGGGATTGGCCCGCTTGTCGCGGTGCCGGTAAAGCACGTTACGCTCGTGGTTGGCGACATCGCCAATGAGCGCGGCTGACGCGGCGCTCAGCGCTTCAGCCGACGAGACTGAAGCGATTGCCGCCGAGCTGGCCTGCGAGCTCGCGGCCGGCGCCGTAATCCACGTCTGCGGCGAGATCGGCTCTGGCAAGACGACCTTCATCCGCGGAGCCTGCCGCGCGCTCGGCTTTAGCGGGCCGGTGACAAGCCCTAGCTACACGATCTGCAATCGCTATGAGCAAGGCGATCTTTTGATCTCGCACCTAGACTGCCAGCGCCTTGAGGGCGCCAGAGGTGAGGAGGCGGGGCTACTGGACGACGAGGTTGGCCCTAGCCGGATCAGCTTCATTGAGTGGCCGCAGCAATCGGAGGACGCCGTCGGAGCGCTCGCAGAAATTCCAGCCTCGATCCGAGTGGAGCTAGGTCACGTAAGCCAGTCGCAACGCTCGATTAAGATTATTCGTGAGCCGGCCCGATGCCAGTAAGCGGAGTATTACTGGCCTTTGACACGGCGACAGCAGCAACCGTTGTCGGCCTCAGCATTGATGGTGACGTGGTCTGCGAGCTGGCCGATAGGCCCGCGGCGGCGGGGCGGCCACGCCACGCCGAGCGACTGCTGGCGCTTTGCGAACAGGCGCTCGGCGAAGCCGGTATCGGATGGGGCGAACTTGGGCGCATCGGCGTTGGCATCGGGCCGGGAACCTTCACCGGGCTTCGGATCGGCGTTGCGACGGCGCAGGGATTAGCTCAGGCCAACGCTGCACAGCTGATCGCCGTCCCGACGCTTCAAGCGCTTGCGCTCCCGGCCCGGGGCGCTCAGCCTGCGCTTCAGATAGCCGCCGTTTCAGACGCACGCAGGGGTGAGGCGTACATCGCCGCCTGGGCTCCCGACGGCCACCAGGTCGTCGCAGATCAGGCCTGCCCGCCGCCGCAGCTCGCTGCAGTTTTAGCTGCAGAAGAGGCAGCGACGTTTGCCGTCGGTGAAGGCGCGCTAATCTTTCGAAAGGAGCTGGAAAGCGGGGCGATTACAGTCCCCGATGACGGTTCGTTGTTGCATCAGCTCGTTGGTTCTTCGCTCTGTCAGGTGGCCGACGCTAGCGAGCCGGTCAAGGCAGCGGCGCTGGTTCCCCGTTACGTCCGCCAGCCGGACGCAGAGCTTTCACGGCAGGTCCGCGCAGACTCCAAATGACCGAAACCAAACTTGAAATCCGCCGCCTCGTTTTCGCCGATCTGCCGACCGTCGTGGCGATTGAACGGCGGGCCTTTCCGACTCCTTGGTCGCTGGCGATGTTCGTGCTCGAACTCAGTAAGCCGGAAGGGATCTGCCTCGCTGCGCTTAGCGGTGATCAGATGGTCGGCTACATCATCTGCTCACGCTTCGATCAGGTTTGGCACATCATGAACGTCTCTGTTGACCCCGACCTGCAGCGCCGCGGGATCGCCTCAGCCCTGATCAACGAGATCCTCGGACGCGTCGGCGACGGGGCTCAGATCACGCTCGAGGTGAGGCCGACCAACGCTCCAGCGATCGCGCTCTACGAACGCTTTGGCTTTCTCGCTGCCGGAACGCGCCCGCGCTACTACCAAGACAACGGTGAGGACGCCGTGATCATGTGGCGCACCGAAGCGACGCTGCGAGGTGCGCTCGATGACGTGCCAGCCGCCGGCGCGAGGCCGGTCGTTGCGCCGTGAGCGGGCCGATGCTCGGGATTGAAACCAGCTGCGATGACAGCTGCGCCGCCGTGCTCGCGGGCGACGGTTCGATCCTCTCAAACGTGATCTCGTCTCAATCGATCCACGACAAGTACGGCGGTGTGGTGCCGGAGATCGCAGCTCGCCACCACCTTGAGCTGCTGACCCCAACGATCGCCGCCGCGCTCAGGCAGGCCGAGCTAACCCTTGAGCAAATTGAGCGCGTGGCCGTGACGCAGGGCCCCGGCCTAATCGGCGCGCTACTAGTTGGAGTTGGCCAAGCGAAGGCGATTGCGGCGGCGCGCTCACTTCCGCTCGTCGGCGTCGATCATTTGCAGGGTCACATCGCGGCCAACTTCATCTCGCCGGAACCGTTCGAGCCGCCGTTCATCTGCCTGATCGCCAGCGGCGGCCACACGCTGCTGGCCCGCGTCGAAGACCACAGCTCCTATTCGACGCTGGGGGAGACGCTCGACGACGCTGCAGGAGAGGCGTTCGACAAAGGAGCTCGGATGCTAGGGCTGCCATTCCCGGGAGGTCCGGCACTCGAAGCGCTGGCGGCGGGCGGTGACGCCGAAGCGTTTGACTTTCCAACCGCGCGCAACGTCAGAGGCTTCGATTTCTCTTTTGCTGGAGTAAAGACGGCGCTGCTCTACACAATCCGCGACCTTGGAGAAGGGGAGGCCGAACGCAGGCGAGCAGATCTCGCGGCGTCGTATCAGCGAGCAATCGTCGAAGCGCTTGTCGACCGGCTTAGCCGCGCGCTCGAAGCCGACGGCGGCGACCACGTGGCGATCGGGGGCGGCGTTGCTGCCAATGGTCCCCTGCGCGCGGCCGTGGAGGCGCTCGGCATCACCAGCCACATTCCCGCGCGCGAGCTCTGCACCGACAACGCGGCGATGATCGCCAGCGCCGCCCGCTTCCTTCCCGACTGCTCGCAGCAGGCTGCGCTGACGCTCGACGCATACCCAAGTGGCGCGCAGCGATGAAGCCGCAGATAACGATTTACCAGCGCGATCGATGCCACCTGTGTGAGATCGCGGCGACTCTGCTTGAGCAGCTCCAAGCTGACTTCCAGTTCGAGCTTGTGCAGGTCGACATCGAGGCAGACGAGGAGCTCCACGCTCTTTACGTGGAGCGGATTCCAGTGATCTGTTTGGACGGCGCCGAGCTCTACGACTTCGAGATTGACCTGCCCGATCTAGAAAGTCGTCTGTCGGCAGCGTCAGCGCGGTAGCATCGAAGCAATGGCAAGCGGCGAGATCACAAACGGCCCGGCTGAGCTAATCGTCGCCGATGTCCGGTCGGCTCGGCTTTCGCTTGGCGTGGCAGCGCGACTCTCGCGCTATCTGCAGGTACTCACGCAGGCACAGAAGACGGGCCGCGAGACGCTCTCGTCGCAGGAGCTCTCGGAATACACCCGAGTCAACAGCACGCAGATCCGTCGCGACCTCTCAGGCTTTGGAAAGTTTGGCAAGCGCGGCGTTGGTTACAACGTCGACGCGCTCGCAGATGAGATTCGCGAGATTCTCCAAACCGGAGGCCAGCAAAACATCGCGCTCTTCGGCGCCGGCCATCTCGGCAAGGCGATCGGTTCGTCGGATATTTTTGCCGACCACGGTTTCCATGTCGTCGCCGTTTTTGACGTCGACCCGAAGAAGCTCGGCGTCAAAGTCGGCGGTCAGTCGGTTCGGCCGATTGACGATGCCGATAGCGTGATCTCCGCCGAGGACGTGCTGGTTGCCGTGCTGGCTGTTCCCGGCGAGGCCGCCCAAGAGCTCGCCGACAAGCTCGTTGCGGCCGGCGTGAAGATCATCTTCAACTATTCCGAGTCGCTGCTCGATGTGCCGGCAGGGGTGACGGTTCACACTTCAAACCCGGCGGTCGACCTGCTGCACGCGCTTTACTTCTACCTCTCATGAGTCTGATTGATCTCGAGAAGGCTCGCGAAGCGTTCGCGCAAGCGACCGACGGCACGGTTGGGCTCGAGGAGGAGTTCGCGATTCTCGACCCCGAGACGCTCGATCTTATTCCGCGGTTTGAGCAGCTTAGCGAGCAGGCGCGGGAGAGCGACCTCGATCTAGCGGCTTCAATCTCGTCGGAACTGATCCTCTCGGAGATTGAAATCCGTTCCGGCGCCGGGAGCGACATTGGCGACGCACTTTCGCGCCAGCGTGAGATGCGACAGCGCCTCTTCGCGCTGGCAGCAGGCCAGAACGTCGAACTTGGCTCGACCGGCACCCACCCTTGGGCCGATTACCGCGAGCAGCCCAACGTTCAATCCGACCATTATCGGCGCGTCGTTGACGGGCTCCAGTATGTGGCGAGGCGCAACAACACCTTCTCACTCCATGTTCACGTTGGAATCGAGGACGCCGATCGCGCCGTGCGCGTCTGCGACCGGCTGCGCGCGTTGCTTCCGACTCTGCTCGCGCTCAGCGCCAACTCAATCTTCTTCGAGGGGCTCGACAGCGGGCTGGCGTCGGTTCGCACGCAGAGCTTCACAAAGTCGTTTCCACGCTGCGGCGTCCCCGACGCGTACGGTTCTTGGGACAGCTACCACCAATACCTTGAGCTGCTGCTGGCAACCGGCTCAATCGAGGAGGACACGCAGGTCTGGTGGTCGGTGCGACCGCACCTCGCTTTTGGCACCGTCGAGGTTCGGATCTGCGATGCCCAGTCGACGGCGGCTGAGTCGGATGCGCTGATCGAGTTGATCGTCGCCTGTGCGCTTCAGGCGGCTCGCGACGATGACGAAGGTCGCCAAGTCTTTGAACCGCCTGCGCGGCTGATCGAAGAGAATCTCTGGCGCGCGATCCGCTGGGGCGCCGCCGGAGAGCTGATCGATCTCGAACGCGGCGTCTGTTTGCCCGCGCGGGCCGCCTTTGATCAATTGCTCGAATGGACCGCGCCTGTCCGCTCCGAGCTCGGTCTCGAACCAACCTTCCCGCGGCTCAACGGCGCCGAGCGACAAGCCGCTGCTTTTGCTGAGGGTCAAAGCATCACTGACGTCTACGCTTCTACAGTGGCGCAGACAAGCCAGTCATTCGGGGGCGATCAGCCCATCAGTTCTACGGAGGGATCAGCGTCGTGACCGACGAAGCCGCAACACCTAAGCAGCCCGAAGAAGAGATCGCAGCCGAGCAAGAATTCGCAGCCGCCGAAGGGCAGGCGCCGCCGAGCGAGGAAGAGATGCGCGCCGCCTACGAGGCCGAGCTGAAGAACCTGCGCGTCGAAGACCTCGTCGCTCAGACCGTCGTTTCGCTGCTGAACCTCGGCGCGCGCAAGGCAGGCCTGCTTCCCGGAACTGAGGACGAGACCGATCCGGTTCAGGTTGGGATCGCGATCGAAGGGATTCGACGCCTGCTGCCGCTGGTAGAGCCCGCTCTAGGCGAGAATGCCGCTTCAATTAAGGATGCGCTGGCGCAGCTTCAGGTTGCCTTCACAAAGCTGACGGGCGTGGAGGCAGGCCCTGACAGCACCGAGGACGCTGCCGATGGCGGCGGGGCATCGCCCGACGCCGCCGCCGGCTCTGCGGAAGCCGAGCAAAAACCGGGCGGCGGACTCTGGACGCCTGGTCCGTAGGGCACCGCAGAGCGCCTTCGTCGCTGATACCGATAAGATTGGCGTGCTTATGAGCGCTGGGGTCAGCAAATAGCCCTACCGCAACGCGCCTGCGGCCTTATCGGCCGCTATCAATTCAATCACTTCAAAAGGACTCAACCAACGTGTCTGCATTTCTTACCGACCATGGGGTCATCATTGCTGTTGTATGCGCCCTAGTTGCCGTCGCTTACGGAGTTATCACTACGACACATCTGCTTGCTCTCTCGCCCGGCAACGCCGAGATGCAGCGCATCTCAGCTGCCGTCCAGGAAGGTGCCCGAGCTTATTTAAACCGCCAGTACCTCGTAATCGCAGGCGTGGGAGTAGTGCTCTTCATCGCGCTGCTCTTCATTCAGGACATCTATGTCGCGATCGGCTTTGCGATTGGTGGAATCCTCTCCGGCGCGGCCGGTTACATCGGCATGAACGTTTCGGTTCGGTCCAACGCTCGCGTTGCTGAATCGGCCCGAGGTGGCATAGGCCCTGCGCTGAAAGTCGCCTTTCGTGGCGGCGCGATCACCGGCATGCTCGTCGTCGGCCTCGCGCTGCTCGGCGTGGCCGGCTACTACGGTCTGCTGACCTCGCACTTCGATCAGACACCAAAAGAGGCCGTTGACGCGCTGATCGGCCTTGGCTTCGGCGGCTCACTGATCTCCGTCTTCGCCCGTCTTGGCGGAGGCATTTTCTCGACGGCTGCCGACGTTGGCGCTGACCTCGTCGGCTAGGTCGAGGCCGGAATCCCCGAGGATGACCCTCGCAACCCTGCGGTGATCGCCGACATCGTTGGCGACAACGTCGGTG
>SYIT01000008.1 GCA_005798685.1 Actinomycetota bacterium | reverse complement strand
GTTCTTGACGACCTTGACGCGCACGCGGTTGCCGACCGCTTCAGTCCCATCCTTGATCGTCTCAATGCGGCGAATGTCGAGCCGCTGTGAGGAGTAGAACTTCAACGCGAGGCCACCAGGCTGAGTCTCAGGCGAGCCGAACATTACGCCGATCTTCTCGCGAATCTGGTTCGTGAAAAGACACATTGTTTGGGCACGGTTGAGGTTGCCGGCGAGCTTGCGCATCGCTTGACTCATCATCCGCGCCTGAAGGCCGACCGTCTGGTCACCCATCTGCCCCTCGAGCTCTGAGCGTGGCGTCAGTGCGGCAACCGAGTCGACAGCGACGAGGTCAACAGCGCCGGAGCGCACGAGCATGTCGGCGATTTCAAGCGCCTGCTCGCCATAATCCGGCTGCGAGACGAGCAGCTCGTCAATATCAACGCCGATCTGGCGCGCGTAGAGAGGGTCCATCGAATGCTCGGCATCAATGAAGGCGCAGACGCCACCAAGTTTCTGCGCTTCGGCGATTACGTGGTAGACGAGCGTCGTCTTGCCCGAGGACTCCGGGCCGAACAGTTCGACGATTCGACCCCGAGGCATGCCGCCGATTCCTAGTGCAAGGTCGAGCGAGAGAGCCCCGGTTGGGATCGCGTCGACTTTGACCTGCGCACCCTCGTCACCCATCCGCATGACGGAGCCTTGTCCGAACTGCTTCTCGATCTGACTGAGCGCACCCTTGAGGGCGTCATCGCGCGCTTTTGCTGCCTTATCGGTTGCTGGGGTTGCCATCGTCGTTACGACCTCTCTATCGGGCGAGAACTCATGTTCGGTCCTCGTGCGGACGGAAGAGCGAAGCTACGCAGCAAAAGAACGCGGCGCTAGTGTGCAAGTGCGATGAATGAGGCGAGAAAGCAGGTAGTCACGTGCTATTTTCACGCAGCAAACGACTCGTCATGTGCAACACGACTGTCGTCGTGCGATCTCGAATCAGCTGGCGAGAGCCTGGCAGCTGGAGCTTTCTGACGACAAGCTCGCCACTCGCGAGCGAAACTGCGCACCAGACAAGCCCAACCGGCTTCTGCTCGGTTCCCCCGCCGGGCCCTGCGATGCCGGTTACGCCAACTCCAACGTCGGCGTCCAAGACCGACCGCGCGCCGCTGGCTAATGCGACGGCGACCTCCTCGCTAACGGCGCCATGCTGCTCGATCATCTCTGGCGCGACAGCTGCCAGCTTGGACTTGGCCTCGTTGCTGTAAACAATGAGCCCGCCTCGCATGTAGGCCGCAGATCCCGGCATCTCGGTCAAACGCGCCGCCACCAAACCGCCAGTACACGATTCGGCGAGCGCAATCGTGCGTAGCGGCGGGCCACTCAGCAAGGCAGCGAGCTGCTGATCGATCGTCGTGCCGTCGACTGAAAAGATCGTGTCGGCGTGAGTACTGGCGACAAACTCAACAAAGCGGTCATAAAGCGCTTGTTTGCTAGGCGCGAAGCGGGTCACAATTTCAATCTCACCGCGCCGCAGACAGGTCGTGATCTCAAGTTCGTCGATTGCGATGCCGTCAGCCTGCGCTGCGCGCAACGTCGCTGCGATCTCCGACTCGGGAATACCAAAGAGTCGGAGCATCGACTGTTCGATCTTGGCACGGCCTTCCGTCGCGGCGATAAACGCTGGAGTCTGCGCTGCCGCATCCCACATCGGCATCAGTTCGCTAGGTGGCCCAGGCAAGACGACGACGGTTGGCCCGCCGCTCCCCTCAGGTGGAGGCACAACGAGCCCCGGTGCCGTTCCGATTGGCTCGAGGATCGCTGCGCCTTGCGGAATCGTCGCCTGCTTGAGGTTGCCGGCCGCGATCGATTCTTGGTCGACGCTAGGCCAGCGCGCCGTGAACCGTTCAAGGATGCCCGCTATTTGCTCGTGAAGAGGCGCATCGACGACCATCTCTCGGCGCTGAAACTCACCGACTACAGTGGCCGTTAGGTCATCGGCCGTCGGCCCAAGGCCGCCGCTGGTGATGATCAGTGCGCAGCCTTCGGCGGCGAGCCAGTTGAGCGCGGCAAGGATGTCGGCAGGGCGGTCGCCGACGACGACAGTGCTTTCGTGGTCGACGCCGAGCGCTCGCAGTTGCTCGGAGCACCAAGGTCCGTTGCGGTCGACGACGCGACCGGTCAGAACCTCAGTACCGGTGACGATGATGCCGGCGCGCGCGCTCACAGTTGCGTGCCAAGCGTTGAAGCATGCACGAACGCGTCGGCTTGCGCTGCGTCAGAGTTGATTCCAATCAAGAAAAGGCCGACGATCAACGCGAGCACGAGTGCGGCAATGACCGACATTCGCCAGCCCCACCCGCGGCGCGCATTACCTCGTGACTCGATCGGCGAGTAGCTGGCAGAGTCGCCACGCGAGATTTGGCTGGCCTTGAACACCTCAACCAAAGCGCGCCCATCGAGCCCGAGGTAGTCGGCGTAGGTTCGAAGGAAGCTCTTCGCCGACGTTTCGTCTGGCAGCACCGCCCAGTTCCCGCTCTCGAATGCGCGAAGATATTTCGAGCGGATTTTGGTTGCATCCTCAGCCGTGGCGATGTCGATTCCAGCCTCGGTCCGAGCCGTCTTCAGTTGGGTGGCGATATCGGCCATAGCCAGAGGCTAATCAGTCTTCGGCAATATCGGGCGAAACCGCGTGCAATGTTGACGCGTCGGCGTCGGGCACCGCGGCCCCTGGCTGTTGCGGGCCTTCGAGCGCCGCAAGAAGGCGTGGAAGATCGGCGGCTGTAACCAGCACCTGCCGTGGCTTTGAGCCTTCGTAACCGGAGATGATCGAGCGCCGCTCGAGCATGTCGATCAGCCGACCCGCGCGCGTGTAACCAACTCGCAATCTGCGCTGAAGCATCGAGGTCGAAGCGGTATCCATCTCGACGACGAGCGCGATCGCTTCGCCGAGCATCGGGTCTTCGTCTGGATCGAAACCGTCTGCGTCGTTGCCCGCGGATCCACCGTCGCTCGGTGTCTCAATCTCTTCAAGCAGGTCTTCGCGCAGGGCGGGCTCGCCCTGCGCTGCCCAAAATTCGGTTAGCTTTGCGATCTGCGGCTCGTCGATGTAAGCGCCCTGAATCCGCTCGAGCTTCGATGAACCGACCGGCGAGAAGAGCATGTCGCCCTGCCCAAGCAGGCTTTCGGCGCCGTTCTGGTCGAGGATCACGCGCGAATCGGTCTGGCTCGAGACGGCGAACGCGATCCGAGACGGGACGTTCGCTTTGATCATTCCGGTGATCACGTCAACACGCGGGCTTTGCGTAGCGAGAACCAAATGAATGCCGACGGCGCGAGCCTTCTGCGCCAAGCGAATCACTGCGTTTTCAACGTCGGCGGGCGCGACCAACATCAGGTCAGCGAGCTCGTCGATCACGCAGAGCAGGTAAGGGAGCGGTTCGTCTCCCTCGTCTGCGCGGTGCTTGTTGAGCTCTGCGAGAGACCGTGTTCTGGCGACCGCCATCGTGCCGTAGCGCCACTCCATCTCACGGACAAGGTTGCCGAGCGCGTTGGCCGCCATCCGTGGGCTGGTAATCACCGGCGTCAGCAGGTGTGGGATCGCCTCGTAGTGGTTCAGCTCAACCTGCTTTGGATCAACGAGTACGAGCCGCACTTGGTCAGGGGTGGATCGCAGCAGAATCGAGCTGAGCATCGCGTTGACGGCGCCAGACTTACCGGCTCCTGTCGTACCTGCGATCAAAAGGTGCGGCATCCGCGCGAGGTCGGCGGTAACCGGGCGGCCGCCTACGTCCTTGCCAAGAAACACGGTGAGCGGGCTGGCGTCGGCTGGAAGCTCTTGAAATACGTCGCCGAGCGTAACCTCAAGGCGGGTGCGATTTGGCACCTCAACGCCAACCGCCTGCTTGCCGGGGATCGGAGCGAGAATTCGGATGTCGGTCGCCGCGAGCGCGTACGCGAGGTCATCTTTGAGCGCGCCAATCTTATTCATCTTCACTCCTGGGGCTAGACGCAGCTCGTAGCGCGTGATGTGCGGCCCGGCGACCGTCCCGACCAGAGATGCGTCAATCCCGTGGTGACGGAGCGCTTCGAGCAGCGCGTCGGAGACGCGGCTTTGATCACTCGTGTCGGGCGAGGCAGTCTTCTTCGCGCTCAGCTTGAGGATCTTCGAATCCGGCAGCGAGAAGACAGTTGGCGCGTCGCCTTTCTTTCCATTAACAGCCGGCTTGCTCGGCTTCGCAGGTGCAGGTGGTTGCGGCGCCGGCGGCGTTAGCGACTCGGGAAGCGCCGGCTCTTCGACGAGTGGAGGCTCGCTCTGATCGTTGGCAAGGTCGAAGAACTCAACCGTACCTAGCTGCTGCACCGTTGGCTCGAACCCTTCGGGCTCGGGCGGGGTAATCGGTTCCTTTACCCGGTGCTTGCTGGAAATTGCGCCAACCCCGGCAGCCAGCGCCCTGCCGATCTCGGAAAGGCCGCTCCCCCCGTTACGCAGAACAGCGGCGATCGAGAGCCCGCTAATCAGCAGGACGGCTGCCAGCAACAAGAAGAGCGCCACAATGTGGCTGCCGACCGGCCCAACGAGAGTGCCGCTACCGAGGTAGAGCAGATCCCCCACGGCGCCGCCGCGATCACCAAAGAGAGCAGGATCGAGCTGCAGCTCCCGCCCCGTGCCGGTGCCGAGGCCGAGCGTGCCGGCGGAGACAGCAAGCGACGCGCCAAGCAGCAGGCAGAGGGCGCCGACACGAAGCGACTGTGGCAGGTTGATCACTGGGCGAAGGATCAGCACCAAGCCTGAAAGAGCGAGAATCGGTGGAATGAGGTATGCCACCTGGCCAAAGCTCCAACGCAGCGCGGCGACGAACTGGGCGCCGCCAATGCCGGCGTCGCCGCCCGAATAGAGCGGAAAGGCGATGAACAATGCGGCCGCGACGAGCGCCAATCCCGATAGATCCCGCTGGCGCTGACTCAGCCTGGGGAGCTGGAGCGGCTTTGACGACTTTTGCGGCCGTTGGCGCGGTTTCGTTGCGGCGCGCGCGGGCACCTTTCGCTTGGGCGAGCTCTTGCGGCGCGGTTTGGCTTTCGTTTTCGCTGTTGCCATCGGTCAATCGCCTACGTTTAGCCTTTTCGACGCCGACCGCGATCCCCCTTTAGCTCCGGTAAATCCAGTGTCCTACTCTTCTTAAGCAATGTCTTCTCGAGCTGCGCGGGTGCTAATCATCGAAGACGACGAGGCGATCGCCGAAGTCGTCCAACGGATGCTGCGAATCGACGGCTACAAGACCGAGATTGCAGGCAACGGCGCGCTGGGACTGGAACTGGCGATGAGCTTCGACCCAGACGTTGTAATTCTGGATCTTGGCCTGCCCTTGATTGACGGCAACGAAGTAGCGCGGCAGCTCCGAGAGCGCAGCGATCTTCCGATCCTCGTCCTGACAGCCCGCGACGCAACCGAATCGAAGGTCAAAGGGCTCGACGCCGGTGCCGATGATTATCTCGTCAAGCCTTTTGAGCGCGACGAGCTGCTGGCTCGACTGCGAGCACTGCTGCGTCGCCGGCCGCCGCGAGGAACCCTGACCTTAAGCGTTGAGGATCTCGTGCTTAACCCAGACAGCTACGAGGTCTTACGTGGCAACCGCCGAGTCGAGCTGACGCAGCGAGAGTTCGAATTGCTCGAATACATGATGGTCAATGAGCGCGTCGTTATCAGCCGCCAACAGCTACTCGAGGACGTCTGGGGCTACGACCCGTTCGCTGACACAAACACGATCGAGGTCTTCGTCTCCAACATTCGCCGCAAGCTTGAGGCTGACGGTGAAACCCGCCTGCTGCACACCGTGCGCGGCGTTGGATACGTGCTCCGTGTTTGACCGAATTAGCATCCGCTGGCGCCTTGCTCTGGTTTCGGCAGGATTGACGTTTCTGATCCTCTGCGCCTTCGCTGGCATCTTCGGCTCATTGACTACGTCGCGATTGCGCGCCGACTTTGTCCGCGATACGGCCGATGCCGCCCGTCGCCTCGAGGAGCGCTTGACGATCACGCCTACCGCGTCAACCGGGTTCCGAATCAACCCGCCGTTGGAGCTGTACGCCTCACCCAACAACGCTGCGATTCGACTCTTCTGGAGCGACCGAGAGCCGGTGCGCGGCGGCTCAACTCCAGGCGCGCCGAAGCTTGGCCTGCCAGCCGAGCCAGGAACCACCGAGGACGCTGGATACCTGATCGAAACCCGTTTGGCTTCGCTAGCCAGCGACAACGCTGGCGGTCTGCGCTTCCAGATCTGGATCGAATACGCAAGACCACTGGCCGATCTGCGACGGACGGTGAACCAGCTCCGTTTGCTGCTGCTTGCGGGCATCATCGGCGGATCCCTACTGGCGCTGCTTGGAGGTCTGGCGCTGGCGCGCCGCTCGCTGCGTCCGATCACCGACCTGACCGCCACGGCGCAGGAGATCGCTCGCACGCGCGACCCGGACCGCCACGTTCCTGAACCGCCGACCGACGATGAGGTAGCTCAGCTGGCCCGAACCTTCGACGAGATGCTCACGGCGCTTGAAGCCTCGCGCGAGGAGACTGAAGGCGCGCTGGCCCGCCAGCGCGAATTTGTCGCCGATGCCTCACACGAGCTGCGAACACCGCTGACGAGCGTCCTCGCCAACCTTGAACTGCTCGCTGAGAGCCTCGATGGCGACCGCCAGAAAGCCGCGTCCTCGGCCCTGCGCAGCTCCCAACGGATGAGAACCATCGTTGCCGACCTCCTGCTGCTCGCGCGCAGCGACGATCAACAACCGGTGTTGCGCGAAGCGGTCGATCTTTCGCTTATCGCCAGTGAGGCAGCCGCCGAAGCGGCAGCGTTGGCGACCGACCACGATCTTGCCGTCGACGCCGCTTCGCCGCTGATTGTTGATGGCAACAGCGATGAGCTCCACCGGCTGGTGCTCAACTTGATCGAAAATGCTATCCGCCACACGCCGGCGGCAACAAAGGTGATGATCGTCGCCGAGCGCGAAGGCGACCAAGCACTGCTCACCGTCAGCGATGACGGCCCTGGCATCCCGGCCGAACAGCGGGCGCGGATCTTCGAGCGCTTCGTCCGGCAATCCGGTGACCACGGTGGGTCGACGGGACTTGGCTTGGCGATCGTGAGAACCGTCGCCGAATCCCACGATGGGTCGGTTAGCGTTGAAGATGCTGAGCCTGGTACAAAATTCACCGTCCGTCTGCCGCTAGCGTCGGCCGAGCACGGCTAGACCTCAACGACGACCGGCAGCACCATCGGCCTGCGGCGCAGATGATCGTAAACCAGCTCCGCGAGATCATCGTGAAGCATCTCCTGGATCACGTCTATCTCGCTGACCGACTCCTTCGCCGCGCGGGCAACCGTAGCTTCAACGCCGGCGCGCACCTCGTCGAGCAGCTGGTTGGCTTCCTCGGGGAAAGGAACACCGCGGAAGATCACCTCCGGCTCGGCGACCGAGGAACCGTCCTCAGCCGAGATCGTCGCCACCACAACAAAGATTCCGTCGGCGCTCAGCATCCGCCGGTCTCGCAGCGGCGCCTCGTTCACCTCGCCAAGCTCGACGCCGTCGACGAAGACCATCCCCGACGACACCGGCTCACCGAAGCGAGCGCCCTTCGAGCTGACCTCGAGCGGAAGCCCATTCTCGCCCTTAAAGATCCGCTCTGGCTCAATGCCAACGGCCTCCGCCAGCCGGCCATGAAGTTCAAGTCGTTGGAAGTCGCCGTGGAAAGGCATCACGTACTTTGGCTTCGTCAAGTTCAGCATCAGCTTGATCTCCTCCGCGTAGCCGTGACCGGAGGCGTGGATTTGCGCGTCGCGGGGCGTCATCACGGTACAACCGATGTGGTAGAGGCGATCGATTGTTTCGGAGACTGCGCGCTCGTTGCCCGGGACCGGAGTAGCACTGAAGATCACGGTGTCACCGCGACGAAGTTCAACCTCCCGATGTTCGCTGAAGGCCATTCGGCGCAGGGCGCTCAGCGGCTCGCCCTGTGAGCCGGTGCAGATGATCACGATTTCGTCATCTGGGAGGTTCTCGAGCTCGCGCGGCTTGACGAGCATCCCTTCAGGAAAGTCGATGTGGCCGAGTGAGCGGCCGATGTTCGTGTTCTTCACCATCGAGCGCCCGACCAGCGCCACCTTGCGCCCGCGCGCTTCGGCGGCATCGACGACCTGCTGAACGCGGTGGATGTTGGAGGCGAAGCAGGTGACGATGATCCGCCCCCCGCAGGCGGCAAATGCCTGCTCCAAGTGGGGGCCAACGCGGGCTTCACTCTCCGAGTAGCCGGGGCGATCGGCGTTGGTTGAGTCGCCGCAGAGCAAGAGCAGGCCGTCGGCGCCGAGCTGTGCGAGCCGTCCAAAGTCGGCCGGACGACCATCGACGGGAGTTTGGTCAAACTTGTAGTCGCCGGTGATCAGCATCGTGCCGGCATCGGTTGTGATCGCCACCGCAGTCGCGTCAGGGATCGAGTGCGTCATCTGGATCAGTTCGACGACAAATGGCCCCAGCTCGATCTCATCACCAGGGCCGACGTCGGCAATCTCGATCTCCTCGATCTTGTGTTCATCGAGCTTCGAACCGGCCATTGCCATCGTCAGTGGCGCGCCAAAGAGCGGTGGCAGATCGCCTTCCGAGCTCATCTCGCGCAGCATCCACGGCAATGCGCCTAGATGATCCTCATGGCCATGCGTGATAACGATTCCTTCAATGTCAGCGACGCGGCCCTCGAGGTATGAGAACTCGGGCAGTACGAGGTCGATGCCGACCATCTCGGCGGTTGGGAAGCGAACGCCGCAGTCAACGATCAGCAGCTTGCCATCGTATTCGATGACGGTCATGTTCTTGCCTATTTCACCGAGCCCGCCAAGCGGCAGCACTCGCAATGTTTGTTCGGCCATCAGTTGCCAGCTCGCTCTGGCAATCCAAGGTTATTGAGCGCCGCTTCGACGACGGCCCGCTCATCGCGGCTTGCCTCAACGAGCGGGAGGCGAAGCGGACCCGACGGGAGGCCTAGCAGCGATAGCGCTGCTTTGACCGGGATTGGGTTTGTTGTGACGCCAAGCGCGGCATAGATCTCAGCCAAACTTGCGTTAATCTCAGTGCGCAGCTGCGGCTGCTCAACCATCTGCCGCATCTGTGGGCCGACAACATGGCTGGCGACGAGGATTCCGCCGAGCCCGCCGAGATCAAGCACCTCGGCGAGCATGTCGTCGTTGCCGGCGTAAAGACCAAGGCCGTCGACCTGTGCGACGTCGTCGGGGTTGGCCTGCTTGACGAACTCGATCTGATCGAGCTGAGCGAGCTCAGCGAGAAATTGATTAGGAAGATTCGTCCCGGTGCGGCTGGGGATGTTGTAGAGGATGATCGGCTTATCCGTAGCCTTCACGACCTCCTCGTAGTGAGCAACAATCCCGCGCCTGTTTGGACGGTTGTAGTACGGCGTCACGGAAAGGATTGCGTCGGCCCCGAGCTCGGTCGAACGCGCCGTCATCTCGGCGGCGTGACGGGTGTCGTTCGAGCCTGCCCCGGCGATGATCGAGGTCCCTTCCGGACGGCTGGCGACCGCAAGCTCGATCAGGCCGAGGTGCTCGTCGACCGAGAGAGTAGCCGCCTCCCCGGTAGTGCCGCAGACGACAAAGCCGTCGGAGCCATTGGCCGCCAGAAATCTAAGTAGCTCGACAAAGCCGCTCTCGTCGACTCGGCCCTGATTGTCGAACGGCGTGACGACCGCAGTGATGATTGAACCCAGCGAAGTGCTCACAGCAGGTACTCAAGACCGACGACTGGCGAGCTAGGAAGGTCGCCGACGCGGCGAATTGCCAGCAGCACGCCTGGCATAAAGGAAGAGCGGTCGAGCGCGTCGTGTCGAATTGTCAGCGTCTCCCCCGTGCCGCCAAGAATCACCTCTTGGTGTGCGACGAGCCCGGGCAGGCGAACGGAGTGAATCGGCACCTCGTTGCCACTCGACTGCTTCATCAACTCAGCGGTGCGAGCCGCGGTGCCACTGGGCGAATCGATCTTCTTGTCGTGGTGGAGCTCGACGATCTCAGCTGACGGCATTAGCTCAGCGGCTTGCACGGCAAAGCGCATCATCAGCACGGCTCCGATCGCGAAATTTGGCGCAACCAGCACGTTTGCTCCGCTCAGACCATCGAGCTCGGCGAGATCGAATCCGGTCGTCCCGATCACAACGTTGACGCCGGCGGCAACAGCCGCGCGCGCATTGGGAAGCGCGCTTTCAGGCTCCGTGAAATCAACGAGCACGTCGGCGTCGCCGAGGACATCGGCTACCGACGTGCCGAGCGCTGGGTCTGCGCGCCCGGCGAGCGTCAGGGCTTCAGCGCCCTCAACCGCTTCGCAGACCGCCGTGCCCATGCGGCCGGCGGCCCCGGCGACTGCGACCCTGATCGGGGCTGCTGATGCCGGTCCGTCAATACTCATTCCGACTCCTTAGTCGCGGCCACCGCGGCGATGTCGAGGACGGTCTGAGCCGCCTCCGTTGCGCTCGCGGCGCTGTCCGCCGCCGCCGGAGGTGGCCGCAGCGAGTTCGTCGGCGCTCTTGCCAGCAATCGATGGGTCGTCCGCGAGGCGCAGGCCAATTCGGCCGCGCTCACGATCGACTTCAACGACGCGGACCTCGATCTCATCACCACGAGAGAGAACATCGTCAACGTTCTCGACGCGCTCACCTGGTGAGACGTTCGAGATGTGCAGTAGCCCATCCGTTCCCTTGGCAAGTTCGACGAAGGCGCCGAAGGTAGTCGTCTTGACGACCTTGCCGGTGAACTCGTCACCGACTTCGACCTCCTTCATCATCGTTGTGATGCGATCGCGAAGCGCTTCGCCGAGTTCACCGTTCGATGAGTAGATCAGCACCTGACCTTCGTCGTTGACGTCGATCTGTGATTCGAACTCCTCGGCGAGGCCACGAATCGTCTCGCCGCCCTTGCCGATCAGCATGCCGATCTGCGACGGGTCGATCTGAACCTGAATGATCCGCGGCGCGTAAGGCGACATCTCCTCGCTCGGGCCTGAGATCACGGCGTCCATCTGGCTGAGAATGTTGAGGCGGGCCTCCTTGGCTTGCGTCAAGGCGTCCTTGAGGATCTCGAAGGTCACTCCGGTGATCTTGATGTCCATCTGCAG
>SYIT01000125.1 GCA_005798685.1 Actinomycetota bacterium | reverse complement strand
GGGTAACCCTCGGCGTACTTGTTCGTCAGCACGCTCCCTTGGCATTCGAGAATCGCCTCGGGAACAAAGTTTTCGGAGGCGATCATCTCCAGCGTCTGCTGCTGGCGGCCAACCTCGTCGGAGAGCGCGGCGGCGATCTGAGGATCGACGTCGGAGAGCGGGCGGTTAAGAAAATCGGGGGCGAATTGATCCATGGCTCAACATTCTAATAGTTGCGCTAGGCGGCGGCGCGCCCGCTAGCTCTTTTCACTCAGCAATGCGTCGATCTGATGATGACCGAGCGGCCCTTCGCGCAGCAGCTCCCAGCGCCCGTTTAACTCATATTCCCGCAGGTCTAGAACGCTTGATGAAAGCTCCCCGAGTGCCCCCCCGTCGAGCACCAGGTCAACCTCGCTGCCAATCGTCGGGTCAAGCTGCTGAATCGACGTTGGCGCGGCCTCACCGGCCTTATTGGCGCTGCTTTGCAGAATTGGCCACTTCAGCTCGGCGAGCGCCGCGAGCGGTTTGCTCAGCGCTGGCACGCGAAGCCCGAGCGTGGCTGGCTCCGAGCCGCAGGCAAGCGGAAAGCGACCGCTAGGGTTTTCGAGCAGCAGCGTTAGCGGGCCGGGCAGCAGCCGGCCAAGCGCCGCGCGCGTGCGCTCCCCCAGCTCCGGCAACGCTTCGAGCGCCAAGCTGAGCGAGAAGAACATCACCGCCGAAGGCGCCTCCAGCGGCCGGCGCTTGAGCGCATACAGGCGCGTGACCGCTTCGCGCTGCGATGGGTCGCAGCCGAGGCCGTAGACGGTGTCCGACGGAAATACGGCGATACCGCCGACGGCCATGCAGCGGGCAAAAACCTCAACCTGCTCGCTTGTCAGCGGCGCTTGGGTCACCGTTCCCCGACGACTACGCGTTCGATGCCGGCAAGGTCGCGATGTGTGGTAACGACGTTGAAGCCGGCGGCAGCGATCAGCTCAGAGACCGTTGTTGCCTGCCCGGCGCCAAGTTCGAGTGCCAACAGTCGAGCTTCACTCTGCGCCGCAGCAGCGATCAACCGACGAATCACTTCGAGCCCTTCGGCGCCGGCGATCAGCGCCAGCTCCGGCTCGTGGCCGATCACATCGGAGGGCAGGCTGGCACGCTCGCCCTCGGCGATGTAGGGAGGGTTGGAGAGGATCGCGCCCCACTCGGTGCCCAGCCCGTCAAGAAGATCGGCCTCAAAGAACTCAACCTCCAAGCCGAGTCGCGCAGCATTGCTGCGCGCCAGCTCAAGCGCGTCGGTGCTGATGTCGGCGCCGCAGACGAGCAGGTCGGGGCGCTCCTGCTTGAGCGCCAGCGCAACCGCGCCGCTGCCCGTGCCGACGTCAAGCACGCGCGCCGCAGGCGGCAGCCCAAGCGCCAGCTCCACCAGCAGCTCAGTTTCCGGCCGCGGCACCAGCACGCGACTGTCAACCTCGAGCTCAATCGAGCGGAAGCCCTTGCTGGCGACCAGATAGGCGACCGGCTCGTGGCCGACCGAGCGGCGGCGGACGAGATCCTGAAATACGCGCACCGGCGGCCCAGTCACTTCACGCTGCGGATCTGTGATCAGCGCCGCGCGATCAACGCCGAGCGCGAAGGCCAGCAAGAGCTCGGCATCGAGCGCTGGCGACTGGCTGCCGGATGCACCGATCGCCGTGCGAGCGCCGTCGAGCGCTTCTCGGACGCTAACGCCGCGCATTACGACTCGGTGGCCTGCGCTTCGAGCAGGCGGCTCTTCTCATCGGCTTGGAGCGTTGCCGTTAGCTCGTCGAGCTGACCTTCAAGCACGGCGTCGAGGTCGTGAACGGTGACCTTGACGCGGTGGTCGGTGACGCGGCGGTCGGGGAAGTTGTAGGTGCGGATCTTCTCGGAGCGCTCGCCGCTGCCAACCTGCGAGCGGCGGTCGGCGGCGATCTCGGCGTTCTGCTCCTCCATCGCTCGCTCGTAGAGCCGCGCGCGCAGCACACGGAGCGCCTTTTCACGATTCTGCAGCTGGCTCTTCTCGTCCTGCATTGAGACGACAACGCCGGTTGGCTTGTGCGTGATGCGGACCGCCGAGTCGGTCGTGTTGACCGACTGGCCACCGGGGCCGGACGAGCGGTAAACGTCAACCTGAAGCTCGTTTTGGTCGATCTTGATGTCAACATCCTCGGCCTCCGGCAGCACCGCCACGGTCGCAGTGCTGGTGTGGATTCGGCCTTGTGATTCGGTCTGGGGCACGCGCTGAACTCGGTGCGTTCCACCTTCGAACTTGAAGACGGAGTAAGCACCTGCGCCCTTAACGGCGAAGGTGTACTTACCTTCGCTGAGCTCAAGCGACTCAACCGTGAAGCCGAGCCGTTCGGCGTAGCGGGTCAGCATTCGGTAGCAGTCGCCGGCCCAAAGCCCAGCTTCGTCGCCGCCGGCCCCGCCCTGAATCTCGATGATCACGTTCTTTGCGTCGTTGGGGTCGGTTTCGACCATCGCGAGGCGAAGCTCGTCCTCGATCGTCTCCAGCTGCGCGCGGGCCTGGCTGAGCATCTCGTGCGCTTCGGCCTCGTCACCACCCTCAGCAATCAGCTCCTGCGCGCCGGCGGCGTCGTCGGTTGCGCGCCGCCAAGCCTCGGCCAGCTTCGCCGGCTCTTCAAGCCGGCTGTACTCGCGGCCGACCTGCGCGTAGCGCTCACGGTCAGCAATCACGGCAGGGTCGGTGATCTCACGAGCGAGCTCGGCGAAGCGCACTTCAATCTGGGTTACCAGTGACTCAATCATCGGCTGCGCCTAGGCTAGCCGCGACCGGCGCGGTAGGGAATTGGCTAGCCGATCGGGTGCGCTAAGCAGCGATCTCGACGCCGACGAGATCGGCCTCGCGCTGATCGCCGGTCTCGTGCTCGAGCACCGACTTCAGCGCAACGATCGCTACCGCGAGCTGATCGAGGTTCGGCTCACGCGTGGTCAACAGCTGCAGCTTCAGTCCCGGCCAGATCAGCGCGCGGACGGCCTTGTGCGTGCGGTGTTTGCCAGCGAACTTGATCACCTCGAATGAGATCCCAGCGATCAACGGAATGCCAACAATTCGGCTGGCGATCAGCGCCCACCACGGCAGCAGTCCTAGTGGCGAGAAGACGAAAATCGAAACGACCATCACAATCAGCAGGAAACTGGTGCCACAGCGCGGGTGCAGCCTTGAGAAGCGCTGGGCGTTCTCGGGCGTCAGCCCTAGCCCCGCCTCGTAACAAGAGATCGTCTTGTGCTCGGCGCCGTGGTACTCGAAGGTGCGGCGCAGGTCGCGCAGCTTCGAGAGCAGAATCAGGTAGCCAAGGAAGATCACCGTCCGCAACACGCCTTCGACGATCCAGAACAGAACGGCCGAGCCAAGCTGGTCTTTGATCAGGTTGGTTGCCGTCACCGGGATGATGAAAAAGAGCCCAACCGCGAGCACCAGCGAGAAGAGGATCGTCAAGCCCCACATAAAGCCCGAGATCGGTTCCTCTTCATCGGGGAGCTGGGCGTTGGCCGAGATGCCGAGCGCACGGAAGCCGATCATCAGCGACTCGCCGAGCGCGACAACGCCACGGATGATCGGCAGTCGCAAGGCGCGGTGGCGACCCAGAACGGAGCTGACGGCGGTGCTTTCAACGATGATCTCACCGGTCGGCGGATCATTGGCGTCGATCCGCTCGCCCTTCTCATCAATCTGATGCAGCGCCGGCGCGCGCACCGCCACAGCCCAGCCGCCGACGCCGCGCATCATTACTCCTTCGAGTACTGCTTGGCCGCCGATCGGGGCGTCGCGCGTTGCGACCCACTCGGCCGGCTCGGCGTCGAGCGCAGGAGCCGGTGGGGTCTGCGCGGTTGACACAGCGGCTCCGGTTAGGAACCGACGCCGGAACGCTTGGCGGCGCGACGACGGAAGCGCTCAACGCGGCCACCAGTATCGACCAGCTTCTGACGGCCGGTGTAGAACGGGTGGCACTCGGAGCAGATTTCAACACCGATTTGGGACTCTGTTGAGCGCGTCACGAATTCATTGCCACAGGTACAACGGACTTGCGACTCAACATACTCTGGGTGCAGATCAGTCTTCATTGAGGAATAAGTTTAGCCGCCTAAAGCGGACAGGCGACCTCAGCGACGTTGTTGCGCTCATCGGACTCGACGATCTCTTTAGAAAAATCGGCCTCGACCTTGATCTTCGAGTTGCTCGCGCAGCCCGCGGCGGTGAAGGCCAGAAGCAATGACCTGCCGGCGCCGAGCGATGCGACGCGAACGGTCGGCAACTCAATGCTGTTGACGCGCATCGCAACGCTGAAGCCGCCCGCGGCGCTTAGCCCAAGGTTGCGAACGCGCAACGTGTAGATCCTGTTTCCGTTCGTGAGCGGCCTTGAGCCGACAAATGTGGCAGCCAGATCGGGGCGGCCGTCGTGCTGGTCGCAGGACGGTGATGGCAGCGCAACGCTCCGGATTACTCGGCCGCTTTTAGAGAGCCAGCGATGAGTCACGACAACCCGGTAGCGCTGGCCAACGCTGAGCCCACTGACTCGCTTCGACCAAACAACGCTGCCGCTGCTGGGCCGATCCCAAGTGCCGAACATCGGCACGCCAGTGATCTCCTTCCATGCGCCGCCGGTGATCGGCCGCGTGTAAAGGTCAAAGCGAAGTTCGATTGCAGCGGCGCTGCTGCCAGCCACCATCTTCGAGCTGAAGCTGGCTGAGCGGCCGCTGCTGCCCAGCAGCGTGCAGCCATCGAGCTTGACGGCGGCTCTGCCCTTCGACGAGGAGACCGCAGCAGCGGTATCGGCCGACGTCGCAGTGAGCGGCGACGGCGAGTCAGCGACCGCGGAAAGCGGCGCAGCAAAACTAAAGGCGGCGACCGATGCGGCACAGATTGTTGCTCGAAGCGAAGGCATACGACCTCTTTAACACGCCATTAGCCCAATGGTTGCGGCGCGGGGAAGAGTTTATGTCATCTGGTAGAGCGGACCATCTCCGCCTTCGGGCGCCGTCAGCCGACCACCCTTGGCAGTGATAGCACCGCACTGGATGCAATTTGTGTAGTTGACGATTACGTCAACGAGCCCCTCTTCGGGCGCGTCATCGGGGATCTCGTAGACCCCTGCTGGGCACATCCACTTCCACGTCTCGGCAACCTCACGCGGCACGTGGGTCTGAACGCGAATGTGATTGGGCGCGTCGTCGCGCGTCTGGTTGCCGGTTATGAAGACGCTTGAGAGCTTGTCGAAGGTCAGCTTGCCATCTGGCTGAACATATCCATCGGCACTTTTACCGATGAATACTGGCTGAGCATCGTTGCGATGGAGCGACCAGCGGCCGCCAGGGAAATGCCCCTTCGTCGCGATCATTAGGTTCACCAGCGGGCCACCTTTGATCAGGCCCATAGCAAACGGCTGGCGCACATTACGAACTTCGTAAAGGTCTTTTCCGACGACAGAATCGGCGATCGCGTCCTCATAGTTCTCGAGCGCCTCGCCGCGCGCAAGGTTGGCGTAGATCGCCTCGGCGGCCGTGATGCCCGACTCAATTGCGTAATTGAGGCCCTTCAGCGAAGCCGTGTTGACCATTCCTCCCGCGTCGCCAATGACGACCGCGCCGGGCATCGAAAGCTTCGGCATCGCCCAGTAGCCGCCGGCAGGCAGCGCCTTGGCGCCCCAGGCGACGCGCTCGCCGCCTTCGAGGATCTTCTTCACCATCGGATGCGTCTTGAAGGTTTGCAGCAGATCGTGAGCTGAAGTGGTTGCGTCGGCGTAGTCGAGATCGATCACGAAGCCGATCGAGACGAGGTCATCACCGGTCTTCTCGTCCTTCATCGGGTAGATCCAAGAGCCACCGATCTGGTGGTACTTGGCTGAGATCTTCAGCGGCCAGCCAGCAACGGTGTGGATCACGCGGTCGAGCGGCTTGGTGACCTTCCAAACCTCTTTCACTCCGAGCTCCCAAACCTGCGGCTCGCGCCCGGCGGCAAGCTCAAACTCGCGAATTGCGGCGCCCGTCAGGCTACCCCAACAGCCTTCGGAGAGAACCGTTACCTGCGCCGTTACGTCGGCGCCGGGCTCAAAGTTTCCGAGCTGCTCGCCTTCCTTGCCACGGCCCTTGTCGCCAGAGCGGACACCGCGCACGGTGCCGTCCTCGACGAGCAGCTGAGCGGCTGCAGTCTCAGTTAATAGGTAGGCGCCTTTTTCCTCCGCCTTAGCGGCCATGAAGCGGCACATCCCGGCAACCGAGATCGACTCGTTGCCATGGTTTTTCAGCGGCGGCGGAGGCGGGATACGAACCTTCATCTTGCTGTTAGGCAGCAGATAGACGGCTTCCTTCTTAATCTCGCCGAAAGCGAAGCCCTCTTCGCGCCATTGCTCACGCGAGACGTCGGGGAATAGTTTCTCCAGCGCCTCGGGGCGCATCACGGCGCCGGAGAGGTTGTGGCCGCCGCAGGTCTTGGCCTTCTCGATTACAGCGACAGGCACTTCGCCGAGCCGCTCGAGCGTCTCCGGGTCATCGGCCAGCAGATCGAGCAGGCGGTTGGCGCAGGCAAGGCCCGCGGTGCCGCCGCCGACGATCGCCACGCCAACGTCGATCCGCTCGTCCTCGGCATCGAGCTCGCGCTTGATGAACTCTGCCGGCGAATCAACCGGCGGCGGATATGACCCAGGGACGACCTTGCCGTTCTTCGCTGCCATCGTTATCAGGCGCCCTTCTTGGCCTTAACCGCTTCGGTCAACTTCGGCATGATCTTGTTGAGATCGCCGACGATGCCCAGATCGCTGAACTCGAAGATCGGCGCGTTTGCATCCTTGTTGATCGCGACGATGTTCTCAGCCCCCTGCATGCCGACCTTGTGCTGAATCGCGCCTGAGATGCCGGC
>SYIT01000124.1 GCA_005798685.1 Actinomycetota bacterium | reverse complement strand
GAAGATCATCTCGCTTGCTCCGGAGGTGCTCTAGCATGCGCATCCGTCGCGACGATCAAGTCGCCATTGTCAGCGGTAAGGACCGTGGAAAGACCGGTCGTGTTCTCCGCGTTGATCCAAAGAAGGAACGGGTTTACGTCGAGGGCCTCAACATCATCAAGCGCCACCAGAAGCCTTCACCGACGGCAAGCGCCGGCAGTCAGGCAGCATCTGGTGGCGTGATCGAAAAAGAAGGTCCGATCCACGTCAGCAATGTGATGCTGGTGGACCCGAGGGACAATCGCCCGACCCGCGTCGGCGTGACCCGCGACGGCGGCGTCCGCAGCCGCGTCACGAAGCGCTCAAGCACGAAGCTCGACTGAATTTAGATTTTATGCCAACAACAAAGACACCCGTTCGCCTGAAGACTCGTTATCTCGAGGAAGTTCGTCCTGCCCTCGTTGAGCAGTTCGGCTACACCAGCGTGATGGAGGCGCCGAAGGTCGAGAAGATCACCGTCAACATGGGCGTCGGCGAGGCGAAGCAAGATTCGAAGATGCTTGAGGCCGCCGCAGGGCAGCTGGCGCAGATCACCGGCCAAGCTCCCAGCGTGCGCCTTGCGCGCAAGTCGATCGCAAACTTCAAGCTGCGCGAAGGAATGCCGGTTGGCCTTGCGGTGACGCTGCGCGGCGACCGCGCCTACGAGTTCCTTGATCGCCTTATGTCGATCGCGATTCCGCGGATCCGCGACTTCCGCGGCCTGCCCGGCAACTTTGACGGCCGCGGCAACTACACGATCGGGATTCGCGAGCAGATCATCTTCCCTGAGATCGATTACGACGCCGTCGACCAGATCCGTGGCCTTGACATAGCGATCACGACTAGCGCCGCTACCGATGAAGAGGGCCACGCGCTGCTCTCGCTCTTCGGGATGCCCTTCATCAACAAGCCGAACCCTGAAGAGGTAGCCGCCGAAGAGGCCAAGAAGGCCGAAGCAGCTGCTGAAGCTAGGGCTGCGCTCGAGGCTGCAAGGGCAGAGCAGGAGAGCGATCAGCCAGCCGAAGCCGCCGATCAGGGCGACGACGGTGACGTTGATGAAACCGACGCCGACGACGACGCCACCGAAGAAGTTGAAGCAGCACCCACCGAAGAGGCAGCCGAAGAGGCAGCCGATGAACCCGCCGAGGAGACCGATCAGTAATGGCCAAAACTTCCCAGCGCGTCAAGCAGGCGCGCACACCCAAGTACCCAACCCGCGGCTACAGCCGCTGCAGCCGCTGCAGCCGCTCGCGCGCCGTCTATCGCAAGTTCGGCGTTTGCCGCATCTGCCTGCGTGAGCTCGCTCACAAGGGCTACATCCCCGGAATGAAGAAGAGCAGCTGGTAGCGGAGAAGAGCAGCCAATGTCGATGACAGATCCAATCGCCGATTTCTTGACCCGCGTGCGCAACGGCATCATTGCCCAGCACGACATCGTCGAGATCCCAGCGTCGAAGCTGAAGCGTGAGATGGCCCGCATCCTCAAGGAGCAGGGCTACATCGCCGGCTACGAGATGCGCGGGCACGACGCCGAGCACCCAGGTGACGTTCTCGCCGTCGAACTCAAGTACGCCGACGATCGTCGCAGCGCGATTACCGGGCTGAGGCGTGCCTCGCGCCCAGGGCAGCGCTATTACGTCGACCAGAGCAGCATTCCGAAGGTTCAAGGCGGAATGGGCACAACGATCATCTCCACTTCAAGGGGAGTGATGACCGGCCACGAGGCTCGCGCAGCGGGTGTTGGTGGCGAGGTCGTGGCTTTCGTCTGGTAGCCCTATGTCGCGAATCGGAAGAAAACCAATCCCGGTCCCATCCGGCGTCGAGGTTCAGATCGAGCCCGAGCTGGTGACCGTCAAGGGCCCAAAGGGCGAGCTGAGCGAGCGGATTCCGCGCGACATCACCGTCGTGCAGGAAGGTGAAGAGCTGCTCGTGACGAGGCCAACCGACCGCGGGGAGCACCGCTCGCTTCACGGCCTCACACGCTCACTCGTTGCGAACATGGTCGAGGGTGTCACCGATGGCTTCCAGAAGACACTTGAGATTCAGGGCGTCGGCTACCGCGCAGCGCTGAAGGGTTCCGACCTCACGCTGGCGCTCGGTTACTCGCATCCGGTTGAGATTCCAGCGCCGGACGGAATCAGCTTCGACGTGCCCGAGCCGACGAGCGTGATCGTCAAGGGAATCTCCAAGCAGCTCGTCGGCGAGACCGCCGCGAAGATCCGCAAGAGCCGGCCGCCTGAGCCTTACAAGGGCAAGGGCATCCGTTACGAGGGCGAGTACGTGATTCGCAAGGTAGGTAAGCGGGCATGAGCAAAGCTACGCGTGCGACAGGCCGTCTTCGTCGTCAGCGACGCGTGCGCGCAAAGGTGGTCGGAACTCCCGATCGCCCGCGCGTGTCCGTCTTTCGCTCAAACCGCGGCATCAGCGCACAGCTGATCGACGACTCCAAGGGCCAGACGCTGGCTGCCGTCAGCTGGGCGGAGCCGCAGATGCGCTCGATCGCGCCGATGGAGCAGGCCGAGAAGCTTGGTCAGCTGCTAGCCGAGCGGGCCAAGGCCGCTGGCGCATCAACCGTTGTCTTCGATCGCGGTGGCTACCGCTACCACGGCCGAGTAAAGGCCTTCGCCGAAGGACTGCGCGAAGGTGGACTGAGCGTATGAGCAAGGGATTGAGCTAAGCCATGGAAATTGACCGGACAGTCAGCGCCTCAGGGCTTGACCTTCAAGAACGGGTCGTCGAGAT
>SYIT01000123.1 GCA_005798685.1 Actinomycetota bacterium | reverse complement strand
GGCCGAAGCCGATCGGGATGCTGATCAGCGGGTGGTTGTCGCTTCCGCCGGCCTCCAGCAGCAGGACGCGCGCCGCGCCGTCCTCGCTCAACCGGTTGGCCAGGACGCAGCCGGCCGAACCGGCCCCAACGATCAGATAATCGGTATCGCTCATCCGCGTATCCTTGCTGATCATCGAGCCAAGCGCTAGCGCGTCGGCGTGCCGGGCTACCTTCAACAGGTGGAGCTGGCCGATGACAGAGCAAACGTGGAACTGCGAAACAGCGACGAGAATGGCGAAATTGTCGTGCTCGCCTTCCCCTATGACGCGCAGATCGTTGAGTTGGTGCGAGCGATTCCGCAGCGCCGCTTCGATTGGGACCGGCGCGAATGGTGGGCGCCGACCGACGACTGGGCGGCGCTTCATGTGGCCGACGTGCTTTCCCGCTTCCCGGAGCTGACGGCCAGCAAAGAGGTTGATACCTGGATCCGAGCAGTCGAGCGCCGCTGGATTGGAACGGTCAGCACGCGCCGCTACGACGGCCGCGGCTGGTGGGCGCTGACGACCCGCGCCGGAACCGTTCCGGCCGAACTGCTCGAAGGCTCGGTAGAAGCTGAGGATGGAGCGACGCTGGTTGAGCTGACGATGGCCAACGCAGCGATCATCAGCGAGCAGCGCTCGGCGCGGCTTGACGCCGGCGCGGCGCGCTGCCTGACCGAGCTTGAAGTCGGCCGCCAGCCTCCCCCAGCGCAACTCGAGCTGATCAAACGCGTTGACGCCGATTACCTGCGCCTGAACGTGCTTTGGGACCTTGAGACGGGGATCGCTTTTGAGCGGATGCCGGCCTCGGCTGGCACTCGAACGGTGCCGATCGACCCGTGGCTGATCGAGCAGCTCGACGAATTCATCGCGCTGCACGATGTTGGCGTAACCGGCGATGCCGCTCCCGTGCTGCGCCGCCTGCGCGAAGAGCACGCCGAAGCCGCGGCGGCCGTAAAGCAGTCGAAGGCGACCAGCGCTGAGCCGATCGAAGGGCTGGCGGAGCAGCTCGGCGGCACACTTGAACCGTTCCAGTGGGCCGGAATCCGTTACGCGCTCGAAGCGCGCCGCACACTGATCGCCGACGAGCAGGGGCTCGGCAAGACGATCGAGGCGCTGGCGACGATTGAGGCCGATGATGCATACCCCGCCGTTGTCGTCTGCCCGGCGTCGATCAAACTGGTCTGGGCGCGCGAGGCGGAGCGCTGGCTGGCGCACCGCTCGTTCGCCCTCATTGAAGGCCGCTCGGCGGTTCCGCCAAAGGCCGACATCACGATCCTCAACTACGAGATCGTCGCCGCCCACGGCGAGCAGCTGGCTAGGCGCCAGCCAAAGGCTCTGATCATTGACGAGTCGCACTACTGCAAGAACCCGCGCGCGAAACGAACCCAAGCCGTGCGAAGGCTCGCGAGCGAGATCCCCGACGATGGCCTGCGCTTGGCATTGACCGGCACGCCGGTGCTCAACCATGCTGAGGAGCTGATCGCGCAGCTGCGCGTGATTGGCCGGCTCGACGACTTCGGCTCCGGCGCGCAGTTCGCGCGCCGCTTCGGCCCCGACCACTCGCGCAGCGAAGAGCGGCTCCACTGGCACCTCCGCCGCCACTGCTTCCTGCGACGCGTCAAGGCCGACGTGCTGCCGCAGCTTCCGGCCAAGCGCCGCAGCATTGTGCCGATCGCGCTGACCAACCGCGCCGAGTACCGCAAGGCCGAGACCGACATAATCGCCTGGCTGCGCGACCAGCCGCTCGACCTGGGCGAACTCGACGCGAAGATCGCCGCCACGCTTCGCGCCGAGCGGCTGGCTCAGCTAGGCGTGCTGCAGCGACTCGCCGGCAGCGGCAAGCTCGACGGCGCGCTCGGCTGGATCCACGACTTCCTCGCTTCCGGCGAAGCGCTCGTCGTCTTCGCCCGCCACCGCGAGGTGCAGCAGGCTGTAATCGAGCGCTTCCCGAATGCCGTGCACCTAGTTGGCAGTGACAGCGCCGCCGCGCGCCAGAGAGCAATCGACGCTTTTCAGGAGCCGGACGGGCCGCAGCTAATCATCTGCGCAACACGCGTCGCGGCTCAGGGAATCACGCTGACGCGGGCCTCGAACGTCGCCTTCCTCGAACTGGAGTGGACGCCGGCGATGCACGAGCAGGCCGAGGATCGGTGCCACAGAATCGGCCAGCACAACGCCGTAACCGCTTGGTACCTGCTGGCAGCGGAGACGATCGATGAGCGGATGTCGCGGCTGATTGAACGCAAGCGCGCGAGCATCGCCGCCGTCACCGACGGCAAGCAGCTAGACGGCGACAGCGTCGTCGAGGCGATCGTGCGCGAGCTGCGCGAAGGCGAGCCGTTTAGGCGGCTGCGCTCAGTCGCTTGATTCGGAGGCGACAGCTGCCTCCACCGTCGCCCCCTTCGGCTGCTGTTTGATCGCCACGCCGGAGCGGTGGAGCATGTACATCGCGACCAGGCCAATGAGGTTGACAATCCAGAAGCTGATCACGCGGTAGGCGATCACGGCGAGTGCGGCGATCGTTGCGTCCACGCCGAGCGCCGACAGAATCACCGTTTCTGCAACCTCTACGATGCCGATGCCGCCGGGAGTGATCGGGATCGCTGCCAGCAGCCGGCCGACTGTTGATGCCAGCAAAACAGCGCCGATGTGCGGCGTCTGGTTTAGCCCCCAGAGCATCGCGTAGAGCACAGCGGTGTCGAGGACCCAGTAGCCAAACGAAGAGGAGACGGTCGCCCAGGCCTGACGGCCGCGCAGCATCTGCTGCGACTGGAGCGCAATCGCTTCAGCGCGGTTGCGGATCTCTTCTGGGTTGAGCTTCTTGACCGCGCGCCGAGCCAGCTTCGCTCCGCTGCCCGCTATTGAACCGGCGATCTTTGGCCAGATGATTGCCGCTGCCAGAGCAGCGATCGCAGCGATCAGGATCGGCATCCCGATCGCGACCGCGTTGACGTAGCCAGACGAGCTGCCGGGCTGGCCGGACGAGAGGCCAAAGCCGATCACGAAGAGGACGATCAGCGTGACGATCGAAAGCGCCTTCGTCAGCGTCGCTGCCGTTGCCGCTTCGGCTGGCGCTACGTCTCGCTTGCGCAGCGCGTCGGCGACCATCACCGTTGCCGTCACCGACCCGCCCGGCAGCAGCACAGCAACGGCCGTCTGTGCGGACCAGACCTGGCCGAGGGCCCAGTTTGGCGGCGACGGCTGCTTCAGCGCTTCCAATGAGCGCTTCAGCACCAGCATGCCGCATAGCTGAGCCACAAACTCGAGGCCCAGGCCAATCAGAAGCGCGTGCGGATGAACCTCTTCAAGGCTCTCTTTGGCCTGCGCCGGCATCTTCGTCAGCGTCGGCAGCAGCGAGTAGACAACTGCGGCGATGACGAGCAGCCAGGTGATTCGCCAGACGAGGCGCCAGTTGATCCTTTCCATTAGCGGGGCGGCCTCGGTCATAAAAGATGCCTACGGCACGCTATCGGCAGCCGCTTTGCAAGCGACGCACGATCGGCCGCTGAGCGGTAAAGTTTTTTTACAAGTTGGCGGGCCAGCCAATATTTTTCGATTTTGGGAGAGAAGATGTCACTAAAGAACCGCGGCGTCCGTTTGCTAATCCTGACCGTCTCAGCGACAGCGATGCTGCTGCCGGGCACGTCGCTAGCTCAGGCAGGCACACTGAAGGCGCCCGCCGGGAACGCCTTCTACACGGCCTCGGCCAAGCAGATCAAGGATGGCAAGCCGGGCTCGCTCATCTGGTCGCGCGAAGTGAAGAAGACAGCCAACGGCCGCGTTGCGCTTCCATCAGCTTCGAAGACGATGCTCGTTCTCTACCGCTCGCTCGATCCAAAGGGCAAGCCAATCGCCGTCTCAGGAACGATCGACCTGCCGAAGGGCAAGGCGCCGAAGGGCGGCTTCAAGGTCATCTCATGGGCCCACGGCACGACCGGCGCTGCTGACATCTGCGCGCCATCGCGCAACGCTGCAGGCAACCCGGCTGACGGCTACATCTCTTACGCGACCGCGAGCTACGACGGTTGGGTCAAGGCCGGTTACGCCGTTCTTCGTACCGACTACGAAGGGCTCGGCGTACCAGGTCCGCACCGCTACCTCGTAGGCGCCTCAGAGGGCCGCGGCGTCGTTGACATCGCGCTCGCCGCCCGCACAATGTTCCCGGGCCTCAGTAAAGACTGGGTCATTGGCGGTCACTCGCAGGGTGGTCACGCATCTCTCTTCGCTGCGTCGCTCGCTCCGAAGCTGGCGCCGAAGCTCAACCTGAAGGGTGTCTTCTCCTACGCTCCAGCCTCGCACCTGTGGGAACAGGGCCAAGCGATCGGCAGCCTTGGAGCCGGCTACGAAGGGCTAAGCGGAGTCGCCATCATGATCCTGTACAGCGCTGCTCGCGAAGCGGGCGTTAATCCGAGCACGCTCCTCACCCCTGAGATCTCAGCCAAGCTTGGGCTGATCGAGGAGGTCTGCTCAGCGCAGCTCGCGGCGGCCCTCGGCACGGTCCAGCCGAAAGACCTACTCAAGCCAGGCGTGACGACGGCCAGCGTGGACGCCGCGCTCAAAGCAATGAACCCGAACGTGAAGATCAAGGTTCCGGTCCTGATCCTCCAAGGACTCGACGACAGCACGGTCTTCCCTGCCTTCACTCAAGCTCTTGTGAATGAGCTGAAGACGAGCGGCGGCAAGGTGACCTACAACACATTCGCCGGTCTGTCGCACTCGGGTGTTGTCACAGATGCGGCGGTCAAGAACGCCGTCTCCGCTTGGATCAAGGCGCGTCTGCGCTAAACAACGCGAAGCGGCTTGCGCGATTCGCTGAGCAGGCGGCGCAGCAGAAGCTCAACCAGTGGCCGGTAGCCGATCCGAAGCGCAGCTTCGATCGGCGCCGGCGCGCTGATGTCCACGGCAACGGTGCAGCCGCCGGCCACCGGGTCGACGCGGTGAACCATCTCGACCGGGCCAACCTGCCAGGTCCATGAACGGCCGGGATCGACGGCAGTAATCGTCGCCGGTATCGGAACCACTCCGAGCAGCCGCGCGTAACCGCGTGCCCCGACGCGCACCTCGCCGTCACCTAACCCCCAAGCGCCGCGAACGTGCGGCGCCCAGCTAGACCACTCCTGCGGACGCGACATCAGCTCCCAAGCGCGGGCCGGATCGCCGCGGCCACTGCGGTGACAAACGAACATCGCAGCTAAGCCTCGATCGCGGCAGCGTCAGCGGCGTCGGCCGCGCCGCCGCGCCGGGTCACTTCGGCCCTCGCGCGGTCGATACCACCGTGCTCGAGTGCCGCAAGCTCAGTAGTTCCACACCAGACCACTCGGCCGTGCCTGCGGACTGTAACGTGCATCTGCCCGCCGAGGTGTTCGATCGCCCCGGGAACATTGCGCCGCTCGGCCGGCAGCGGCACCGGCAGCACGTGCGCGGCGCCAAGCGGCGCGTAGCCATCGATCTCAACCTGCCAGCGCGCGCTGCGACCGCTCAGCCGCCAATGCTCGTCGCCAACTTCGGCGGTGACCGGCGAGAAGCCCGGGTCGCCGAGGCGGATCAGCGTCCCGTCAGGGAGCAGCACGACGATCGCCGTTACCTCGACGCTCAGCGGCCCCGGTTCGATGATCCCACCGGCGAAGGCCACGCAGACCTGCGGCTCGGCAAAGCCCTGCGCCTGCCCCCACCACCAGGCCGGCGGAAAGCCGCCTTTGCCCCAGTTCTTCTCAGCGTAAATCTGGGCGCCGTCAAACTCCCAAAGCTCGTCGCCGAGCTGCGCGCTGCCGCTGGCGCTACCACCAAGCAGCCAAGGGTGCCAGTACTGGTTGAGCGCCGGCACCGACTGAAAGATGCTTGAGCCACCGAGCACGCGGCGTGGCCACGGGCGCGGGTGATCGATCTTGAGATTGAGCTTGGCGTCTGGGCCGAGGTCAACTTTCACGCTGTCCGGGCAGGCAATGAAGGCTTCTGCGGCCGACGCCCCGAGCCGCTCCCAATCGGCCGCGCCCTCGGGATGGGCGACGGTGCGCAGGAAGCGGTTCGGATAGCCGGCGAGGCCCAAAGTGGCCCAGTGGCCGTCGGCGGCGCGGTTGACGCCGATCAGTGCGATCACAACGCGGCCGCTTGCGGGGTCGGTGATGCGCCAGAAGTAACCCTCCATCGCAACGCCGTGGTAAGCGAGCGGATCACCGAATGGAAGGTCGGCGCCGCCGGCGCGGTAGGCGCTTAGAACCCGTTGGATTGGCGAGGCCATCTGTGAAACCTACGAGAAGTTGCCCTTCCCAACGCGCCCGCTCTGCCGTAGGTTGTCAGAGCAGTTACGACTGACCCAGCCAAAAACCCTCAGGAGGAACCAGATATGAGTGATGACCAGATTGAAGACGACATCGAAATTGTCGCCGCAGCGGAAGACCAGCTCGAAGCCGACGCCGACCTCGTCTCTGACGCAATCGTCGGCCTTGAGGTCGAGGCTGAGATCGTCGCCGCAGCCGAAGACGAGCTGCTGGCCGAAGCCGAGATCGTCGCTGGCGCAGAAGAGCAGCTGATCGCCGACGCAGAGATGGTCGCCGCTGCAGCCGCCGACCCTGACGCCGACCCAGCGCTCGTCGCCGCAGCCGAAGATGCGCTGCTCGAAGAGGCTGAGATCGTCGCCGCAGCCGAAGATCAGCTGATCGAAGACGCAGTGGTCGTCGCGGCAGCTGAGGAGCAGCTACTCGAGGACGCCGAAGCGGTTGCTGAGGGGATCGAAATCGTCGATGCCGAAGCCGAGATTGTTGATGCCGCCGAGAAAGAGCTAACGGCAGAGATCATCGAAGACGCGCTCGAAGAAAAGGAGTAAGGGACGGCGGCTAGACGCCGCTTTCAACCTTGATCCTGCCGCTCTTCTCGGCCGCTTTGAGCGCCTCGAAGTCGAGCTCGTTCTGATCGGCGTAAGCGTCACCGAACGCTGCCAGCGATTCAGCAAAGGTCGCCCCGCTACCGAGGTAGCCGGCGATCATTGCTGCGTCGCCGGAGCGGGCGTGCGCATGGGCTAGAACGCCGCCGCAGAGCGCGCCGTAGCGAGCCAAACCAACGGCGTCCAACTTCGAAACGTCGGCGGAACCCTTCATGTCGCGCAGCTGTCGCATGTAGTAGTGCTTCTTCGCGCCGCCAGAGCCGGTCGCCCAGCCAAGGAACGGGTCGCTCGCCGACTGCATGATCCGCTGGCCGCGGACGACACGCTCGCCTTCCTGCTTGTACTCGCTCTTGCCGGCGTAGGGCGCCAACACCGACTGCTGGGCTTCCTTGAACTGCAGGAAGAGCGGATCGTCATCGCTGTCCCCCATCAGCAGCATCATGAATGCCTGCGTCCCAACCGAACCGACGCCAACCACCTTGCGCGCGAAGTCGGCGCGGCGATAACGGCTGATCACAATCCGCCGGTCAGGCTCAAGCGTGTCGAGATAGTCGCTGTAAGCGTTGTCAACGATCTTGTCGAGCTCCTTCACCATTCCAAGCGGGATCGGCACAACGACCGGCGGGTCAGCCTTGATCTTGAAGCCATCATCGGTCTTCTGCGCGAAACGCGCAAGCGCCCCAAGGTTGGTCTTCGTTTCAGCTTTTGCGGCGATCTTGCCGATCCGCTTCGCCGCGACCTTGTCGCCGCTCTCATCAACGATGGCAAGAATGTTCGACATGTCGATTCGCTCGTACCAAACCTGCAGGAACGGCATTTCCGCCAGCTCGTCCATCCGCGTCTGGTAGCGCGCCGCGGTTGCCTGAGCGGCGTCACGCGCCTCGCTGGCTTTGAGGCCATTGTCGCGGGCCGAGATCGTGATGCTGGCGACGAGCCGCTTTAGATCCCACTCGAACGATGCCGGAAGCGTCTCGTCAAAGTCGTTCAAATCGAAGATGAGGCTGCGGTCAGGCGCAGCGTAGGTGCCGAAGTTGAGCAGGTGTGCGTCGCCGCAGCACTGCGCGCGCATATTCGTAGTTGGCGTGTGGGCCAGGTCCCAGGCCATGATTCCAGCGCCACCGCGGTAGAAGGTGCCGGGTGAGACGAGCATCCGCCCATAGCGGATCGGAACTAGATCAGGAACGCGCTGGGCGGCTTGCGCTTCAAGCGTCGCTACCGGGTCAGGGCGGTCGGCCGGGGCCGTCCACTGCGCGTGCTCGCTGCGGGGAATCGACTTTCGAAGCTCTTTGCCGGCCTCATATTTAGCCTCGGTGAGAGGCGATACAGAGACCAGGTCGTCGCCCTGCTGGTCCTTCTTCTTCTTTTTGGCCATCTCACTCAGCCCCCAAACCGGAATCGGATTAGCGCTGCAACGGCGCCGAAGCCATCGCGCCACGTGATCTTCTTGCCTTCCTCGTAGGTGCGACCGTAGTACGAAATTGCTACTTCGAAAAGGCGGATGTTCTTGTGCCGCAGAACCTTGGCCGTGACTTCCGGCTCAAAGGCGAAGTCGTTAGAGACGAGATTGATTGAACGGATCAGATCGCCGTTGAAAGCCTTGTAGCCGACCTCCATGTCGCTGATTGTCGTGTTATAAAGAATGTTCGTCAGCAGCGAGAGGAAGCGGTTGCCGGCGTAGTGCCAGAAGAGATGGGCGCGCTGGGTTTCGCCGCCGCGAAAGCGCGTGCCGTAGACCACGTCGGCAACGCCGTCAAAGAGCGGCGTGAGAAGCTTTGGGATGTCCGACGGGTCGTACTCGAGGTCGGCGTCCTGAATCATCACGAAGTCGCCGGTCGAGGCATTGATGCCGGTCCGCACCGCGGCGCCCTTGCCCTGGTTACGCTCGTGAATGATCAGCCGCAGGCCGGGAATCTTTGATTCAAGGCCACTAACGATCTCAACGGTCTCGTCGATCGAACCGTCGTCAACTACGAGAATCTCAGCGTCGAAATCAAGCTCCGCCAGTCGGCGCAAAACCTGCTCTATGGTGCGGGCCTCGTTGTAGGCTGGCACAATCACGGTGACGCGCATCTGAACCTCTTCTTAACTGGTCGCTGACGGTCTTGGCAGGGCAGGACAAGCCAACAATCCGCCAGCTTCCCTAAATAGCGGGG
>SYIT01000002.1 GCA_005798685.1 Actinomycetota bacterium | reverse complement strand
CGGTCGAGCATCTAGCTGCGCTGCGCGCGATTCCGAAGCTGACCGTGATTCGACCGGCCGATGCCGATGAGACGGCCGAGGCTTGGCGCTTCATCATCTCTGACCTAACAGGCCCAGCGGCGCTGATCCTCAGCCGCCAGGACACTCCCGTCTACGACCGCGGCGAAGGTGGCATGGCGCCGGCCTCGGGGCTCGACAAGGGCGCTTACGTGATCAGCGAACCGGCTGAGGCCGCGCGTGCCGTCGTCGTAGGAACGGGCTGCGAGGTTTCGGTCGCCGTTGCCGCAGCCGAGCTGCTGGCCGTCGACGGGATCCCAACCCGCGTCGTTTCGATGCCGAGCTGGGAGCTCTTTGAGGCGCAAGGCGAGGAATACCAAGTCTCAGTGATTCCGCCCGACCTCCCTTCAGTGTCGGTCGAGGCCGCGATCTCGATGGGCTGGCAGAAGTGGGTTGACGATTCGGTCGCGATCGACCGCTTCGGCGCCTCAGCACCCGGCGACGAGGTGCTCGAGAAGCTCGGCATCACTCCGCAGGCTGTCGTCGAACGCGTCAAGGCGCTAATCGGGTGAAGCTCTACGTCTGTTACGGCGCTTGGACGACCAAGCTCCTAGGCCACAAGCACCCCTGCGGCGAAGCCCACCAAGCACTGCTCGATGCGGGCTACGACCCGGAGGTTGTGAAGGTGTACGGCCTCGGCCCGCTGCCGCTCGCGCTGCAGCCAAAGCGCCGCCAGGTGAAGGCAATAACCGGTCGCACTTGGGGTCCCGCGATCGAGTTCGATGACGGCAGCGGCTTCGACGAGTCGGCAAAGATCATCGAGTGGGCCAAGCAGAACCCGGCTGCTGCGGCTTAGCCGCCGGCTACGTCGCGGCGCAGGAAGACCGTCAAGGCGATCGCCAGCGAAGGGATCGCGTAGGCGGCGCAGACCCAAGCTGCGCGGATGATCGGATCCCAGTCGGCCGGGGTGCGCAGTAGTCCCTGCCAAGAGTTGAATTGGGTGCTGAGTAGATAGGGCTGGAGGCCGTCGAGGCCGGGGATGATTACGACCAGCTGCAGCAGAAGCGAGAACATCAAGGTGCCGACGACGGCCGCGGCGCTGTTGCGAAAGACGGTCGAGAGCAGCAGCGCAAAGCTAGAGATCGCGAGGATTGGCATTAGGTACACGGCGAGGCTGCCCGCCACCAGCAGCAGGCCCCGCTCCGGCGTCTCCAACGTTCCCGAGAGAGTCGGTATTGGGTTGAAGCCGGAGACGATGATGCCGGCAATTGTTGCGACGACGCCACTGAGGATGATCGCGAGGATCGAATAGCTAAAAGCCGCGATCACCTTGCCGAAGAAGATCTGGCTGCGTTCAACCGAGCGCGTCAGGATCGTTTTCAGCGTGCCGTTGTTGTCCTCGTTGGCGACGATGTCGCCGGAGACGAGCGCTGCGATCAGCGGATAGAACCAGATCGAACCGAACAGCAGCGTCACCAGCGGGAAGGCGAGGCCGGTGTCGTTGATATAGCGCCCGAAAGGCACGTCGGCCGGTTCGCCGGGCTGGATCGCGACCGCGACCGCAAAGACGATCGGCACCAGTACTGCCGCGCCGAGCCCCAGGTACGTTCGCTTCTGTGCGCGCAGTTTGCGCAGCTCCCCGCGGTAGACGGTCAGTGTTCCCGGACGGCTCATTGCGAGCCGCCGGTTAGATCGGAGAGCTCGTCAAGCCGCTTCTCTTCCGCCTGCGCGTCGCCTTCGCCCTCGGTCAGTTCGAAGAACAGATCCTCAAGCGTTGCCGCGCTCGGTGCCAGCTCAAGGATCAGCGCGCCGGAGTCAGCCAGCGCGCGAGAGAGCTCACCGATTGCCGCTTCGTCAGCGGCGCGGAACTGGATCGGCGCGGGGCCATGGCGGACGACGTCGCTGATGCCTCGGCGGTCGGCGAGCACTCGCAGCGCGACCTCATCGTCGCTAGTGCGCAGGCGAATCGTCAGCCCAGCGGCGGCGCGCAGCTCGTCGAGCTCGCCTTCGTAGACGATCCGGCCGCTGCGCACAATCGCCACGCGGTTGCATAGCTCCTCGACTTCGGCCAGCAGGTGGCTGGAGAGCATCACAGTCATTCCCTCCGCCGACAACCGCGCGATCAGCGCGCGCATGTCGCGCATGCCGCCAGGGTCAAGGCCGGTCGCCGGCTCATCGAGCAGCAGCAGCTTCGGACGACGGATCAGCGCTGCGGCAATCCCCAATCGCTGGCGCATGCCGTGCGAGTAACCACCAACCTTGTCGTCGGCTCGGTCCGTCAGCTCAACTACGTCGAGCGCCTCGGCGATTCGCGACTTCGCGTCATTGCCGTCGAGCGACGCGACCAGGCGCAGGTTGGTCATTCCGTCGAGGTAGGGGTAGAAGCGCGGCGCTTCAACGAAGCCGGCCACGTCGGCCAGAGCATCAACCGACTTCTGCGGATCATGGCCGAATACGCGCGCCTCGCCAGCAGTCGGAGTTATCAGCCCCAGCATCATCCGCAGTGACGTCGTCTTGCCGGCACCGTTGGGGCCGAGGTAGCCAAAGACGTCGCCTTCATTGACGGTTAGTGAGACGTCATCAACTGCGGTGATGCGGCCGTATTGCTTCGTCAGGCCGCGGAGCGCGACCGGCGCTCGTTCGCTCACGCGGCTTAAAGCCCGCGGGCAGCGGCCAGAGCGCTCTGCTCGGTGACCGAACCGATCACGACGTAGCGGACGCCGTCACGAGTGAAGCTGACGAGCGAGCCAAGCGGCGTGCCGAACACGGTCGCTTCAGCGCCACCCACATTCGCCGTCGGGATTTGGATTCCGTCGCGCTCAGCCTGCTCGGACGCGCCGAGCGAGGGTGGTTGCTTTTTGCCGCTGGCGGCGCTTTCGATCACCATTATCGCGCCCAGCCCCTGACCGTAGGTGATTGTGACGCTCTTCTTCGCGCCGCTACCAACGAGCATCACTTCGCTGCGAGGCAGCCCCGCGAGCTTGGCTGGGGCGGAAAGCTCGAACGGCGCTGCTGCGCGCGCGGCGCCGAGCCCAGTGATCGGCCGCTTCGGCTTATCGGCGGCGCTCGGCTTGTTGGCGGCGCTCATGTTCTCGACCTTCGCCGAGGCCGGTGGCTGAATCGCAAAGACGGCGGGGTCAACCGCGCCGAAGCTAACTTCGGTTGTTTCGATCGCCAGCGTTGGGTCGTTCTCACCACGGGCAAAGATTGCGACACGCAACGGGGCGCCGTTCGAGGCGTCCCAAGTTACGTCTGCTCCGCCAATCAGGCCGCCTTGGTCCTTCGGCTCAACCCGCGTGCTGTAAGCGGGCTTGCCGGCAAGATTGCTTGGAATCGCGCCTGAGACGACTGCCTCGGTGCCGAGCTGCTCCAGCATCCGACTGACGGCAGCAACGCTTGGTGGCCACTCTTCCTCGCCGCCGCGCTTGGCGCTTTTCTCTTCTGGCTCGATCGTCGTACGGTAGACCGTGTTAGCCGACGCGTGGTAGAGCCAAAGCTGGTCGCCGCGGGCGACGATCTGAACGTCGCCTCCGCCGGCTTCCGATTGAAGCTCGATTCGAACGTCACCATCGTTGGAGGCCCAGAGCCTGCCGCTGCCGCCACCCATCAGTGGGTCGGCGCCCTTGACCATGCCGGCCGATTCGAGCATCTCGTTGGTGAACGTGACGCGAGCAGAGAGGCCACCAATCTCCTGACCATCGAGCGAGGAAGCGATCGCCTCGGCCAGCGGCTTGGCCGGTGGCCGGTCGTCGCCGCCATCGGCGCCGGTTGCAGCTACCGCGCCTAGCGCGGCGATCAGAACTACTGAAGCGCCAAGAGCTAGAAGCGTCTTACTGGATGTTCTGCGAATGAACGACAACATAGGCCTAATTATGATAGCGGCGGCGCTAAGGAGGAGATAAGCGCCCGCGCGCCCGGCTCAGAGCTTGCGCCACGCTGCCGACTGGTGGCCGACGAGCTCCAGCAGGCTGCCGAGCACGATGTTGACGTCGACGATGTGCAGCCCCCAGGTCTGACCGAGTGGCGCGCCGAATCGGGGTCTCTTGTCGCCCGCGCCGCCAACGTCGGTCGCCTGCAGCCAGTTGGCGCCGTCAGCGCTGGCACACCTCGTCGTATAAAGGGCGTTGGTGGCGATCCAAGGCGTTGTTGCCAGTGGCGCACCGCCAAATGCCAGCTGTGAGGTCGGGACCAAGCTCCGCGCTTTGCCTGTGGCGCCTCGCTTCAGTGCGGCGGGATTTACGCAGAGAACCTCTTTACCAGGCTGCGCGGTGCGGCCGAACCTGCTGTCGGCTGGAGGCTGCTGCGAGAAGGTGTTGTATCCAATCACGCACGCTGTCTGGTCGATCTTGCGGCAGGCGGGAATCTTCTTGAAGCTACCGCCAAGATCCTTGCTCTTGGCTACTAGTACTTGGCCACCGATTAGCAGCGCTGAGACGATCTTCTTGCGCACCGCCGCCCTCTGGTCAATCTCCTTGGCAATTAGCTCGGTTAACTGGTAGCTCCCCTGCGAGTGACCGATCAGAACAACGCCGCGGCCCTTGTTGTACCGAGCGAGGTATTCGTTCCAAGCGGCCTTGACGTCGTTGTAGGCGATCTCTCGGTCGGCAGTGCCGGTTGCCTTACCGAATAGCGCCGCCACAGTTAGCTGACGGTAGATCGGTGCGTAGACGCGGCACTTCGAACTGAAGCGCGATGCCTGCGCGGTTGCGACGCCGGTCTGCGCAGCGGTGATCTCAAGATTCGCGTTCGCCGTCATCTGCTGGCTGACTGTCGGATAGACGTAGAAGCAATCGATTGGCTGGCGAGTCTGCGCCTTAGGAGGCTCAATCTGCTGTGCTCCGTTCGGTTTGATCAGCGTCGTCCGAGCTGAGCTGATACACGGGTTCGACGCCAGCCCCGGCTTGCAGAGCCAGACCGTCGCGGCCGCGTCCTGAGCGCTTGCCGACGCTGCGCTGAGCGATCCAGCAGCCAGCGTCCCTGTAAGAACCACCAAAACTATGCGAACGCTCATCAAATAATCTTATTCGAAGATCGATTGCCAACGTGCCGCTTGCACTGCGGCTGCGAGCAGATGGAGCCAGTCGGGATCG
>SYIT01000122.1 GCA_005798685.1 Actinomycetota bacterium | reverse complement strand
CGCCCAGATCACTGAGATCTCCGAGGGCACGAGCGAGATCCAACGGCTGGTGAGCGCCCGCGGCCTGCTCGGCAAGATCGCTCGCGAAGACTAAGCCGCGCTCCGCTGCCGCGGCCTGCGCGTATTCTCCCCGCAATGGCAAAGACCCCCGGAGGCAAAGAGTCAACCGAGCAGCAGTGGCGCGAAGCCTTCGAGGCCGCGCCCGAGCGCGACGTTTCTTTCACGACGCTCTCCGGCACCCCGGTCGAGCCGCTCTACACGGAAGCCGACCTGCCCGACAACACCGACGAACAGATCGGCCTGCCGGGGCAGTACCCGTACACGCGCGGCGTCTACCCATCGATGTACCGCGGGCGCCTCTGGACGGTGCGCCAGTTCGCCGGTTTTGGCAGCGCCGAGGAGACGAACGAGCGCTTCCACTACCTGCTCGACCACGGCCAGACCGGCCTCTCGACCGCTTTCGACATGCCGTCGCTGATGGGCCATGACTCCGACAGCCCGCTCTCGCTCGGCGAGGTCGGCCGCGAAGGCGTTGCCGTCGACACGGTTGAGGACATGACGACGCTCTACAAAGGGATCGACCTTGGCGAAGTTTCGGTCTCGATGACGATCAACGCTCCGGCTGCGATCATGCTCGCCTATTACGTCGTCGCCGCTGAGCGCGAAGGTGTGCCGCCCCGGCAGCTCGCCGGCACGATTCAGGCCGACATCCTAAAGGAGTACATCGCGCAGAAGGAGTGGTGCTTCCCGATCGATCCTGCGATGCGGCTGATCGGCGACATGATCGAGTGGTGCTCGCAGCAGATGCCACGCTGGCACCCGGTTTCAATCAGCGGCTACCACATCCGTGAGGCCGGTTCGACGGCTGCGCAGGAGCTGGCATTCACGCTCAAGGACGGGCTCACCTACGTCGAGCAGGCGGTTGAGCGCGGGCTTGACGTGGATGATTTTGCGCCGCGGCTTTCGTTCTTCTTCAACGCCCAGATCGACTTCTTCGAGGAGATTGCCAAGTACCGCGCGGCTCGGAGGATCTGGGCCCGCGAGCTAAGAGAGACGTTCGGTGCGAAGGACCCGAAGAGCTGGCTGATGCGCTTCCACACGCAGACTGCAGGCGTCTCGCTGACGGCGCAGCAGCCGCTCAACAACGTCGTGCGAACGGCGATCGAAGCGCTCGCCGGTGTGCTCGGCGGCACGCAGTCGCTGCATACCAACAGCTACGACGAGGCGCTCGCGCTGCCAACAGAAGACGCCGTCCGCCTGGCCCTGCGCACGCAGCAGATCATCGCCGACGAGACCGGCGTTGCCAGCACGATCGACCCGCTTGGCGGCTCCTACTTCGTCGAGGCGCTGACCGACAAGATCGAAGCCGATGCCTACGACTATTTCAAGAAGATCGACGAGCTCGGTGGCATGGTCGCGGCCGTAAAGGTCAACTACCCGCAGCGCGAAATCGCCGATGCCAGCTACGAGCTGCAACAGGAGATCGATTCCGGCCGCCGCGTCGTGGTCGGCGTAAATGCCTACAGCGAAGGCGACGAGCAGCAGACGACGCTCCACCGCAGCGACCCGGCGATGGAGCGAGGCCAAGTTGAGCGTCTAAATGCTGTCCGCGCCGGCCGTGACAGCGCCGCGGTTGAAGCTTCGCTCGTCAACTTGCGCGAAGCCGCCGCCCAGCAAAGGGCTAACCTGATGCCACTACTAATCGACTGCACGCGAACTGACGCATCTGAAGGAGAGATCGTTCAGGCTTTACAAGACGTATTCGGAAAGTACGTCGAATCACCGGTCTTTTAAACCGAAGGAGATAAACAGATGAATCGCAAATTGACTATGACCGCCGTCACTGCCGTAGTTGCCCTCAGCGCTTCTGCGGGTAGCGCGATCGCGGGCGCTGATCAGAACGCAAGCGTGGCCGGCTCGAAAACGATCTCGGTTCGCGACGACTACTTCGGCCCAAGGAGCATCACGGTGTCCAAGGGACCGACGCTGCGCTTCGTCTGGGGCGGCCGCAGGCCGCACAATGTCGTTGGCCCGGGGGCAAACATCAGAATTCGCGTCCGCGGCTCGGCTTCGGTCAAAGCCCGCTCCGGCACTTACGTCTGCACGATCCACCGTGGCATGAAGCTCTCCGTCCGCGTTCGCTAAATGCCAGACGGCGGTTGAAGGCGCCGGTCTACTACCATCGCGAGGTGCGCCCATAGCGGGCGCTCCCCGCTATCAATGAACGCAGCCAGCTCGACCCAGAAGATCCGTGTAGTCGTCGCCAAGCCCGGCCTCGACGGCCATGACCGTGGCGCCAAGATCATCGCCCGCGCGCTGCGTGACGCCGGAATGGAAGTGATCTACACCGGTCTCCACCAGACGCCGGAGCAAATCGTTGAAACCGTCGTCCAGGAAGACGCTGACGCCGTCGGCCTTTCGATTCTCTCGGGCGCACACATGACGCTGGTGCCAAAGATCGTCGAGCTGCTGCGCGCCCAGGGTATCGACGACGTTGTCGTGACCGTTGGGGGAACGATTCCCGCCGATGACATCCCGCAGCTCAAAAAGCTTGGCGTTGCCGCCGTCTTCACGCCGGGCGCGCCGACGCAGGAGATCATCGCCTTTCTTGTTAGCGCCGTAGGTAACAGAGAACCTCGTTAATGCCGCAGCGCAGAATCGATTGACTAGTCAGTCAAGGCCATAGATACACTTTTAAACAGATCGAAATAGGAGATTGACGAAGTGAAAATTTGCGTTCTCGTTAAGGAAGTACCGGACGCCGCCGTCCAGAAGAAGATCGACCCTTCGACGGGTCGTGTGGATCGCAGCGGCGAAAAGAACCTCAACCCATACGACACGCACGCGATCGAGGCCGCGATGCAGCTCAAAGAGAGCGGCGCGATGGCAGTTGACGAGGTAGTCGCCGTGACGATGGGGCCAGACTCGGCCGAGCGCGCGCTGCACAAAGCCGTCTCGCTCGGCGCCGACCGCTCAATCCACTTGGCCGACGACGCGCTCGCTGGTTCAGACGTCGCCGCCACCGGCTACGCGCTTTCAAAAGTGCTTGAAAAGGAAGCCCCCGATCTCGTTCTGCTCGGTCAGCAGTCCGATGACGGCGAGTGCTACACGATCGGCGCGGTCGTCGCCGACCATCTGGAGTTCCCTTCGCTCACCCAGGTGATTAAGATTGACGTTGACGGCGGCACGAAGCTTCGTGCCGAGCGTCAAGCCGAGTACGGGTACGACACGGTCGACATCAACCTGCCGGCCGTGATCTCGGTCGGAGACGCGATCAACGAGCCGCGCTACCCGTCGCTCAAAGCGATCATGGGAGCGAAGAAGAAGCCGCTCGAGAAGGTAACCGCGGGTGACGCCGGGATCGACACTTCGAAGGTTGGCGGCGATAACTCGGCAGCCCAGTGGACCGGGTCAAGCGAACCGCCAAAGAAGGAAGCCGGACGAATCATTGAAGACGAGGACACAGCCGAGACGGTCGAACAGATCGTTGCTTGGCTCGACGAGAGGAAGCTGATCTAAATGGCCAACATTCTGGTTTACGCGCTGCAGTACGAGGGCGCCTTCAATAAGAACTCGCTCGGCGCCGTTTCGGAGGCCGCGAAGCTAGCCGCTGAGCTCGGTGGCGAAGCGCACGCAATCGTTGTCGGCCAGGGGATCGGCGACGATCTCGCTGGCGCGCTCGGCAACTACGGAGCGACGAAGGTTTTGAACGTCGAGGGCCCTGAAGGGCTCGCCCAGCCTGTCGTTGACGCGATGGCGGCAGCAATCGCAGCCGGCGATTATGGCTACGCGATCTTCGGTGGCGGCCTGCTCGGCTTCGAGGTTGGCGCTGGGCTTGCTGCCCGCCTAGGCGCAGGTGTGGCGATGGAGATCACCGCCGTTCGCGCCGAAGCCGGCAAGTTAGTCGCCGAACGGCCGATCCTCGGTGACTCGGCGATCTCGCAAATCTCATTTCGCAGCGACCTCGGCATCATCATCAGCCGACTGAACGCCTTTGAGATCAAAGAGACCGGCGGCACCGCAGCAGTCGAATCGCTCAGCGTTGAATTCTCACCCTTTTCAGGCCAAGCAACAATGGTCAAGCGCGGCGAGCAGCGTGGCGCCGACGTTGACATCGAAGGAGCCGACGTGCTGATCGCCGGCGGCCGCGGCCTCGGCGCAGAAGAGGGCTTCGAGCTCTGTGAAGCTCTCGCCACCGCATTCGGCGGCAACTCGGCCGTGGCCGCAACGCGCGCCGTCGTTGACGCTGGCTGGTTCCCTTACGCCGGGCAGATCGGCCAGACCGGCAAGACGGTCGCACCGAAGCTCTACCTCGCGGCCGGTATCTCCGGCGCCATCCAACACAAGGTCGGCATGCAGGGCGCTGAGAACATCGTCGCGATCAACAAGGATGCAAACGCGCCGATCTTCGAGTTCAGCGACCTCGGAATTGTCGGCGATCTCAACAAGATCATGCCGAAGCTGACCGAAGCCGTTAAGGCCAAGAAGGGCGCCTGATAACTATGGCAGGGAAGAACGGCAAGGTCGTCCCGGGGTCATACCCGCCGCCGGTTGATTCGCCCGCAGAGTTCATCAAGCGCGAGCTTGACGCTGAGGACGAGCGGATCGACGTTGGCGTAGCGATCGTCGGCGGTGGAACCGCCGGCCTAGCCTGCGCAAACCGTCTGCTCGACCTGCTGGCCGATGACCCGGAAACGCTCGAGCGGCTCGGCGAAGTGCCTGTCGCTGTAATCGAGAAGGCCAAGACCTGCGGTGGCCACAACCTCTCCGGCGCCGTGATGCGGCCCGATGCGCTGGAAAAGCTCTTCCCCGACGTAACGCGCGAGCAATGGCGCGAAGAGGGCTTTGCCTTTGGCGAGATCAAGAAGGAAGCGGTTTACCTGCTGCCCAATAGCAAGCTGAAAGT
>SYIT01000121.1 GCA_005798685.1 Actinomycetota bacterium | reverse complement strand
GGCTACAACAACCCGCCAGATCGGATTTTGCTTGCCGCCCACTCGCGTGAGCCTTAGTCGTACGGCCACTGGTTCCTCTCGAAGTTCACAAACCGTCAGCGTTAAAGGGTAGCGGGGCGCCTCAGCTCAGGCGCCCACGCCATCGTTCGCGTTCGCTTGTGGCCGATCTACAACCGCAACTGCGCCGCGTACGGCGACAACTTCAACCGCATCGCCGGGGGCGAAGGTCTGCTCATCATCGTTGGCTCGTGCGGTCCAAGCTTCACCACCGACCTCAATCACGCCGGTCGCCTCATCGTTGACCACGCGTTCCTCGACGACTCCGCGCTGCCCGATTACGAAGTCGTGTTCGGCCCCACCGACGGCAAAGTCAAGTCGCTCGCGGCGCATCAGCGGCCTCAGCATCAGCAGCGTGATCACCGCGCCAGCGATCGCGACGACGACAACCAGACCAAGCGGCGCGCCGATCAGCGTGCCGGCCGCGATCACGACCGCGGCGGCAACAAGTGGAGTCAAGATCAGACTTTCGGTGACAATCTCGGTAAAAGCCAAGGCGGCAGCAACCAGAAGCCAGATCACAGGAGTCGACATCACCTAGAGCGTACTCGCTTGAACCAAAAAGCAGGAGCCAACTAACGTGGATCAGGCTGCCTGCACGACGCTGCCATCGCCATCGACCTCGGCCGGTAGCTTGCGACTGATCACCTTTGAGACGCCGTCCCCGCCCATCGAAACGCCATAGAGAGAGTCGGCGGCCTCCATTGTGCGCTGCTGGTGCGTGACAACGATGAACTGAGCGCGGTTGCGGTAGAGCCGAAGCAACTCGAGGAATCGCCCAATGTTCAGGTCATCGAGAGCCGCCTCGACCTCATCGAGAATGTAAAATGGGCAGGGCTTCGCGAGGAACACGGAGAACAGGAAGGCGATCGCGGTCATCGACTTCTCGCCGCCAGAGAGAAGCGTCAGGCGCTTCATCGACTTCCCTGCCGGGGTGATTTCGATCTCGACGCCGAGATCATCCTCCGGCTCGCCGGTTTCGCGCTCGGCTTCGGCGTTGGCCTCATCCTCAGCGGCCTCAAGCCGTGCTGCCTCCTCCTCGCCCTCGCCGCCACCGAGCACGGCCCTGAGGGCCTGCTCTTCGCGCACAAGTCGCAGGCGACCGCGGCCACCGGGGAAACAGTGGGCTGCCAGCTCCTCGAAATTCTTCGCCGCCGCCTCAAAGGTCTCCTCAAAGCTTTCGCGGATCTGGCGGTCGGTGTCGCGGATTAGCGTCCGCAGCTCGCGCATCGCCGTTTCAAGATCGGTCCGTTGATGCTCGAGCGTCTCGACGTGCTCGAGCGCCTCCTCGTACTGGCCTTTGGCTAGCGGGTTGACAGGCCCGATCTGTTCGCGGCGGCGCTCCAGCCGCACGATCCGGTCTTCAAGAGCTGCGACCGCTTCTTGATCAAGCGGCTCTTCCGAGGGCTCTGCCTCGAGGCCAAGCAGCCCGGCGAGGCGCGCCAGCTCTGCCTCGGTATCAGCGTGCTGATCTCGAGCCTGCTGAGCGGTCACCTCGGCCGCCGTGACCGCCTCACCGGCTTCGCGGAGCGCGCTCTGAAGCTCGGCGCCGGACTGAGCAAAGGCGCGCAGATCATCGGTCACACCAGCGTTGCCAAGGCGGTCGGCCTCCAGCTCGGCCTCAAGGATCGTGACCCGCTCGGCGACGGCCACCTGAGCGCGCGCAAGCGCTTCCTCGAAGGCGCTGTAGGAGGGCACGAGACCAACTTCGTAAGCGATTGCCGTTTCGAAGCTGGCGACCGCCTGCCTGCGCTGATCGCGCTCCTGAGCCGCCTGATCAGCGACTCTGCGCTCGGCTGCGAGCTCGCCCTCAAGCTGCGCCCGCGCAACCGCCACGGCGCCCTGCTCGGGGGCTTGGCGGCGCTGCTCGATGATCCACTCTGCGCGGCGCGCGCGCTCGGCTGCCTGAGCCGCCTCGCGCTCGCCGGCGCCCGAGTCGTCGTCGGCGCCAGCAAGAGCCTGCTCTGCCACCGTGCACGCCTGCGCTGCATCGGCCAGGGCAACCGCCGTCGTGCTCGCGGAATCTGCGGCACTAGCAACCTGCGCGGCGAGTTTCTCGCGGCGCTGGCGCTCGGCTAGAACCTGCTCGCCACTGCCGTGAGCACTCTGGCGCAGCTCTCCGGTGACGCCGTTCCAGACGCGCCCTTGACGCGTTGCCGCGACGCCCGCGAAGTCACCCGGCAAGACCTCAAACGATTCGACCAGCCAAACCCCTGCCAGAAGCCTGCGCCCAAGCTCTGCGTTGGCACCGCCGCTGACGCAATCTGCCAAAGCACGGGCACCCGGCGGCGCTGCGAGCGCGCTCTGCGCTGGCCGACCCGCGTCCACGACGAGCGCTGAACCCCCTTCGGCGCCGAGCCGGCCGACGAGCTGCTGACCGCTCGGGAGGTCATCGACGATCGCTGCCCGTAGGCGAACCCCGAGAACCGCAGCGACCGCCATCTCAAAGCCGGCTTCGACCTCAAGGCTGCTGGCCAGAGAAGGCCTCCCTTCGGGCGCATCGGCGTATTCACGGAGGAAGTCATCGAGCCGGCCGAGCTCGGCCTGAGCCCGCGCGAGCTCACGGCCTGCCTGCTCGCTCGCCTGTTCGAGTTCGCGCAGATCCGCGCGAGCCTGCTTTGCGACGGCCTCTGCAGCCTGACACTGAGCGATCAGCTCGGCTGCCGCTGCGGTGGCAGTCTCGCTTTCGGTAACAGCGTCGTCTCGCTCGATTAGCAGCGCTGCGAGCTCGGCGTCAAGCTCTGTGGCGCGTTCAAGATCAAGCTTCGCCAGATCGGCTTCCAACGCCGCTATCCGCTCGCTGCCGATTAGGTCTGGCGAGTCGGCGGCAACCTGCGGCCTAAGACGCGCGAGCTGCAGCTCGCGCCGCTTCAGGCGGTCGGCTAGCGCCAGCGCATTCTCGCGCGCCCTTTCGATCCGCATCTCAATCTTGCCGGCGGCGCTGCGTGCAAGTTCGCCCCGGCGCGCTATCGCTTCGCGTCGCTCGCTCCGCTCGGCAAGCTGCTTCTCGGCCTGCTCTCGTCGCAGGTCGACCTGGCCGAGTTTGTCCTGAAGCTCGTCACGCGCCTGACGGGCCTCGGCCGCGGCCTTCTCAGAGCTCTCCAGCGAGCTGCGCGCCACGCGCGAGGCGTCGCGAACCAGCTCCCAAGATGCCTCCGTCGTCTGACGCTCGACGCGCGCCAGCAGCTCGGCCGCCTCGGCCTGCCGCTTGAGTGGCCGCAGCTGGGAGCGCGCTTCGCGCTCGATATCAAGGCAACGATCAAGGTTCTCCTGCGCGCGGTCGAGCTTGATCTGCGCGCGGCGGCGGCGCTTTCGATGTTTGCCGAGCCCGGCCGCCTCCTCAATCAGTAGGCGCCGGTCGCGCGGCTTGGAGGTAACGATCGACTCAACGCGCCCTTGTGAGACAACCGAGTGCATCTCCTTGCCAAGCCCTGTGTCGGAAAGGACCTCAAGCACGTCAACGAGCCGGCAGCGGGCTCCGTTTAGGCGGTATTCGCCTTCGCCGTTGCGGTCAAGCCGGCGCAGAATCGAGATCTCGCCGAGCGGCATCTCAATCGCCCCGTCCGAGTTGTCAATGATCAGCTCGACCTCAGCCGAGGAGCGCGCCTTGACGCCGTGACCACCGCCGAAGATCACGTCCTGCATCTTCTGCCCTCGAACCGCTAGCGGCGATTGCTCCCCCATCGCCCAGAGCACGGCGTCGGTGATATTCGATTTGCCCGAGCCGTTCGGGCCAACAACGACGGAGACGCCGGGGGCGAATTCGAGCACCGTCCGCTCGGGAAACGATTTGAACCCCTTCAGGCTGATCGACTTCAGATGCATCTCAGTCGCCCCCGCTCGCGGGCCCGAGCGCGGTCCGCGCCGCTTCCTGTTCGGCGGCCTTCTTCGTCCGCCCAATCCCCCTGCCGACTACTGCGCCGGCGACGTTTGCTGTGACCGTGAAGGTGCGCTCGTGCGGCGGCCCTTCCTCGCTCAAGATCTCGTACTCGACCATCTGACCGCGCGCGGCAAGCTGTTCCTGCAGCGCCGACTTGAAGTCGATCGGATGTTCCAGCGCAAGCGCTAGCTCCGGCGCGAAACAGTCGACCACAGCGGCGGCAGTTGTCTCGTAGCCTTGATCGAGATAACAGGCGCCGATGATCGCCTCGACGATCGAGGAGAGAACGCGCTCGCTGACCAGCGTGTCGGCCAGTGGCGTTCCCTCCGGCGCAGCCGCAGCGAGCCGCTCCGGCACGCCCAAGCGAACCGCGACCTCGCGGCAGGCCGCACCCGAAACTGTCTGCGCCCTGATCTTCGTCAGCCGCCCAGCGCCGAAGCGATCGGCCTCCAAGACTGGATAGAGGTGCGCCGTGATCGCCAAACCGAGCACGCTGTCGCCGAGAAAGGCGAGACGCTCGTAGGAGTCGCTGCTGCGCTCGCCCCACGAGGCGTGCGTGAAGACCTGCCGGTAGAGGTCGGCCGGCAGATTGTCGAGGAGTGAGGTGAGGGTCTGCAGGGCTCAGGAGCTGGCGCTGGTGTGGGCGAGGACAAAGTCGATTGCTTGACCGACGGTGAGAATCCCTGCGGCCTGCTCGTCTGACATCTTCGTGCCGTACGTGTCTTCAAACTCTTGGACAAGCGTGTAGAGGTCGAGCGAATCGGCCTCAAGGTCTTCTTTAAAGCGCGTCTCACCGCTGATCGCCGCAGGGTCTACGTCAAGCTCGTCGGCAAGATGCGTGCGAATTAATTGAAGGACATCGTCACGAGTCATCTGGCGGAAAACTAGCCGCGCCCTCGGACGGGCTGCCCGCCTCTGAGCCGCCCGCACGGCGTAGCGCGCCGCCAGCTTCCAACATCGTCTCGGTTCGCCCAACGAGATCGCCATTCACAGCCCGCGCCGCGAGCAGGATCGCTTGGGAGAAGCCGTAACGGGAAAAACGGCCGTGCGAGACGACCGCAAGCCGCCTCAAGCCCAGCAAGTAGGCGCCGCCAGGGCCTTCGGGGTCGATCTCGTCGCGAAAGCCGCGCAGCGCCGGGCGCAGCAGCGCGCCGCCGAGCTTTGCGCGCGTTGAACTGGTCGCAGCGGCGCGCACGCCACCCACGACCGCCTGCGAGATCCCTTCCATCACCTTCAGCGCGATATTGCCGGTGAAACCATCGGTGACGATCACGTCGGCGGTATCGGCCGCCAGGTCATTCCCCTCGATATTCCCTATAAAATCAAAGGTTGAATGCGTTCCCGCCGCTAGCTGCTCGCCGGCTTCGATCACGACCGCCGTCCCACGGCTGGCCTCGCTGCCGTTCGAGAGCAGGGCTACGCGGGGCCTCTGCTGACCCAGCACCGTCGTCGCCAGCGCGGCGCCCATAAAGGCGAACTGAACTAGATGCTCACTGCGAACCTCAACGTTGGCGCCGACGTCCAACAACGTGACCGGGCTGCCAGGGATCGGCACCGGCGTCGCTAATGCAGGGCGATAGATACCTTTTGCGCGCTTGATTTCGAAAAGCCCGGCAGCCAGCGTCGCACCGGTGGCCCCGGCGCTTACAAGCGCGTCAGCTTCGCCTTCAGCCACTGCGCGAGCGGCCTTAACGATCGAAGCCTCCGGCGTTGACCGCGCCGCGCGGGCCGGGTCCGCCTCCTTCGCGATCGAAACCGGCGTGTCGATTACCTCGACACCGTCGGCCACATCGCCGATCTGCTCGGCGGGGCCAAAGACGCGAACCTGCACGCCGAGTCCCGCGGCGATCGCGGCGCCGGCAGCTACTTCAGCGGGCCCGAGGTCGGCCCCGTTCGCGTCGACCGCGACGGTGACGCTCATCGAGGGCTACTGATCGGTGTTTGCAGGGGCGACAACCGAGCGGCCGCCGTAGGTGCCGCAATTCGAGCAGACACGGTGAGCAAGGCGCGGTGCGCCGCACTCGGGGCAAGCGCCACCGGTCGGCGCTGCGATCCCGTGCTGGGCGCGGCGCTTTGCCGTGCGGCTGTGCGACTGTCGTTGCTTAGGGACGGCCATTCGACACTCAAAGATAGCGAACCGGCCACAAGCGGCGCGCTCAGTCGAATTTCAGTTTGTCCAGTTTCGACCAGCGCGGATCCCTCTCTGGCTCGTGCTCGTGGCTGGGATCGGCGTTCAGGTCAATCCCGCATGTCGGGCAGAGCCCCAAGCACTGGGGTTTACAGATCACCTGCGTTGGCAGCGCAAGGGCGAGCGAATCATGAGCCCACCTGTCTAGCGAGACGACTGAACCATCGATGAAGGGGCTATCGAGCTCCTCTCCTGCGTCCACCTGATCAACCTCACGCACCTCGACCGTGATCGCACGCTCGGCGGGGCCTAAACAACGCATGCAAGTTCCGCGTATCGTCGTCTCGAAGGCCAGCTTCAGCGCCCACCCATCGCCGTTCATCCGTGTTACGTCGACGACAACCGGGCACGGCTGCGGCTCGGGCCGATAGGGCTCACCGGCAAACTCGAATTCGCCGAGCTGAGCCTCGAGCTCAAGCCGCTTGCCGTCACCAGGGTTCAGCCCAAGAATCGCCAGATCGAAGCTTTTCGAGTCGCTCGCCATCGGCTGCAGATTAGAGCTTCGCGCCGGCAGTGCGAAATCGCTCAGTCGCTGCTGAGCTCTCGGCGCAGCACCTTGCCGGTCGCGTTGCGCGGCAGCTCATCGATGAAGAGGACCTCGCGGGGCACCTTGTAGCGGGCGAGTCGGTCGCGGACGAGCTCTTGCAGCTCGGCTTGATCCGGCCCGTTCGCGCCGCGCACGACGACGAACGCTCTCAGTCGCTGGCCCCACTGCGCGTCAACGACTCCGATCACGGCAGCTTCCGAAACGCCTGGATGGTCGGCCAGCAGATCCTCCACCTCTCGCGGGAAGACGTTCTCACCGCCGGAGACGATCATCTCGTCGTCGCGGCCATCGATGAAGAGTCGCCCCCTCGAGTCAAAGTGGCCAACGTCACCGGCCGACATCAGCCCTGAGATCTGCTGCTTGGTCTGGCCGCCGGTGTAACCCTCAAAGCCGAGCCCGTTGCCGACGAAGATCCGGCCGGTTACATTGACCTCGGTGACCGGCCGATCCTGCTGGTCGAAAAGCTCTACGACTGTTCCCCGTGGGGGTCGGCCGGCAGTTCCGGGCGCGGCGAGCAGATCTTCCGGGCCGGCGACCGTCGCCCACGCAACCTCGGTCGAGCCGTAAAGGTTGTAGAGGATCGCGCCGAAGCGATTCATAGCACGCAGCGCAAGCTCACCGGGGAGGGTGCTGCCGCTCGTGGCGATCACCTTCAGTCGTGAGAGATCGACCCCGGTTAGAGCGTCGGCCGGAAGGTCAGCCATCCTTTGAAGCATCACCGGCACAATCACCAGCGCGCTGGCACCGTGGCGCGCGGCGGCGATCAGCGACTGCTGGGGATCGAAGCTGCGCTGCAAGACGATCGTTGAGCCGAGCATCAACGCCAGCGAGAAGTGAGCCATTCCCCAGGAGTGAAATAGCGGCGGCGCGATCAGCGTTATTTCGCGCGCGCGCAGCGGGATAACATCAAGTAGCGCCGCGGCCGGCGCGAGCGAGCTTGGCTGCTCGCGCTGCGCGCCCTTCGGCGTTCCGGTCGTACCACTCGTGAGGATAATGATCCGCCCCGGCGACGATGGTGGATCAAGCGGCGCGTTCGACTGACCGACGCGGAGCTGATCGAGAGTCCGCTCCGGCCCACTACCCGGGCGCTCGGCCCAGGCAACGAGACAGAGCCTGCCAGCGCTCGCGGCGGCGGCCGTTTCGCTGAACTCGGCATCATAGACAATCGCTGACGGTCGCTCCTGATCACAGACCTCGCTTACCTGTGGCGCTGCGAACATCGTGTTGAGGAAGATCAGGTGAGCGCCAATTCTGTCGGCGGCAATCGTCACCTCGACGAAGTAGCGGTGGTTGCGGCATAGCACGGCGATTCCATCGCCAGCGCCGATCCCAGCGGCTTTCAGCCCGCGCGCCAATTCATTCGCCTTGCGATCAAGCTCGCCGTAGCTCAGTGCTCCGGCATCGTCAATTAGCGCCGTCGCGTTCGGGCACCGAACCGCGGCGCTTGCGTAGCCGCCGGCGATCGACGTGCCCCAGCGCCGGAGCAGATCAACCGACTTCGCAAGACGTAGCGGATTCTCCGGCCTCACCATGCCCGCCCGGGCAAATGTCCGCGCGACAAATACCGCCTCTTCAATCCGCTCGCGCATTGCGGCCAGCGTAGCGAGCGCGCCGCCGCGACACGGCCACGCTGCCAAGCACGCTGCGATCTGTCAGAAGCTGCCCGTACGGTGCAACCAAGGTGCCGGTGGATCCAATCATTCCAATCGCGGCCGAGCAGGTGAGACTGCTCGGCGATCAGCTGCTAATAGAAGCGCTCACAGTTGACGACGAAGCAACGGTCACGCTTGCGCGCGAACGCGAGGCGGCCGGAGAAAGCCTTGACGAGCTCGTGAGCCAGGCAATCGAGATCGGCGCACGAATCCTTCAGCGCGAACAGACCGCATCTGACACCGAATTCGTAAAGGCTGAGTTCGAGCGCCAAGCGCACGAAGTCGAGCAGCAGTTCAACGAGAGCGCTCAGAAGGTCAGCGAAGGCTTGAGGGAGAAGATCGACGCCACCTTCGACGCCGACGCTGGCCTGCTGCCGAAGTTGCTTGATCAACACTTTGGCGAGAATTCGAGCACGGCCGTGCAGAACCAGGTCAAGGCGCTGGTCGAGGAGATGCTACGAATGCACCGCGAAGCACTCACAAAGCAGTTCACCGCCGATGACGAGAGCAACCCGCTGATCCAGTTCCAGAAGCTGACGACAGAGATCATCAAACAGGCCTCCGACCAGCAGGCAAAGCAGCTGCTGGAGATGAACCGCACGATTGCCGAGATGCAAAAGACGATTGCCGGCTCCGAGGCCGAAGCCGAAGGGGCCGAAAAGCTTGCCGAAGCCGAGGCGCGTGGCACGGCCAAGGGACGTAGCTACGAAGAGCAGGTCGCAGAGGCGGTCGCGACGATCGCACACGCCCGCGGTGACAGCTCCGAGGCGGTCGGAGAGAAGACCGAAGGCGGCGGCAAGAAGGGCGACGTCGTCGTCGAGATTGAAGCCCAGAGCGGCCCAGCCCGCGGCCGAATCGCCTTCGAGGCGAAGAACGTTAAAGACTTTCCCCGTGGCAAGATGATCACGACGCTCGATAGAGCGCGCCAACAACGCAGTGCAGGCTACGCCGTGCTCGTAGTTCCAACCGATGCTCAGGTTCCCGCCAACACGCGCATACTGGAAGAGATCCATGGCGACAAGCTCGTAATTACTTACGACCCCGATACCGAGTCGACGTTGGTACTGGAGACTGGCTACGCCTTGGCACGGGCGCGCTTACTGATGGGCCGTGCGGAAACCGGCGATATCGACGTGGCAGCGGTCACCGAAGCCACCGAGAAGGCGATCGAGATACTCGCGTCGGTAAAGAAGATCAAGGCCTCTTTGACGAGCGCCAAAACTCAGATTGACACCAGCGCAAGTTCGGTAGACGACATGGCCAGCCGAGTCCGCGAGCAGCTGGACGCAATCCGCGAACTGACGCGCACCGCCAATGAAGACGAAGTAGACGCGGACTAAGCGCGGTCAGCGACTGTCGTCGGCGTCGTCGTCGGCGCCGGCGAGCCGGTCGCGGCCGCGCTGAACGGCGGAGATGAACTTCGAAAGGTTCGTTTCGAGCGTGCCGAGAATCTCGTCGGCATAGTCTTCGGCGCCGAGGCGAATCTCGCGCTCGCGGACCTTTGCCTCTTCGAGAATGTCGGCGGCTCCTCGCTCGGCCTCACTCGTTACCGCCTCATCGGCGACCAGCTGCTTCTGCTTTTCGTGACCCTCCTTGATAACGCGCTCAGCTTCACGCTTCGCTTCGGCAAGCATTTCTTGGCGTTCCTTGACGATCCAGCGAGCCTGCTTGATCTCTTCCGGGATCGTGGCGCGCATCTGGTCGAGAATGTCGTAGATCTCCTCCTTATCCACGCGAACTTGGTCGGTGAGTGGCACCGGCTTGGCGTTGTGGATTAGATCATCAAGTTTGTCGATTAGTACGAGAACGTCCATAGCACGGTGCCTTTCGCTAGCGAGCAAGTTCTTCCTTCAGTCGGGCTGCAACTTTTGGTGTGACCATCTCGTCGATGTTCCCACCGAAGATCGCCAATTCCTTGATACCACTTGAGCTAATGAAGCTGAACTGCGGGCTGGCCATCATGTAGAGCGACTCTACATCGGGAGCCTGCTGGCGGTTTAGTTGGTTCATTTCTGTTTCGTATTCGAAGTCGGAGATAGCGCGAAGGCCCTTGACGATCGTCTTCGCCCCGATCTCGCGAGCGAAATCGACGATCAACGTCTTAAACGACGCGGCGCGCACATTGGAGAGCGCTGCGGTCGCGTCCTCAATGAAGCCGATTCGCTCTTCAAGGCTGAAAAGCGTTGAGCCTTTGCGCACCGGGTGGTTGACTACGGCCACGACAATCTCGTCGAAGATCTCGGCGGCGCGCGCGATCACGTCGACGTGGCCGCGAGTTATCGGGTCATAGGAGCCTGGGCAGACTGCAATCTTCTTGGAGTTGGTCATCGTTGGTGAATTCGTATCAGGGTGTCGCCGTAGCGGCGTTCGTCGATCATCTCAAGCTCAAGCTCAAACGGCTGGCGCCGGTCGCTTTCGGTCACCACTCTCGCAGATGGCGTGAGAATTGGCACAATCAGCTTCAAAATGTCGCCGCCAAGCGCCGCCGTCTGACGGTATGGGGGGTCAAGGAAGAGTAGATCGTATCTCTCTGCGGCCCTTGCCGCCTGCGCGAGCGCCCTCTGCGCGCTGCCTCGAATGAGCTGCGCCCTGGGTTCGGCGAGCCCAAGCGCTTCGAGGTTCTCCGCAATCACCTTCGCTGCAGTGCGGTTTCGTTCAACAAAGACTGCGTGGGACGCGCCGCGCGAGAGCGCCTCGATTGCCAGCGCGCCAGAGCCAGCGAAGAGATCAAGCACGCTAAGTCCGTCGATCGGGCCGAGCGTCGCGACTAGCGCTTCGCGGACGCGGTCGCTAGTCGGCCGCGTCACCGAACCGGGCGGCGACTGCAGCCTGCGGCCGCCGAGTGTTCCCGCGATCACGCGCATCAGGCTGGAATCGTTGGCGCCAGCAACGACCCTCTCGCCCGCTCCACCGCCTCGCGCAGCGGAACGTGCTCGGCAAGCAGCAGATCCGGGTCGGCCTCGAGGATCTCGCGCGCGCTGAGGCGAGCGCGCTCCAGCAGCTCGCCATCTTCCGGCATCGAAGCGAAGCGAAAGGCCGCCATCCCCGACTGACGGGTGCCGATCAGCTCGCCTTCGCCGCGGATCTGTAAATCGACCTCGGCCAACTTGAAGCCGTCGTTCCAAGTAGAGAAGGCGGAGAGCCGCTCTGACTCTTTCGGCCCAAAGCAGATGCAAACGGAGACGTGCTCGCCGCGCCCAATCCTCCCGCGCAGTTGGTGCAGCTGAGAGAGGCCATAGCGCTCGGCGTTTTCGATCAGCATCACGGTCGCGTTCGGAACATCAACGCCAACTTCGATCACCGTCGTTGCGACGAGCACGTCAACATCACCGGCCTTGAAGCCGCGCATCGCTTCGGCCTTCTGCGCCGAAGGCATCTGCCCGTGGATCAGCTGAACGTTAAAATCAGCGAACTCCTCGGCGCTGAGCCGCTCGTATTCTGCGCTCGCTGCGCGCGCCGCGAGCGCCTCTGACTCTTCCACCAGCGGGCAGACGACGTAAGCCTGGCGGCCGGCTCGCAGCTCCTCGCGGATTCGCTCATAGGCGCGCGCGCGGTCGCGCTCGCCGGAGGCAAGGTGGGTTGCGATCGGCTCGCGGCCCTTCGGAAGCTCGCGCAGCTCGGTCACGTCAAGGTCACCGTAGCCAAGCAGCGCAAGCGTCCGCGGAATCGGCGTCGCCGTCATGTGCAGCACGTGAGGGGCCACACTCCCTGCAGGGCCGACGGCCTTGGCGTCGAGCGCGGTTCTCTGACGGACGCCGAAGCGGTGCTGTTCATCAACGACGACAACAGCGAGCCTGCTGAAGAGCACGTCATCTTCGATCAGTGCATGCGTGCCAACCACTATTCCAAGCTCGCCTGATGCCAGCTTGCCGAGAAGATCACGGCGCCTAGCGGACGGCGTTGAGCCGGTCAGCAGCGCAATTGGAACGGCCTGGCCTGGCATCAGCTCCGCGAGCGTTGCGAAGTGCTGGTTGGCGAGCGTCTCAGTCGGCGCCATCAGAGCCGCTTGATAACCATTGGCTACGGCCCGCAACATCGCTGCAAGCGCAACGACCGTCTTACCCGAGCCAACCTCCCCCATCAGCAATCGCTGCATCGGGTGACCGCGCGCAATGTCGCCGAGGACCACGCTGACGGCGCGCTCTTGGTCGCCGGTAAGCTCAAACGGGAGCTGCTGCGCGATCCAGTCGCCGACGAGGTCACCCTCCTGCGCCGGCGCGAGCTGAGGCGCTTTCAGCTCCTCGGCGCGGCGCGCGCGACGGCGCAGAAGATCGAGCTGCACATAAAGCAGCTCATTGAAGGCGAGGCGCTGGCGCGCCGGTTCTAGCTGCCCGGCGTGGCCAGCCAAGAGCGCCGACGGCATGTCCGCCAGGCGATGGCGCGCGCGGAGCCGACCCGGCAGCGGGTCCGGGGCGAGCCGGGCAGCAGCGAGGTGCTCGCGGACGACAGCGAGGATCTGAGTCGATGACAGCCCCTCTGCGGCCGCGTAGTGAGCGACGTCATCGCCGGCACCGATCTCTTCGGCGGTCGGTGCGTGCGAGCTCACGCGGAAGCGGTTTCGTGCCTCGTAGCTGCCGTGCAGCACGAGCCGAGTTCCCGGCGGGTACTTCTTCACCAGCCAAGGCTGATTGAAAAACGTGACCTGAAGTGAGCCGGTCTGATCGAAGACAAGCGCCTCGACCAGCGGCCGCATTCCGCGGCGCCTGACCGGCCGCGAGCTGATCGAGCGAACCTCAACGACTACCGTCGCCTGCTCACCGGCGACCAGCGCCGCGACCGTGCGCGCCTCGCGCCGATCGCGCGGAAGGTGTTCAAGGAGCGCCCCGACCGTCGTCAAACCAAGGTGCTCTGCGCCTTCGTCGGCCTTGCGACCACCAAATTTGGGGCGTTCGGCAAGCGCCTTCTCCGAAGGCCAGCGCAGCGGGGCGGCGAGCAGCTGCGCCTTAGCCAACGGCTCGCCGTCGCCTAGTCCGCGAGGGCTCTTATCCACGGCCTAATCGTCAACTATTCAGCGGACAGCAGCCACCAGCGGCTTCGCTGGCCGCCCTCATGCTGTTCGAGCTCAACGGTTGCGGGAATCAGGGCCCGAACGCCAGCCTGATCGATTGGCGCCCCGGCCCCGGCGATGATCGTCAACAGTTCACTGCCCTGAGCAAGCCGCTCTATCACCTCTCGTAGCGTCGAGTCAGGCTCACCCCAAGCGATCAGCTGATCATCGACGTAGCCGACGGCCTCGCCTTCCTCGAAGCGCCCTTCCACGTCGGCGCGGGCGGCGCGGGCGACGCTGCCGCTACGCACGCTCTCCAAGAGTTGATCGATTAGAACAACGTTTTCGGCCGCAGAAAGATCCGAGTGCGCAGCAACAAGTGCCGCCAAGCCCGCCTGCATCTCGCTCGATTGCGCAACATGAACCACCCGCTCGGACATCTCGGCTGCGGTCTGAGCGGCCATGAAGACATTGCGACTGTTGGGCAGCACGACGACCTCATCGGCGGGCACCGAGTGAATACCAGCAAGAATTTCGTAGGTCGAAGGGTTGAGCGTCTCGCCGCCGTCAAGCACGTCTGCCCCGAGCGATCGGTAGAGCTGGGCGATCCCGTCACCGGCGACGATCGCCAGCGTGCCGCAGCGCGAGTGGGCTGCCCCCGCCAGCCGCCCATCACGGTCAGCGATCTGCGCCGACATGTCGGCAACGTCGAGCCGCGAAACCTGCCCGGCATCGGTGAAGAGCGCCGTTGCGGCCTGCGGCTCGTCGGTGTGAACGTGGACGCGCAGCGTCACCTGATCACCAACTACGAGCACTGAATCGCCGATCTGTTCGAGCAAGGCGATGTAGTCGTGTGACTCTGCGAGTTGACCGGCGCTGCTAGCGGTGACGGCGAAGTTGGTGCAGAAGCGGAAGGTCGACGACTCATGCTGCGGCTTGCTGGATTGGGCCGGCACCGCGTAGTGGGCTACCGCGAGGCCCTGCTCGCCGCGCAGCGCGCTGACGCAGCCAGCGAACAGCACGACTACGCCATAGCCGCCGGAGTCAACTACGCCGGCGGCCTTCAAGACCGGAAGCAGTTCGGGGCCGCGCCGCACCGATTCCTCGCCCGCGACTACGGCAATCTCAAGCAGATCAGCGATCCTCCTGTTTTGCTGATCGGCAGTTGCGTCAAACGGCATCGGCTCGAGCCCCTCCAGCGCTGCCGTGACAGCCGTCGCCATGTCGGCCATCACGGTCAGGATCGTTCCCTCGGCTGGCTCGCGAACGGAAGCGTAGGCGCGCGCGGCCGCGCGCTGCATCGCGAGCGCGATCAGCACCGGATCTACCAGCACCCCGGGCCGCGAGATCAGCGCCTCAGCGGCGCCGCGAATCAGCTGGGAGAGGATCACGCCGCTGTTGCCCCGTGCGCTCAGCAGCGCCGCGCGCGCGACAAGGTCGACGATCTGCTCACGGCCGATTTCGTCGAGCGAGTGCTCGCCGGACTCCTCGGCAAGACGATCGAGCTCGGCCAAGCAGCCCTCAACCGTCAGCACCATGTTGTCACCGGTGTCGCCATCGGCGACCGGGAAGACGTTGAGGTCGTTGATCTCGGAGCGGCGTTCTTCTAGCGCGACCAGTGCGCCACCGAGGATTGCGCGGAAGCGCAGCAGGCTAGAGCTGGAATTAGATTGCGGCACTGCGCCGCAGAGCCTAAAGGGCCTTCTGGACCTTGTCAGCCTTGAGGCAGCGAGTGCAGACGTATTCGCGCCGCGGTGAGCCGCCGACGACGATCCGAACCTTTTGCAGGTTCGGATTGAAACGACGTCGCGTAGCGACCATCGAGTGGCTTCGGCTGTTGCCGAACGCCGGTCCCTTGCTGCAGCTGAAACATACCTTGGCCATTGCGCTGCGCAGTGTAGCGATCAGCTGACTGGCTCAGAGTCGCGCTGCGGCGCCGGCCGACGGTGAGGGCTGCGTCGCGGCGCGCGATCAGCACCGGCAATACTGCCTGGCCCGCGCAAACGAACCGAGCTTGGCTGCGCGTCGGCAAGCGGAATCCCCGTACCGCCTGGGCCACGAGTAGGACGGCCGTCAGGGCCGCCGCCGGAGCCGCCGTTGCTGTCCCACCAGTCGCGCAAGTCTTGCGGGCGAGCCCCACCGAGGCGGATCAGCATGACGACAAGAATCATCGCCGCGCCGACGTGCGAGATGCCAGTAATCAATAGGGCGATCAACTGTCCGCTCATTTGCGGGTAGCTTAGCGCCGAGCTCCGCTGCCTGCGCTTGAGCCGACTAGTTGGCGTCAAGCTGCGCGCGCACGCGTTGCAACGCCAGCAGCGCACTGGCGGCGTTGCGACCAGCGTCACGAACGCCGCCGCCGGAGCGCTCAAGCGCCTGATCTAGCGTGTCGACGGTCAGCACGCCGAATGAGCAGGGCACAGCGGTATCGAGCGAGACACTTTGGATTCCGCGCGCGGTCTCAGCGCAAACGTAGTCGTAGTGATCTGTCTCACCTCGGATCACGGCGCCGAGGCAGGCGACCCCTGCAAAGCGGCCCGACTGGGCACAGAACTTCGCCGCAGCCGGCAACTCGAAAGCACCGTGGACTTCGAAAGTTTCAGCCGGCTCGCAGCCAGCTTCAGCGAATGCGGCCTGCGCGCTCAAGGTTAGGCGCTCGGCCAACTCGGGGTAGAACTGTGCGCAGACAATCGCGTAGCGCTCAGCCATCACCGCTCTCCTCCACGGCCCTATCCTGCTCGCGCTCGGCGTGAATCATCTCCTCGTCGAGGTTGAGCCCTTGGTGATGGAGCATGTGGCCCATGCGGCTTCGCTTTGTCGCCAGGTAGTCGGCGTTGTGCTGGTTCGAGGCCGGCTCGATCGGCAGCTGCTCGCTGACCGAGAGGCCGTAGCCCTCAAGGCCGTGAATCTTCTTCGGATTGTTGGTCAGGATTCGGATCGAGCTGAGCCCGAGGTCGACAAGAATCTGCGCGCCAATCCCGTAGTCGCGAAGATCGGCGGGCAGTCCGAGCTTGAGGTTGGCGTCAACCGTGTCGTAGCCCTCCTCCTGAAGCTTGTAGGCCTTCAGCTTGTTTAGCAGGCCGATTCCCCGTCCCTCTTGCGCGAGATAAAGCAGCACCCCTTGCCCTTCCTTTTCGATCACGGCCAGCGCAGCTTCGAGCTGATCACCGCAGTCGCAGCGCAGAGAGTGGAAGACGTCGCCGGTCAAACACTCGGAGTGAACGCGGATGATCACATCTTGTTTGCCCTCAATATCGCCTTTGACCAGCGCAACGTGATGCTTGTCATCGACCAACGAGCGATAACCGATGACGGTGAAGTCGCCGAAGGCGGTCGGCATCGTTGTCGAGACGACGCGCTCGACGAGCTTGTCGTTCTTGCGCCGATAGGCGATCAGGTCGGCGATCGTCAGCATTTTTAGATCGTGGAGCTGGCAATAGGCCTTGAGGTCATCGACACGGGCCATCGAGCCATCGTCGTTCATGATTTCGCAGATCACCCCGGCCGCCGTGCAGCCAGCGAGCCGAGCTAGGTCAACGCTCGCCTCGGTGTGGCCGGTGCGCTCAAGGACGCCACCGGACTTTGCCTTGAGCGGGTTGACGTGCCCGCCCTTGACGATCGCTTCGGGGCCATTGGCTGGGTCGCTGGCAACGCGGATCGTATGCGCGCGATCGGCGGCGCTAATCCCCGTCGTGACTCCTTCGCGAGCTTCGATCGTGACCGTGAATGGGGTCTCGTGCGGCGTCTCGTTCTTCGCCGTCATCAGTTCAAGGTCAAGCTCAGCGCAGCGCTCTGGCGTCAGTGCAAGACAGATCCAGCCGCGCGCATTCTTAGCCATAAAGTTGATCGCTTCCGGCGTCACGTGCTCGGCAGCAATCACCAGATCGCCTTCGTTCTCGCGGTCTTCGTCGTCAATAACGACAACCATTTTGCCGGCGGCGATGTCGGCCAGCGCTTCGTCAACAGTCGCGAAGCGATAATCGGTTTTAGCTGGGTTGGTCATTGAGCGCCCGAGAGAAGCCGTTCGACGTACTTGGCGAGGATGTCAACTTCGAGGTTGACTGTACGACCCGGCTGGGCTTCGCCGAGGTTGGTTCGCTGCGTAGTTTCGGGGATTAGCCAAACGTCGAAACCGCCGTCATCGACTCTGGCGACCGTCAGCGAAACCCCGTCGACTGCGATCGAGCCCTTCTCAGCGACGTAGCGGAGCAGCTCGGGTGAAGCTGAAACGGTTAGAACCAAAGCAATCCCGTCCTCGCGCGTCGAAGCGACTGTGCCGACTCCGTCAACGTGGCCTTGGACGATGTGCCCTCCGAGATGACCGTTTGCCCTCAGCGGAAGCTCCAGATTGAGAGCGCTGCCAGGAGCCGCCGCGCCGAGTGAGCTGCGGCTGAGAGTCTCGTTCATCGCGTCGGCAGAGAAGCTCTCTGCCGAAATCTCGGTCGCCGTCAGGCAAACGCCGTTGACGGCGACCGAACCACCCTCCGAAAGTTGAGCGGCGAGTGCGCTGCGAATGGTCAGTCGGGCTCCCAGCTCGTTGCTGTCGATCCCGCTCAGCGCTCCTACATCTTCGATCAGCCCAGTAAACACGGCTACCACTCTCGCAGTCGGGCGGTCAGCAGGATGTCGTCGGCTACCAGCTCAGCCGTCAGCGAAAGCGAGCGAGTAGCGTCGGCAATCAGCGTCGCGCCCATTCCCTCCAGCGGATCACGCGCGGTCGCGCCACCGAGCACGAGCGGAGCAACGAAAAGGCGGATTTCGTCAATCTCCCCGGCATCGAAGAAGGCGCCGGCTAGGTGCGGCCCGCCCTCAAGCAGAAGTGCCGTAACCGGCGGATCGAGATTGCCAAGCTGAGTCAGTGCATCGCTGACCCTTATGGGCTCATTTTCGCCGCTGACCACGATCACCCCAGCGCCGGCCGATTCAAGCGCCTCAACGGCGCTTCGCGGAGCGGCCCGCGTGACAATGACGATCAGTTCCAGCTCGGGCGCGCCGGCGACGAGCTGAGTATCGAGCGGTAGTCGGCCAGCGGAATCGAAGACGATCCGACGCGGCTGAGCCTCAACGCCGGGAGTGCGAACCGTCAGCTGCGGATCATCGGCCATTGCCGTTCCGATCCCCACGGCGACGGCGCCAACCTCGGCGCGCCAGAGATGGGCGAGCTCTCTGCTGCTGGCGCCGGAGATCCACTGCGAGTCGCCTTCGCGCGTGGCGACCTTCCCATCAATGCTCATCGCCGACTTGAACAGAACCCACGGCTTGCCGCTGCGCGCGTGCTTGCGGAAAGCCTGGTTCGCGAGCCTTGCGGTTGCGGCGAGTTCGCCGCTCGCTACTTCGACCTCGACTCCCTCGTCGCGGAGGATTCCCAGCCCGCGGCCGCTGGCTTTCTCCGTTGGGTCCTCGCTGGCGACCACGACGCGCGCAATACCGGCTGCTGTGATCGCATCGGTGCAAGGTGGCTGCTGCCCTTGATGACAGCACGGTTCGAGCGAGACATAGAGCGTTGCTCCGTGCAGGTCCACCTCACCGCAGTCGGCGATCGCGTTGACCTCAGCGTGCGCTCCGCCGTAGTGCTCGTGCCATCCCTCGCCGAGAATCTCACCGTCGCGGGCGATCACGGCGCCGACCTGCGGGTTTGGGCTGACGTTGCCGATCCCCTTGCGGCCAAGCTCAATCGCCTTGGCGAGCAACTTCTGATCTCGCGTTGAAACCGAACTTTCCATTTACGATCAGGATAGGCCTAGCGGGCGGCGCTCAGCGACAGCGCCCGTACACTGAATAGAGTTCGTTGGCGGCAATCGGCCGGTAACCGGCGGGCGGAAGGTTGCGCAGGGTGTCAGCGGCAACCGGATTCTCAAGGTCGAGGCCGCCGCGCAGAAACACGGCCCGTCCGGCTGCAAGCACGACGATCCCGCTCTTCACCTTCGACGACTCCTGCACGTCGCTACGCGCAACCACCTGATCGGCAGGGAGATCCATGATCCAGCGGACGCCGGGCATTAGGCGGTGGTTGCTAGTGAGAACCGGGCCGCACTTGGCAGCGGCACGGACATCGGGCTGATCGAGCAGACTGGTTAGCGCGCGCATCGAATCGCCCCGGAACTTCAGCTCGGCGACGAGAACGCCGACGTTGACGCGGGCAACCGTCCAAACGACCAGAGCCGCGACAGCGACCGCCGCAGCGATCGACCAGTACTTACGGACGTTACCCGTCTCGATGACCGTAAAGCCAGCGACGAGAAATGCCGCGAAGATCATCAGCATGATCGCCGGTAGCAGCAGGTAGCGACTAATCACCGAGAACTGCCCGAGCGCGAGCAGCACGAAAGTGAAGAGGCCAATCAGAAAGAGTGACAGCGGAACGCGAACGCGTTGGGGCACCAGCCAAGCCGCGAGGCCGATGCCAATCAGGCCGGCGATCATAACTGGGGCCTTCAGCAGTTGACTGAGGAAAAGCACCGTTTCGCCCGGAACCGCGCCAGCGGGCTTATTGCGTTTGTTCGCCGCCGTCCAATCCGTCGTATTCGTCTGGGAGAAGAGCGGGTCGCCGGTAACGATGTAGTCAACCCCAGACCAGATCAGTGGCGCGGCGCCGACGAGCATCGCGAATTCGACCCGCCTGCGCCAAGAGAGCCCGGGGAAGAGCCAAAGCCAATAGATCCCGGCAATGATCCAAGCCTCCGGCCTCAGCAGCCCGGCCAGCGCCAGCAGCCAGAAAACAATCGCTCCTCGGCGCGGCTTGGCTACCTCCAACGCGGCCGCCCAGAGCAGCAGCGCGAGGTCGGGAATGTCGATGAATGCTCGTGCGGCAAGAAAAGGAAAGTCAAAGCGTGTACAGAGAATTGCTGCCGCGGCGAGGCCAACCAGAACCGTGAACGAGTTGCGTGCAAGCTGATAGAGAGCGACCACCACCAAGACGAAGCTGCCCATCGTGGCGAGCAGCATTAAACGGTCGCCGGCGCGGCCGAAGGCGGCGAAGAAGACGCCGAAGACCAAACCCAAGGGGTGCTCCGTTGGGGCCCGGTAGGTGTCGAACACCGGCAGCTGCCCGTCAAGGATCTCGCGCCCCCAAAGCAGCGAATAGGTAGCGTCGTATGCGGTGTAAGTTGGGAAGACAATCGTCCCTGCCGCGACAATCAGGATCAGCACCCCGAGCAGAATCAGCGGCCACGGCAGCGATCCAGCGCGTGAGGCGAGTGATCTAGAAGAGAGGGCTGTGGTCACAGAAGGCGGCCGGTTTAGCGCGGCCGGAGGGCGCGCGATCGAAGTCGATAATACGGCCCCGACTGGCCGGTAGCGCTCACTGGTCGCCCCCTTTCAACTCTAATCACCGGCGACCCGTACGATTGAGCGTCGATGAAGTTGATCATTCAGATCCCCTGCCTCAATGAAGAGGCGACTCTGCCGAAGACCCTTGCCGACCTTCCGCGGGTCGTCGACGGCATCACCGACGTCGAATGGCTGATAATCGACGATGGTTCGACCGACTCAACTGTTGACCTCGCGCGGGCAAACGGCGTCGACCACATTGTCCGTCTGACAAACAACCGTGGCCTCGCCGCGGGTTTTCAGGCCGGCCTTGATGCCTGCCTTAAGCTGGGCGCCGACGTGATCGTCAATACCGACGCCGACAACCAATACTGCGGCGCCGATATTCCCAAGCTGGTCGAGCCGATCGTCGACGGGCGCGCCGACATGGTCGTTGGCGATCGCCAGACCGACTCGATCCCAGAATTCTCCCCGATCAAGAAGCGCCTGCAGAAACTCGGCTCGTGGGTTGTCCGTCAGGCCTCGGACACCGATGTTCCCGATACGACCTCCGGTTTTCGCGCCTACAACCGTGAAGCGGCGCTACAGATGGCTGTCGTCTCACGCTTCACCTACACGCTTGAGACGATTATCCAGGCTGGCAAGCTGCTCGTTGCCGTTGAGGACGTTCCAATCCGCACCAACCCAAAGACGCGCGAGTCGCGGCTCTTCCCGTCAACTTGGTCTTACGTTCGCCGCAACAGCGTTTCGATCTTCCGCATCTACGCCCAGTACGAACCGATGCGCGTCTTCTTCACGGCCGCGCTCGTGCTTGGTGTGGCGGCGCTGGTTCCTTTCACGCTCTTCTTCATCAACTGGGTTCAAGGAGATGGTGCCGGCCACGTGCAGTCGCTGATCTTTGGCGCCGTGCTCTTCAACGCCGCCGTCGTGATGGGGGCGCTAGCGGTGATCGGCGACCTGATGCACGCCCAGCGGATCATGAGCCAAAGGATCTTCGAGCGCGTCCGCAGAGTTGAGCTCGAGCTCGGCGTGCCGCCCTCGCACTATGAGTCCGGCGCATCGCCGAGCGGCCAAGCCGCAACCACAGGTGCCCACTCGGCACCGACTGCAAGCGAGCAGCTCGCCCAGATCGAGCAGGAGCAGGCGCCGCGGTGAATTCGCGCGCGACGCCCGACAGCGAAGCGACCTTTACGGGTAACACTTTCGACAAGTACGGATCCACGAACCCTGTCGTGCGCCGCCTGATGTCCGGCTTCCTCCGCGACCTTGACGCCTGCATTACGATGGCCGCGCCGACCTCGATCCTCGACATCGGCTGCGGCGAAGGCATTCTCACTCACGAGTGGGCCGGGCGACTGCCAAACGGCGGGCGAATCGTCGGCATCGACCTTGACGATCCGCTGCTCCAAGCCCATTGGGAGCAGCGCCGCGCACCGAACCTTGAGTACCGAGTGATGAACGGTGAGAAGCTTGAATTCGCCGACAATGAATTCGACATCGCAACGGCAATCGAAGTGTTCGAGCACGTCAGCGACCCGACGAGGGTGCTCTCTGAAATGGCTCGCTGCGCCAACTGCTGGCTGCTTGTCTCAGTGCCGCGCGAGCCTCTGTGGCGGATCACGAACGTCGCCCGCGGCGCCTACTGGAGTGAGCTAGGCAACACGCCCGGCCACCGCAACCACTGGTCGAGCCGCTCATTTCGGGTAATGCTTTCGAACTACGGCGAGGTAGTGAAGTTGCGTCACCCGTTCCCGTGGGTGATGGCGCTCGTGCGGCTCCGTGACTAAGCCAGATACATCGACTGTCGGAGGCGCACCAGCCGGGCGTGATTACGTCTCCGGCGCGCGCGTGCTGGCGGTCGGGGTCGGCGCCACCGGCCTGCTCACGTTCCTCTATTTTTCGCTCTCTTCGCACCTGCTTTCAGCCACCGACTACGGCGAGCTAAGCGTCCTCTGGGCGACCCTATTCATCGTTATCTCGGTGATCTACCGGCCGATCGAACAACTGCTTTCCCGGACGATCGCCGACCGCCGCGCGCGCGGCGCCAAAGGCAACCACCCGCTGCGCGGCCCGATGCTAATTCAGGCCAGTTTTGCGATCGCCTTTGTTGTTGTCGCGATCGCCCTACAGCCCCAAATCGAAGAGCTCTTCGGTGGCTCGTACTCGCTCTACCTGATCTTCGTCGGCGCGACCCTCGCTTACGCCACTAGTTACTTCGCCCGCGGCTACTTCGCCGGGTACCAGTGGTTCATTCTCTACGGCGGATTAATGCTCTTTGAGTCAAGCGCGCGGGTCTGTTTTCCGCTCGCCGTGCTAGTCGGCATCAGCAGCGGCCAAAGCGCGATTGCGATCGGCATCTTCGCCGCCCCGCTTGCTTCGCTGCTCGTAATTCCGTGGGCCATCGCCCGCCACAGTCGCCTTGACCGCGACGCTCCAGAGCTTGACGTCAGCTCAGTTGCCGGCAGCGACGTCGGTTTTGCTGGCGCCGTCGCGGCGATCCAGCTCGGCGAGCAGACGCTGCTCAACGCTGGCGTTCTGGTCGCAGATTCGGTGGCCGGCGCGGCCACGGCCGGCGCCGTCTTCAGCGTGCTGCTGATCACGCGCGCGCCGCTACATCTCTTTCAGTCGGTCCAGACAACGCTGCTGCCGCACCTCACCGGCCTCGAGGCAACTAAGGGCGGTGAGGAGTTCTCAAGAGCGGTCAAGATCACCGTTCGCGCGATCGTGATCTTCGCCGCAATCTCGGCTCTCGTAATGCTGCTGATCGGCCCCAGCTTGATGGAATTCTTCTTTGGCACTAACACCCGCTTCGGGCGCTGGGGGCTGGCAGCAGTCGCGATCGGAATGGGCTTCCACCTGATCGCCGGCACGCTCAACCAAGCAGCGCTCGCGCGCGGCCGCGCCAGGGCTGCGAGCGCAATCTGGATGCTGATCGCTCTGGCCTTCGTCGGCTGGATGTTCGTGCCGCTCGTCTCCTCAGCACTGCTTCGCGCTGAACTTGGCTACCCGGCCGCTACGGCAACGCTCTGCGCCCTGCTCTACATCCTGTACCGCCAGTCGCCGCGCGCCGACGGTGAGCTAGCCCCTGCTCATCGCAGCGTTGAGGATGTCATTGAAGGCTCGGGCGGGATCATCCTCACCAAAGATCGCTGAGCCGACGACCAGCCTCGTAGCGCCAGCAGCAACGCAGAGGCCCGCTGTCTTTGCATCAACGCCACCGTCGACTTCAATCACCACCCTGTCACCAACGATTTCACACAGGCGGTTGATCTTCTCGATCGAGCTTGGGATGAAGCTCTGGCCACCCCAACCTGGGTTGACGGTCATACAGAGAGCCAAGTCAGGCTGGACCTCTTCGTAGATCGCGAGTGGCGTGGCTGGGTTGACGGCGAGCCCTGCCCGGCAGCCGTGTGAGCGAATCAGGTCGAGTGCATAATCAACAGCCGGGGTCGCTTCGGCGTGGATGGTGATCGTCCCTGCGCCGGCCTTGGCGAACGACTCCACTTGAAGCGCCTCCGGCCGGTCGACCATCAGGTGAACCTCAAGGTGGAGCCCCATATCACGGAGCGCCTCACAGACCTGCGGCCCCATCGAGAGCGGCGGCACAAATTGACCATCCATCACATCGACGTGGATAATTCCAGCGCCAGCGCCCTCAACGAGCTTTACCTGCTCTCGCAACATGCCGAAGTCGGCAGCAAGGATTGAAGGTGCGATCTCAACGGCCATTCTTAAACCTCCACCAGCATCGAGGTGCCGCAGTGTGAGCATTCGGTAGTCGCCGTGCTCGACATTCGCACGATTGTTTGGTGTTCACCGCACCCGGGGCAGACCGAGCGCAGCTCGTAGCGGTGGAGGCAGTAGACGCAGCGATAGCGGCCGGGCACAGTCGTCGGGCGCAGCCACGGTTCGTGGCACGAAGGGCACTCCAATCCGACTGAGACTTCCGCCATTGGCCTGACAATAGAACGCCGCGCGACGGAATCGGACAACTGCTCATTCGCCGCGGCCGCGCTGGAACTCTTCCCAGCTCATCGCGCGCGAGCCAGGAGGCACTACTTCGTCGTAGACGAGCCGGCCCTGCTCGAGGTGGGCTCTGCGGATTCCCAGCATCAGCCCGTCTTCAAGCTCAACTCGCGCGCCGATGTGCGGCGCCAGTGCGCGGACCACGCGCTCCTGCTCGGCGGCGCTGCCAGCACTGTCGAGTATCCGGTCGCTTGCCGTGATCCTCTCGGCATAGCTCGCGGCCGACTCGTCCTGTTCGACAAACGGGCGCGGACTGACAAGCAGATCGCTGAGCAGCTCGGCGCTGCGCAGCTCGAGCCGCTCGCTGAGCGTGCCGAAGCTGTCATCGGCGGCTATCGGCTCGCTGATCTGAGCGCAGATCGGGCCGCAATCGAGCCCTTCGACAAGCCGCATGATTGAAACGCCTGTCGCCTGATCCCCGGCGATGATCGCTCGCTCGATCGGCGCCGCCCCGCGCC
>SYIT01000120.1 GCA_005798685.1 Actinomycetota bacterium | reverse complement strand
TGCGGCGTTCCCTTCTGCCACAACGGCTGCCCACTTGGCAACCTGAGTCCTGACTTCAATGACCTCGTCTACCAGCACGATTGGCAGGCCGCGATCGTTCGCCTCCACGCGACCAACAACTTTCCCGAGTTCACCGGAAGGCTATGCCCGGCGCCATGCGAGGCGGCTTGCGTGCTCGAGATCCGCGAGGGCGACTCGGTCACGATCAAGCAGATCGAACTTTCGATCATCGACCGCGCCTGGCAGCAGGGCTGGGTCAAGCCCGAGCCACCGCAGGCTGAGAGCGGCCGTTCTGTGGCCGTCGTCGGCTCCGGCCCGGCTGGGCTGGCAGCGGCTCAGCAGCTTCGCCGCGCCGGCCACAAGGTCGTCGTCTTCGAGCGCGATGAGGCGCCCGGCGGCCTGATTCGCTTTGGCGTTCCTGACTTCAAGATCGAAAAGCACGTGATCGACCGTCGCGTTCAGCAGCTAATCGATGAGGGCGTCGAACTTCGCTACGGCATCGATGTCGGCGTCGACGTCAGCGCCGACGAGCTGAAGAGCGACTTTGACGCCGTTGTGCTGGCGATCGGTTCGCGCGTGCCGCGTGATCTCGACGTGCCCGGCCGCGAGCTCGACGGAGTTCACTTCGCAATGGAGTATCTCTACGGCCGCAACCGCTGGGTCGCCGATCAGCTCGGGCCGCAGCCGCCTGCGGCCGCCCCAACCGACCTGCCGAAGATCACGGCCGAGGGCAAGCACGTTGTCGTCGTTGGCGGCGGCGACACCGGCGCCGACTGCATTGGCAACGCAATCCGCGAGGGCGCGCTCGGCGTGGTACAGCTAGAGCTGCTTCCTGAGCCACCCGAGCATCGTCCCGACGACCGCACTCCTTGGCCGCTATGGCCGCAGAAGTACCGCCTTTCATACGCGATGGAAGAGGCCCGCGAGATCGGCCGCGGCGAGCAAGACTTTTCCGTAGTGACGACCCACTTCTCAGGCGAGGGCGGCAGGGTCACGACCCAGCACATCGCAGAGGCTGGGTCGGCGTCGCCATTTGCCCCGGTTGCGGGCAGCGAACGCGAGCTGAAGGCCGATCTCGTCCTGCTGGCAACTGGTTTCATTCACCCTGAAGCGGAGGGCCTTGTCGCCGATCTGGGCTGCGAGCTCGACGCCCGCGGCAACATAGAGGCGCCGACCTACCAAAGCTCAGAGGCTGGCGTTTTCGTCGCCGGTGACGCTCGCCGCGGGCAGTCACTGATCGTCTGGGCAATAAACGAGGGACGGCGCTGCGCGCGTATGGTTGAGAAGTACTTCGCTGAAGTCCCAGCGTTAGTAGGGGAGCAAAATGATTAGCAAGCAGCTGCCACGGACAGCGATTATTGGCGCCGGATCGTCCGGCATAACTGCGCTAAAGACCTTCGTTGAGCGCGGCTTTGACGTCACCTGCTTTGAGGCCTCCAACCGCGTTGGCGGCAACTGGGTTTACGAGAACATCAACGGCATGTCGGCCTGCTACCGCGATCTGCACATCAACACCTCGCGGCTACGGATGGCCTACTCCGATTACCCGATGCCGGATGACTACCCCGATTACCCAAACCACGCTCAGATCGCCGCCTACTTCGATGATTACGTCGACCACTTCGGCGTCCGTGATCGGATCCGCTTCGAAACACCGGTAGAGCACGCCGAGCGGCTCGCGGATGGCACCTGGGAGCTGACGCTCGGTGACGGCAGTAGTGAGCGCTTCGATGCGCTCCTCGTGGCGAACGGTCACCACTGGAATCCGCGTTGGCCTGAGCCAACTTTCCCCGGTTCTGATTCATTCAAGGGTGAGCAGATGCATGCCCACTCTTATATGGCGCCAGATTTTTTGACCGGCAGGGATGTCGTGTTACTGGGCATCGGCAACAGCGCGATGGATCTCTCCGTCGAGGCCTCTTATGTCGCGCGAAAAGTTTATCTGTCGGCGCGCCGTGGTTCATACATCGTGCCGAAGTACATTTTTGGCAAGCCGACCGATCAGCTCGGTGGCTGGGTCAACCCGCGAATTCCATTCAAGATCCGTCAGAAGGCGGTCGCCAAGCTGATTAACAGCTACGTCGGCGACGTGACCGATTTCGGGCTGCCAAAACCTGACCACGAGTTCGGTGAGGCGCACCCAACGGTTTCGAGCCGAATCCTCGACCGCATTACGCACGGCGCGATCAAAGTCAAACCAAATATTCGCCGCCTTGACGGCGATGAGGTTGAGTTTGACGACGGCAGCCGCGTCCACGCCGACGTCGTGATCTATTGCACCGGCTACAAGATAACCTTCCCTTTCTTTGACGAAGATTTTGTCTCGGCGCCCGACAACCGGATTGATCTCTTTCGCCGCGTTTTCAAGCCTGATATTCCAAACCTCTTCTTTATCGGGCTTCTGCAGCCGCTGGGCGCTGTGATGCCGCTCTCTGAGGCCCAAGGGCTTTGGGTCGCCGACTATCTGAGCGGTCGCTACAGACTCCCCCCGGAGGGCGAGATGCTCAGTTTCATGACCAAGGACATGACGAAGATGCAGAAGCGTTACGTGGCCTCAAAACGGCACACGATTCAGGTCGATTTCGACGATTATCTTTACCATTTGGCAAAAGAGGTAGCAGCGGGAGAGGCGCGCGCCCAATCATGCGGTTATCGGCTCCCGGTAGAGCCGCTGGCCGAGCGCCGCGCAGCCGCGGCCTAGAACTGCTCGCCCGTCAGCGGGAGCCGGTTGCCGTGGCGGCTGGCGCGAGCACAATGTTCTCGCAGCTCTCGCAGATCTCAGCGGGGATCACGCCGGCGCGCATCAGGAGCGCGAAAACCTTGCAGCCGACGCAGATTCCGAAGGCCGATTCAAGCGTCGCAAAGGCCGCGAGCACGGCCAGCACGATCGACGCTGCGCCGATCTGATCAAAGCCGGCGGCCAGCACCGCAGCAGTGATTGAGAAGACCGCGCCGATTCCCTGCGCAAACCGCTTCGGCGGGCCGGGCACGAGCTTCTCGTCAAAGGGCAGCGCGGGGGTCAGGACGCGGGTGACGAACTGGCCGAGCGGGCTTAGCGTCGGGCCCGTAAGCACGCGAGCGAGGAAGCCATAAGCCAGCACGATGAAGATCCAAGGCTGGGCGAAGATGATCGCTGCCAGCGCGATCAGCACTACGCCAGCAGCTACAAGTCGGGCTGAAACCTCGTTGACTGGGTTCGGGAATGAGAAGAGTGAATCGACCATCTAAATAGAAAATAGCAACGCGCTGATCGGCTTTATGTTGATTAGTCACGGTTCTACGAAATTTGCGCAAATAGGGCGCTTTTCGAGCGAACGGGAGGGGAAAATCGACCAGCTCAAGTGCTCCAGAGGGCAGCAGCGATGGAACAGAGCGATTACAACAACCCGCCGCTTGGCCGCGAGGTCGCCAAGGCAGAGCCCCACGACCTCGTACTTGAGCTCGTCCAACGAGATGCCGCCAGCCTGCTGCGGTTTTCCCGGCGCCACAGCCTCTGCGCCGATGACGCCGAGGACGCCTACCAGCGCGGCCTTGAGATTTTCATTAAACACGCGCCGCGCCTTGACCCGCAGCGGGCGCCTGGCTGGCTGCGGACTGTGATCAAGCACGAGGCGATCGCCGTTCGGCGGATCCGCCAGCGTGACCTCACCGGCCACGAAATCGACTTCGATCGGCTCGAGAGCGATCGCGGCGTCTCGCCGGAGCAGCGAGCGCTCGGCTTCGAGCAGGTGGCGCAATCGGCTGAAGCGCTGCAGCGACTCAAGCCGCAGGAGGTTCGTGCCCTCTGGCTGCGCGCCCAAGGAAACTCTTATGACGAAATTCAGGCGCAGACCGGCTGGAGTCGGACGAAGGTCAACCGTTGCCTTTACGAGGGTCGCCGAGCGTTCATCTCGCGCTACGCGGGAATCGAATCCGGCGAGGAGTGCAAGCGCTGGGAGCCGCTGCTTTCGGCGCTCGTCGACGGTGAGGCCACGACCGAGCAGCTCGTTGAGCTGCGCCCACACCTTCGCCAGTGCGGCTCCTGCCGCGGCGTTGTGCGTGAGATGCATCGCTCCAGCGCGCCGCTGGCGGCCGTCTTTCCAGCTGCCTTGCTGGTCGGCGCTGGCGCGCCGTTGGAGCAGGCCAGCAACGTATTCGTCGATGCCTACGAGTCGCTAACTGCTTGGGCAACCGAACGCTCAGCTTCCTCTCTCGTGCGCGCGCAGATCGTCACCGAGTCGGTCGTTGGCGCGGCCGGAAAGGCGACCGCCGTGGTTGCTGCGACGGCGGCTGCCGCCAGCGGCGGCGCGGTCGCGCTCGATCAGCTTCCGTCGGCGTCCTCTCAGGCAAGCTTGGCGTTCCTCTCTACTCAGTCGGCCGACCGTGCGGCCAGCAAACGCTCGCAAGCTGAAGTTACCGCGCGACGCTCGCGTCGGCAGGCAAGGGCGCGCGAAGAGTCTGCGCTCAGCCAGCAGCGGGCGGCTCAGGCTGCTGCTGCGCCGGTCGCAGCAGAATCAACGCCGCCAGACCCACAATCCAGCTCGGTTGCACCAGAGTCGGCGCCGACTGCCGCCGCTCCCTCATCATCGGTGCCGGCGAGCGCCGAGATGGGCCTCGAGTAGCGCCCTCAATGCCCGATCGCAGCTGCCGTCCGCAGCGGCGCGTAATTTCTCTTCCTGATCCCCTGCCTTCGGAGCTGCCGTTGCCTCTCTGTTTCATCGAGCCTCAGGATGCGATTCGCGTTATCGCTGAATCGGTAGGCCGCGACGCCAGGCGCCAACTGCTCGGCGAGCTCGTCCGCGCCTGGGTTGACGCGATCCCCGAGACCGATCTTGAAACGCATTACGTCAAAGCCGTCGCCGACCTCGACGAGCACGACATCTCAATGCTTGCCGCCTGGCACGCATCGATGGAGGTCGGCCAACCGGTCGCCAACCGCGACTTTCTGCTTGGCGTCTTCGGGTCGCTGGGCGAACATCGCCGTGAGGCGCTGAAGATCGCGGCGGGCTTCCGCGGCGAGGAGGCCTTCGAAGCTGGCGTGTCGGAAGAGCAGGCGCTTGAAACCGTGCTGCCGGCGCTCAGCCGCGAGCGCTGCGCCGAGCTGGCAGAAGAGTGCCTTGAGCTTTACCTCTGGGACCGAATGGGTTCTGATAATTAGCAGCGCGGCGCGGGCTAAGGCAGAGCCGGTGGCGGCGGCTTCACTTCGGTCGCCGTTCCCTCAACGTCATACTCGCGCTGCGACCTTTTAGCGCGTGCGTACTTGGCCGCGCGCGAGCCAAAGAAGGCGCCGCGTAGTGTCCAGCCGGTCGGCCCGCCAACGCTGGTAGCTGCGTAGCTAATCGCTTTCGTGAGCGCGATCTTGCGAATGATGTCGCGCGTTGGCTGGAACAGGAAGAGCAGCCCAATGATGTCGGTTAAGAAGCCAGGCGTAATCAGCAGCGCGCCTCCGGAGATAACGAGGCCGCCGTCGGCGGTCTCTTTCGCCGGAACCTTTCCGTTGCCAATCGCAGCACGAAATCGCAGCCACGAGCGCGAACCTTCGCGCATCAAAAGCCATGCGCCAAGCAGCGAATCGGCTACCAGAAGGGCGATAGTCCACCAGACGCCAATCATCGAACCAATCTGAATGATGATCGCGAGCTCAATGATCGGAACGATGATCAGGAGTAGAACTAGGACAGGCATGACCTGCCTTCGATTGTAGGGAGTGGGGCGGGCTACAATCGCCGCTATGGCAAACGTTGACGAAGTCGAAGCAGCACTAACGAACGTAATCGACCCTGAGCTGGGGCTCGACTTCGTTGAGCTTGGCCTGATTTACGAGATCGCCGTCGACGGGCCAACGGTCCACGTCACCTACACACTGACAACCCCAGCCTGCCCGATTGGCCCAATGGTCGCTGAGCAGATCGAAGAGTTCGTCAGCGTTCTCGACGGCGTCGAGGCCGTTGAGTCGGCGATGATCTTCACGCCGCCGTGGACGCCGGAGATGATGAGCGAAGACGCGAAGTTCGCGCTCGGCTATTGAGCCGCCGCTGCCTCGGCTGAGAGCGCCAAGAGCTCGTCGATCGAATCCTGCAGCGCGTCGGCGAGAACGTCGATGTCATCCATCTGGTCGTAGTCACCTAGTAGTCCGAAACTGAGCCCGCCGTCGTAGCTCATGATTGCGATCGCCAACGCATGCTTGCGAGGAAGAAAGGCAACAGGTGCGATCGAAAGCAGCCTCGAACCGCCGACGTAGAGCGGGAATTGTGGCCCGGGCACGTTGGTCACGATCAGGTTGAAGAGCCGTGTTGAGAAGTTCAGCCGAGAGGCCTGCGCCAGCAGCGTCGGTGGCGCGAAGTTCTGCGCTTCGCTGATCACCTCAGCGCCGAGCGCCTGCTTTGACTCCTTCAGCCCGTCCATCGACTGGCGGATCATTCCCAGCCGCGCAAGCGGGTCATCGATGTAGACAGGGAGTGGCCCGCGCATCGCGGCGATCTGGTTGCCGAACTCGTGGTGGGCGTCCTTCGGGCGGATTGAGACCGGCACCAGCGCGCGCAGCTCAAGCCCTTCGGTGCGAACGCCGCGCGATTGAAGCCAGGTCCGAAGCGCGCCGCTAACGACCGTCAGCACGACATCGTTGACCGTTCCACCGAGCGCATTCTTGATCTGCTTAAAATCTTCGAGCTGTGCTTGAACCACTCTAAAGCGCCGATGCGGCCCAATCTCGACGTTTATTGGCGTTGCCGGCGCCGCGTTGATCCCGGCCCAAGCGACCTCACCAACCCCCTCAATCCCATCGCGCAGGCTCTCGAATACGGCCGCCGGGCCGGAGATCATCTTCGTGATGCTCTTGACGCTGTCGATCGCCGTTCGCGCAAAGCCGAGCGCTCCCGACGCCAGCAGATCGGCGTCGCCGGGCTCCGGGGCAGGCGTCCACGCCTCGGCCGGATGGTCGACGACCGTTCCCTCTGGCGAGAGGTCGAAGATCACTGTCGCCAGGTCAACGCCTGAAACGCCATCGATCATCGCGTGGTGGGTCTTGTTGATCAGTGCCCAGCGGTCGTCCTCGAGCCCCTCGATGATCCACATCTCCCAGAGCGGCTTTGAATGGTCGAGCTGCTGCGAGAAGATTCTTGAGCTGAGTAGCAGCAGCTGCTCTTCGCTGCCCGGGGGTGGTAGCGCCGTGCGGCGGACGTGGTACTCGATGTTGAAGCTCGGATCGTCAACCCAGACAGGGCGCCCTGTCCGCAGCGGTGGTAGCGCGAGCTTTTGGCGGTAGCGCGGAACAAGGTGGAGGCGGCCGCGGATCGTGTCGAGGAACTGGTCGAAGTCGGGAACGGGGTTTTCGAACATCGCGACGGCTCCCACGTGCATGTGCGAAGTCGGACCCTCCTGCTCGAGAAACGACGCATCGAGTGCGGTCAATCGGTCAAAGTGTTCCTGAGCCATGCCCTGAATCTATAATGATCGCAGCCAACTTGGCTGTAATTGACGTTAGAGAACCCCCCGCAAGCCGACAAACTCAATGGAGTCCAAGCCGACAACAGAGCAAGAGAAGCCGCCTTCACGAGGTATTCGCGTCCTTGTGGTCGTGCTGCTGCTGCAGTTGCTTCTCGCTGGCGTGCTGATCTACTTCGCGCTAGCGGGCTGGCCGTGGGTTCCAAATGCTCCAGCTGAAACCGCCCGGCCTGCGGTCGCGGAGCGCTTCCTCGCAGGGATGCCTGCGGATCGGGTGCCGACGCCAACCGTCAACAAGTTTGATCGGGAACGGGCTTTCAACCTGCTCCGCCGTCAGGTTGATCGCTATGGCTGGAGGCCGGCCGGTTCGGCCAGCTCGCGGCGGCTCGCCAAAGAGTTGGCCGAGCGCCTGCCTGCCGGCAAACTCGAGCCGTTCAAGGCCGGAAAGTTGACGCTCAACAACGTCGTCGGCGTGATTCCTGGACGGCTGCCGGCGATCCTCGTCGGTGCCCACTACGACGTCGAAGCGATGCCGAGAGGGTTCGTCGGTGCCAACGATGGCGCGGCAGGGACCGCTGCCGTCGTCGAGCTGGCCCGGGCGCTCGCAGCGCGGCCGGTTTCCGGTGGCCGTGAGATTCGCTTCGTGCTCTTCGATGGTGAGGAGGAGCCGGCCGGCGCGTTCGATTTCAGCAGCGGCGTGATGCGCGGTTCGCGCGCCTACTCCCGCCGCCACAGCGATCAGATCGCCAGCGTCGTGGTGCTTGACTACATCGCCAACCGTGGCTTGCAGCTTCCGCGTGAAGGTACCTCCGATCGCCGGCTTTGGGCCAAGCTGCGCGCCGCAGCTGAGCGCTCGGGGACTGCCGCCAGCTTCCCCGACAGGACGGGAGCCGCGGTCTACGACGATCACACGCCGTTTCTTGAGCGGGGAATCGCCGCGATCGACCTGATCGACTTCGAATATCCCTGGCGCGACACGCTTGCCGATAATCTCACCAAAATATCGCGGCGGGCGCTCGACGTGAGCGGGGAAACCGTCTACGCGCTGCTCGATCAGCTGCGTCGCGGCTAGCTCTTCGTACACTGGCGCGATAGTGAACGCTCCCGAGAAGATCCTGCTCGCCGCTCCGCGCGGCTACTGCGCTGGTGTCGACCGCGCCGTGCAGTCGGTCGAGCGAGCGCTCGAAGCCCACGGCGCCCCCGTCTACGTGCGCAAGGAGATCGTCCACAACAAGCACGTCGTCGAACAACTTCGCGACGCTGGCGCGATCTTCGTTGACGAGCTGAACGATTCAATCCCTGAGGGGGCCGTCACTGTCTTCTCCGCGCATGGCGTCGCTCCCTCCGTTCACGCCGAGGCTGCTGAGCGCAAGCTTCAAACGATCGACGCGACCTGCCCACTGGTCACGAAGGTCCACCGTGAGGCGGTCAAGTTCGCCGAAGACGGATACACGATCATTTTGATCGGCCACGACGGTCACGAAGAGGTTGAAGGGACGATGGGCGAGGCTCCCGACTCGATCGTCCTAGTCGAAACCGTTGCCGACGTTGACGCGCTTGAGGTCGATGATCCTGAGAAGCTCGCCTTCATCTCTCAAACGACGCTTTCGGTCGATGAGACGAGCATCATCATCGACCGTCTGCGCGAGCGCTTCCCGTCAATCATCAGTCCGCGCACCGACGACATCTGTTACGCGACAACCAACCGTCAGGCGGCCGTCAAGCAGCTGGCGCCGCTCTGCGAACTGGTGCTCGTGATCGGTTCGAAGAACTCATCCAATTCCAACCGCCTGGTCGAGGTGGCGCGCGAGCGGGGAGCCGAGGCCTACCTGATCGACAACGAGACCCAAGTTCACGAGGAGTGGCTACGCGGTGTTGTCACGCTGGGAATCACTTCGGGGGCAAGCGCACCTGAAGAGCTGGTTCAGCGTCTCGTCGACCTTTTCCGCGCCGCCGGGACAACCGACGTCGAAGAGTTCACGGTCGTCGAGGAGGACGTCCGTTTCATGTTGCCAAAGGCGGTCCGTCAGACGACTGCAGCGAACGACGCTTAACTCTCGCTAAGCCAGGCGCGCAGTTCGTCGTTGTGCTCACCGAGCCTTGGTGGGCGCCGCACTGGTTCGGCGGGGGTGCGGCTCAGCCGCATCGGCGAGCGGGCAGAGCGGACGCCCTCGAGATCGATGATTGGTTCTAGGCCCAGCGATTCTGCGAACTTGTAGGCCTGAGCGAGGTCGTTGACCGGGCCCGCAGGGACACCGGCTGCCGTGAGTCGTTCTGTCCAAACTTCGACGCTTTCGCCAGCAAAGATCTCAGCGAGGGTCGCGATTAGCTCGTCGCGGTGGACGACGCGCTCGCTGTTCGTTGCAAAGTGCGGATCGCTTTTCAGTTCCGGTCGGCCGAGCTCGTCGCAGAGCCTCGCAAAGATCGCGTCGTTGCCGACGGCCAGCGCAAGATCGTCGGTCGCAGTTGGGATCGTCTGGTACGGGGCGATCGAAGCATGGGCGTTGCCGGTGCGAACCGGGAGATCACCGGTGTTTAGGAAGCCCGAGCCAAGGTTGAGCAGCATCGCGAAGGCGCTGTCGAGCAGCGTCACCTCAAGGTGCTGCCCTTTGCCGCTGCGCTCGCGCTCGCGCAGCGCCGCCAGCGTGCCAGTAGCGGCATAGAGGCCGGTCGCCAAATCAATCACTGCGGTTCCGGGGCGCGTCGCCGGGCCGTCCGGCGCGCCGGTAATCGACATGTAGCCCGACATCGCTTGAACCAGAAGGTCATAGCCAGGCAGCGCGGCGCCTTCGTCGCCAGAGCCAAACGCGCTGATTGAGGTGTAGATCGCACGCGGGTTGTATTGCCTCACGACCTCCCAGCCAAAGCCAAGTCGCTCCATTGTTCCCGCGCGGAACGATTCGATGATCACGTCGGCGCGCCGGCAGAGCTCGTGCGCGAGCTGCTTGTCGGCTTCGTTGCGAAGGTCGAGCGTGAGCGAGCGTTTGCCGCGGTTGAGGCCGAGGTAGTAGGTCGAACCCTCGTCGACAAACGGCGGCCCCCATTGGCGCGTATCGTCGCCACC
>SYIT01000119.1 GCA_005798685.1 Actinomycetota bacterium | reverse complement strand
GTGATGTCGAGCACGACACGGTTCACTTCGCGTAGTTCGTTGATCATTCGCGAGGCGATCTGCTCAAGAAGATAGTATGGAAGGCGCGCCCAGTCGGCCGTCATCGCGTCGTCTGATGTGACCGCGCGAATCACGACGACATAGCCGTATGTGCGCTCGTCGCCCTGCACGCCAACGGTCCGCACGTCGGGCAAAACACAGAATGACTGCCAAAGCTCGCGGTAAAGGCCGGCCCCCCGGATCTCGTCCTGGAGCACGGCGTCGGCGTCGCGCAGCAGGTCGAGCCGCTCTTTTGTCGCTTCGCCGCCGACAATCCGAATTGCCAGCCCCGGCCCCGGGAAGGGTTGACGCCAGACCAACCGTTCAGGCAGTCCGAGCTCAGCACCAACCGCACGTACTTCGTCTTTGAAGAGCGTTCGCAGCGGTTCCACGAGCTCAAACTCGATGTCATCGGGCAGGCCGCCGACGTTGTGGTGCGATTTGATCGTTGAGGTCCCGGTGCCGCCGCCGGATTCGATTACGTCGGAGTAGAGAGTGCCTTGAACGAGAAACTTTGCTCCCTCAAGCTTGGCCGCCTCCTCCTCAAAGACGCGGATGAACTCTCCACCGATGATCTTGCGCTTCGTTTCGGGATCGCTCACCCCGGCGAGCTTGCTGAGAAAGCGATCCTCGGCGTCGACGGCGACGAGCGGCACTGCGAAGCGGTCGCGGAATGTTTCAACAACCTGCGCGCCCTCGTCCTTGCGCATCATTCCGTGGTCAACAAAGACGCAGGTCAGCTGGTCGCCGATCGCTCGGTGTACGAGCAGCGCGGCGACAGATGAATCGACACCGCCGGAAAGGCCGCAGATAACCTTGCCTGCGCCTACCTGCTCGCGGATCGCGGTGATCTGCTCCTCGGCAATCGAAGCCGGTGACCAGTCGAGCGTGCAGCCGCAAGCGTCGCGGAGAAAGTGGGTCAAGATCTGCTGGCCGAACGGCGTGTGGACGACCTCGGGGTGAAATTGGATTCCGTAGATCTTTCGCTCGGCCGACTCAAACGCCGCCACGGGCGACTGTGTTGAGGCCGCCAGCGCAGTGAATCCGAGCGGCGGCTCATAGACGGTGTCGCGGTGCGACATCCAGCAGGGCTGCACGTCCGGCAAACCGGCAAAGAGCAAGCCGGGCTCGGTGATCGTCAGCTCCGAGCGGCCGTACTCGCCAACTTCGGCGCTCTCGACACGGCCTCCGAGATGCTGGGCCAGGAGCTGCATTCCGTAACAGATGCCGAGCACTGGGATGCCAAGCTCAAGCAGGCCAGGGTCTAGCCGCGGCGCGCCGTCAACGTGGACCGATGCCGGGCCACCGGAGAGGATCAACCCCTTCGCCCCTCTAGCCGCAACCTCCTCCGGCCCTACGTGATGGGGCAGCAGCTCGGAGAAAGCGCCGCACTCGCGCACGCGCCTAGCGATTAGCTGCGAGTACTGGCCTCCATAGTCGAGAACAACGACTTCGTCGTGAGTCACGCCGACGTTGAACTGAGCGTGCTGTCCGCGTTGGCCGAAGGTGAGGCGCCGGCCCCGCGGCTGCCCATTCCAACCCCCTGCGATGACTGAAGCTGCTTGCCCTCGGTCTGCAGCGCCGGGGCGACCATCAGCTCGGCACGGTTGAACTCGGCAACATCTTGGTAACCGCAGGTAGCCATCGAGGTTCGCAGCGCGCCCATCAGGTTGAAGCTGCCGTCATTCTCATGCGCCGGGCCGATCAGGATCTCTTCGATCGAACCGTTCTGAATTGTCTCAACGCGGGCGCCACGCGGAAGCGCTGGATGGAAGGTCGCCATCCCCCAATGGAAGCCGCGGCCCGGAGCCTCATAGGCGCGAGCCAGTGGCGAGCCGATCATCACCGCATCGGCGCCACAGGCGATCGCCTTGGCGACGTCACCGCCTGTGCTCATGCCTCCATCAGCGATCACTTGCACGTACTCACCGGTCTCCAGCATGTGGGTTGAGCGGGCTCCGGCAACGTCGGCGATCGCAGTTGCCTGCGGCACTCCAAGGCCGAGAACCCCTCGCGTAGTGCAGGCGGCTCCTGGGCCAACTCCGACCAGCACGCCGGCCGCTCCGGTGCGCATCAGGTGAAGGCCGGTGTGATAGCTGGCGCAGCCGCCAACGATCACCGGCACCGGCAGCCCGGCGATGAACTCCTTCAGGTTGAGCGGCTCGGTCGTCTTCGAAACATGCTCGGCGGAGACGACAGTCCCTTGAATCACGAGAATGTCGAGCCCGGCTTCAAGCACCATCTCGTAATGAGCCGAAACGCGTTGGGGAGTCAGCGAAGCGGCAGTGACACCGCCGCTGGCTTTGATCTCTTCGATCCGGGAGCGCATCAGCTCAGGCTTGATCGGCTCTTGATAGATCAACTGCATCTCGCGCGTTGCCTCGCCCTTAGGCAGCTGCGAAATTCGCTCCAGTTGCTCTTCAGCATCCTCGTAGCGAGTGAAGATTCCTTCAAGGTTAAGCACCGCCAGCCCACCGAGCCGACCAACTTCAATCGCAGTGCGCGGCGAGACGACACCGTCCATCGCCGAGGCCATCAGCGGAAGCTCAAAGCGGTAAGGGCCGAGCTTCCAAGAGATGTCTACGTCGTCAGGATCGCGCGTGCGACGCGAGGGCACGATTGCGATGTCATCGAAGCCATAGGCTCGGCGCGCCTTCTTCCCTCTGCCGATCTCAATTTCCATCGATTGATCCTAGGTACGGCGCCGGACGCAATCGCCGCGCGCGAGGCAGATCAACGAGCTTCGCGGAAGGCTGCTGGGAGGCTCTCGTTATCACTCACTGAAGATAGCGCTCAGAGGGCGCGCACGGGTGTTTCGATCCGCTCAACCGCAACCTCAGGGAGCAGCTCGTCGACGCCTTTGGGGTCGATCAGTCCAGCGCCGAGCCGCTGCGTCGATTCAGCGCCGCAGGCGACGGCGTAGCGCAGGCACTCCTCGGGGCTCGAACCGCCGTAGCGGGCAGCAACGTAGCCGGCGAGAAAGGCGTCGCCCGCGCCGACGCTGGCAACTGCTGCACGAGGCTCAATCCAAACGCGGTGATCGGTCGCCTTGCCATCAACGAGGACGCTTGCCACGCAGCCGTCTGGCAAAGTGATGATTGCCTCCCTCGAACCGAGCCCGCACAGCTCCGCCAGCGCTCCAACCTGCTCTTCGCGGTCGTTGAACTCGTGGCCTACCAGCTCTTCGGCTTCAGCCATGTTCGGCGAGATCACGGTCGGCTCGGCGCGGACCGCGAGCCTCATCGCTTCACCCTCCGAGTCGACGATCGTGACGACGTTGAGCCGCTTTAGTTCGCTGATCAGCGTCGCGTAAAAGGATGCATCGATGCCGCGCGGCAGCGAACCGGCAAGAACGCAGATCGCAGCTCCGCTGGCAAGGTAGGCGAGCTTCTCGATGAAGAGCTCAACCTCGGCCTCGTTGACTTCCGGGCCGCGCTCGTTGATCTCAGTCTGCTCACCAGTCGTTGGGTCAAGCACCGAAATGTTGGTACGCGACTCTTCAGCGATGTGGACGAAACCATTGAGAATCGATTCAGCTGTGAGCTGCTCGACGATCCTCGTTCCTGTTGCTCCACCGACGAAGCCGGTCGCGATCACCGGCTGGCCGAGCGAGGCCAGCAGCCGCGCAACGTTGACGCCTTTGCCACCTGCGGTTGACCGCTGCTCGACCGTGCGATGTCGGCGCCCGAGCCGAAAGCTCGGAACTGAGAGTGACTTGTCGATCGCTGCGTTGAGAGTGACGGTAAGAATCATGCTGGCCTTCGCTGGACCCTCTCGAGGCGCCGTTTATGGCGCCGCTTGCGCAACAGGGTAGCTGAAATGGTAATCAAGGTGAGAGCGACAACGATCCCCGCAGCGGGGCCGGCGAAGCCGCCAGCCGTAGCCAGCAGCGACGGCGCGGCGACCGCCGTCGCAGTGACCAAAGCAACGCGCTCAACACTCTTTCCGCGCCGCAGCACGATCACCTCACCGACGCGCGCACCCCTCGCTAACGGGCCGGTAAGCCGAGAAGGCAGCCCGCTGAGAACCGTCGTCGGCCGCTCACCTTTGCGCATCACGAGGTCAGCGCTGCGCGATGCGATCAAGCCAACCATCGCGTCGCGCCCCTCGACCTCGAGCGTCGCAAAACGCTGGCCCTTGGTCACCGCGCGGACGCTTTGATAGCGACCGAAGCCGTAGCGCATCAGCTTGAGCGTGTCGGCGTTGCGCGCCGCTTCGCTGGGCTCACCCATTACGACGCTGATCAGCTCGATGCCGTTGCGGCTGGCACCACCGACCAGCAGGTAGCCAGCGCTTGAGGTGTGGCCTGTCTTGATTCCATTCATCCAAGGAACCGAGCCGATCAGCGTGTTGCGGTTGTAGACGGTGCGACTGCGAAAGCCGCTGCTCAACTTGGCCTGCGAGCGGTCGACGAGGCGGCGCGCAAAGCTGTCGCCGCGAAGTAGAACGCCGAGTGTTGCGAGGTCGCGCGCGGTCGAATAGTTACGGCGGCCGTCAAGCCCGTCGGGGTTTGAGAAGCGTGTTCGGCGCAGGCCCGCACGCTTGGCGCGCGCGTTCATCATTCGCACAAAGCCCTTCCGTGAGCCACCAACATCGACGGCAATCGAAGCGGCCGCCTCGTTCGCGCTCGCTAGCAAGAGCGCGCGCAACATGTCGGCGCTGGTCAGGCGCTCGCCTGGAATTAATCCGGCGGTCGACTCGCCAGCACCTGCGTTGTAGTTGACGACCTTGATCCGGTGGCGCAGCGAGCGGCGCTCAAGCAGCAGCAGTGCCGTCATCATCTTCGTCGTCGAGGCGATCTCGCGCCGCGTGTAGGGGTTACGGGCGTAAATGATCTCGCCGCTCGAGGGCTCAATCAGAATCGCCGCTCGGGCGCTGAGCGATGGCCGAGGCTTGGCGTCAGCGACGGAGGGAAGAGCGAGCACCAGCAGCGCCAACAGCACACCCACGCGAATCAGGCCGGTCACGACCTTAGGCGGAGCCGCTGACCTGGCTGGAGCGCCTGCGTGTCGAGCCCGGGGTTGAGCTGCTGAAGCTGCTCGACCGAGACGCCGGTGTCCAGTGAGATCGACGTCAGTGTGTCGCCGCTGCGAACCGTGTAATAGCGCCGACCGCCGGTCTTGACCGTCGTCTCCGTCGTCGAGCCGGTGGCCGGCGCGAGGCTGTCGCTGCCAGAGGAGGAGCCGCCGCCGCTGGCGAGGATCAGTGCCGTCACGAGTGCCGCCAGAATCAGAGCGAGCGGAGCCAGCCAGCGGGAGGCTTGGGATGTAGGCGCCATCTAACGCTGAAGGATACGGACGCGCGCCAGCAACTCCAAGGATCGGCGGGGCCGGGCGCAAAGTTGCAGCGCTCAGCCTTCTGCGCCGAGTGCCCACGCCGAATCGCGCAGTAATTCGGCCTGAGCGCGGGCGGCTTCAGCGGGGCTGCCGCCATGCTCTTCGGAAGCAAACACAATCGATCGTGATGCGCTGACCAGCCCGGCTGCTCGGCCGGGCGAGAAGGCCGGCGCCAAGTCTTCCACGCTTCCCCCCTGCGCGCCTATCCCAGGCAGCAGAAAAATCGTTCGCGGCATCAGCTCGCGCATCCGCGCGACGTATTCGGGCGCAGTCGCGCCGACGACCGCGCCGACGTCGGAGAGTTCGCCCTCGCTGCCCAATCGATCGACCGCCTGCGCCACGCGCTCCCAGAGCGTTCCGTGATCGGCGATCTCCAAGTCCTCGAAATCGGCCGCCCCAGGATTTGAGGTTCTGACTAGAACAAAGACGCCGGCATCGTTGGCTCGGGCGCCCTCGATTAGGGCGTTCAGCGTGTCAATCCCCATGTAGGGATTCGCCGTAAAGGCATCGGCGCCCAACCCGGCAACCGGCCCAAACGGCGTCTCGGTTACGCCCGCCAGCGACTGGCTGTAGGCAGCGGCACTTACGTCGATGTCGCCGCGTTTGCCGTCGGCGAGCACCAGCAGGCCTGCAGCTTTAGCGTGCGCCACAACCGCGCCGAGCGCATCACGACCGGGCGCACCGAGCCGCTCGAAGCATGCCAACTGTGGCTTGGCGACAACGCAAGCGGGGCCGGCGGCTTCGATCAACGCGTTGCAGTGTGCCTCAACCGCGCTCGCGGCCTGCTCGGCGGCGCTCGATCCGCTGGCCGCTTCCAGCGCCTGCGGCCAGAGTCGCGCTGGGTCGGGATCGAGTCCAAGCACGATCTGCGACCGGCGCGCCTGAACCGCGCTCGCCAGCCGCGAGGCGAAACCGCTGCTGGCGCCACTCGTTGACACACTCTGAAGCTAGCAACGCAATTGGACGGCGCGGCCGGCAACCGTCGGAGCGAACTGGCAGGATTGAACAATGCCACTAGCTCGAATCGGCTGGGGAGTCGTTGTTCTGATCTGCCTCGTCGGCGTCGGCTTGCTGATGCTCGCCGGCTACCACGGCTACGCGGCGCTCTCGCTGGCAGTTGGCCTCGCCGCAGCGATCAACTTGACCTGAGCGGCGCCGCCGGTTCGGTGTGGACGACGACGTCAGCGATCTCGCCGTCGTAGTCGCGGATCGCTGCCTCGATCGTCGTCGCCGCCGCGTGCGCCTGCGCCAGCGTCTGTGATCCGTCGAGAACGACCGTCACAAGCGCAACGATTCCGCGTGGCTCGCGGTGAACGCGCAGCTCGAGCGGCTCGCGCCCGGTCAGCTCGAAAACTATTCGTGCGACTTCGCGGTGCATTTCGGCCGACGCTTCGGTGGCCGCTATCGGCGCCGTCAACGAGGACTCCAGCGGTTCGATGTGAACGTAGACGGCATCAACTTCGGGGGCAGCCGAACGGATTGCCTGTTCGACGTCGTCGATCGCCGCGTGAGCCTTGGCGAGCGACTGACCGGCCGGAAGCTTTACGTGAAGGCTCAGGTCGGTGCGACCGTCGATCGTGACAATTCGAATGTTGTGAACTTCGCGTACATCAGGCGCCGAGAGTGCCGCGCCGCTGACCCGCTCGCGCAGCTCGGCTCCTTCCCGTGGTTCGATGTGAATCGTTACGTCGCTCCCGGCGATCGAGCCGTGCAGAGCCGCCTCGACACGGTCGGCCAATTCATGCCCTTGCTGAACCGGCGCGTCGGCCTCAACTTCGAGAACCCCATCAACGAAGGTCGTGCCGCCCGCCTCACGGACGCGAAGGCGGCGAATTTCGATCGGCGGCTCGACGCTTTCGATCGCCTCCTGCGCAATCTTGACGAGCCCCACCGGCGCCTGATCCATGAGCGAACCAACGTTGCTGCGGATCAGCTTGATAGCAGCGCCGATGACCAAGAAGGCGACGACCAGGGCGGCGATCGAGTCGGCGTCGGCAACCCCGGCGCTGACCAGCAAGAGGCCGATTAAAACGGCCAACGTACCGGCAAAGTCGGAGGCAAAATGAAGCGCATTTGCTCCCAGCGCGGCGCTCGAGAAGGCCCGCGCGCCGCGCCACGAGATGACCGTTCGGATGCTGTCTACAACGAGCACAACGGCAATCACGGCGAAGACCCACCAACCGGTCTCAACCGGGTGCGGCTCTGAGCTTGTGATTCGGGAGACCGATTCAAAGATGATTACGCCGCTGACGAAGATCAAGAAGCCTCCCTCAGCCAGTGCTGCGAGATGCTCGGCCTTGCGATGCCCGTAGGTGTGGCTGCTGTCGGCCGGCCGGTCGGAAACGCGGATCGCAAAAAAGGTTAAAACAGCGGAGCCGAAGTCGGTCGCCGAGTGCGCAGCCTCGGCCAGCAGACCTAGCGAGCCGCTAACCAACCCGGCGCCCAGCTTTAGGACGACGAGGAAACCGGCCGCCGCGACCGACGAGAGCGCGGTGCGCTGCTGCGGAGTCACAGAGCCTTCGGCCTCAGCGCTCATCGGTCACCAAGCAACTCGCTCAGCTCGCGAACCGCGTTGCCACGGTGGCTAATTCGATCCTTCTCTGCTCCGCTGAGCTCAGCCATCGTTTGGCCGGGGGCGCCGACCGGCTCGAAGGCCGGGTCATAACCGAAGCCACCACTGCCGCGCGGCTCGGCGGCGCGGATACCAAGGCAGCTGCCTTCAACGACCTGTTCGGTGCCGCTCTGCGGGTCGCAGTAAGCGATTGCGCAGATGTATTCGAGCCGATCGCCCGGCTCCGTCTGGTCGATCAGCTTCTTCAGGTTGGCTGCGTCGTCACACTGCTCGCCGGCCCAGCGAGCAGAGAAAATTCCGGGCGCGCCAGCGAGCCTTTCAACGCAGATGCCGGAGTCGTCGGCGACAGTCGGCAAGTCGCTAATCGCTGCGCCGGCGCGAGCCTTGATCAGCGCGTTGGCAGCGAAGCTGTCGCCGTCTTCGACCGGCGCCTCGCTCCCGGCAGGCAACCCGACCAGCTCGTGGCCGGGTAGAAGTCGCGCGAATTCGCTCAGCTTGTGCTCGTTATGGGTGGCGAGCATAAGGCGCATCGGCCTCAACGGCTGCCGGCCGCTATCGCTTCGTCTTGCGCCGCCCGCAGCTGCTCAATCCCCGCCGCGGCGAGCACCAACAGATCATCGAGGTGGGTGCGCTGTAGCGCGGTCTGCTCGGCCGTCGCTTGAACCTCGATCAGTCCGCCGTCGCCTGTCATCACAACGTTGGCGTCGACCTCGGCGCCAGAATCTTCGATGTAGTTGAGGTCGAGCAGCGGCGTCTCGCCGACGATCCCGCAGGAGACGGCGGCAACCTCACCGCTTAGCGAAATCGTTGCGAGCCGACCCTCGGCGACAAGCCGCTGCAGGCCAAGCGCCAGCGCGACGTAGGCACCGGTGATCGAGGCGCAGCGCGTGCCGCCATCGGCCTCAAGCACGTCACAGTCGAGGTTGATCGTCATCTCGCCGAGCGCTTCGTAATCGATCACGCCACGGACCGAGCGCCCGATCAAGCGTTGAATCTCGACCGTGCGACCGTCGAGCCGCCCTTTGTTGACGTCACGCGGCTTGCGCTCGCCAGTCGAGGCTGGAAGCATGCCGTATTCGGCCGTCAGCCAGCCGAGCCCCTTGCCGGCGCGCCAGCGCGGTACGCCCTCCTCAATCGAGGCGGTGCAGATAACTCGCGTACCGCCGCAGCTGATCAGCGCCGACCCCGTCGCGGTGCTGACGAAATCTGGTTCGATAACGACCGGCCTGAGTTCGTCGGGGCGGCGGCCGTCTGGCCGCTGGTAGCCACTCATGCGATCACTCCTTCGCTAAGCGTTACCTGCTCAACGGGGCCTAGTGGAAGTTGCAGGAAGCGAGTGCCGATCGCCGCAAACGACTCTGGGTCGCCGGTTGAGAGGAAGCGGTAGCTGCCCTCGGACCGGTTTGGGTTGGCTAGGTCGCGCGCACCGAGCACGTGCTCAACCTGACGCGCCAGCGCCGCACCCGACGTGATAATTCGGACATCGCGGCCAAGCATCCGTTGCAGGATCGGGCTGAGCAGCGGAAAGTGGGTGCAGCCGAGGATCACGGTGTCGACGCGCGCCTCTCGTAGCGGCTCAATGTAGCCGCGGACAAGCTCAACGACGGAGTCATCGAAGGCGGAACCGGACTGAATCAGCGGCGCAAGTTCCTGCGCCGCGACCGAAACCAACGTCACGTGCGGATCGGCGGCATGGATCGCTTCGTCATAGGCGCCGCTGGCAACCGTTGCGTTGGTTGCTAGCAGGCCGATCCGCCCATTGTTCGTAGTGGCGACGGCTTGGATCGCTTCGGGGCGAACGACGCCGAGCACCTCGACGCCGAGCGTCGTTTGGCGCATCCGCTGCGCCAGCACGGGAAGCGCCGCCGAGGTAGCCGAGTTGCAGGCGACAACGAGCAATTTTGCGTTGCGGGCGAGCAGCTCCTCGGCGATCTCAAGGCTGAAGCTGGCGAGCTCTTCTGGCGTTCGCTCTCCGTAGGGGAAACGAGCCGTGTCGCCAAGGTAGATGTAGTCCTCCTCCGGCAGGTGGACGAGCAGTTCGTGCAGCACAGTGAGGCCGCCGACTCCGGAATCGAAGACGGCGATCGGGCGCTCACGCGGGTCGCTGATCGTGGCCATCGCCTGAGCATAGGGCCGCGAGCTGGACGATTACGGCTTCGCGCTACCAACACTGTCGATCGCCTCCTTCAGCTTCGATACGACGGTCTGCGCGATGCCGCCGCCCTTGAGCGACTTGCCGGCGACGATTACGCCGGCCAAGACTCCAGCGACGAGCAGGATCAGCGCCACATACTCGACTGTTCCTTGCCCTGATGGACAACTTAGGCGCACTACAACGCGGTGAAAAGTGGCGTGAATACGGCCCTGCAGGCGATAAGCCATCGGTGCTCCTAACGGTTTGGGGACAGCACGAACCGCAGCCTGCAGGGTGGCGTTGCGCGGATCCACCGCCACTACGTGGACAATCAGCACCAGATGCGTGTTCTGATCGTCACCAACATGTGGCCCTCGGCCGAGCGGCCGGAGCTTGGCAGCTTCGTCCGTGATCAGCTCGAGGCACTGCGTGCGCTTGAGGATCCACAGCTGGAGCTGGAGTGCTTCGCCTTCGCCCCCGGCGGCTACGGAACTGCAGCCCGTGATCTGCGGCGCGAATATCGCAAGCAGCGCTTCGACGTTGTCCACGCCCACTTCGGCTTGACCGCCTGGCCTTCGCTCGTAGCCTCGGCCGAGGTTCACGGACTGACGCTGCACGGCACCGACCTGCGCCACAGACGTTCGCGACTGATCACGCAGGCGGCGCTGCCGTTTATCGATCTAGTCGGCGCCGCCAGCCCAGAGCTGGCCCGAGAGGTACCCGGATACCCGCGGCGGGCAGTTGAAATTCTGCCCTGCGGCGTGGCGACCGACCGTTTCCGCCGGCTCGACCGACAGCGGACGCGGTCCGAGCTAGGGCTGCAGACCGACGGGCGCTACCTGCTCTTTCCAGCGGACCCGGCGCGGGCCGGGAAGCGCTTCGATCGCGCGCAGGCCATTGCCGAACGCTGCAGCGCCGAACTGCTGATGCTCGGTTCGATCGAGCCGCAGCAGGTTCCGCTCTGGATCAACGCCGCGAACGCTGTCGTCGTCCCGTCCGAGCGCGAAGGGTTCGGTCTCGCAGTGCTCGAAGCGCTGGCCTGCGAAGTACCTCTTGTCTGCGCCCCAACCGGCATTCACGAAGCAGCAACGCGCGGGATCGACGGAGCAGATTGTCTTGACTACAGCGAGCAGGCTTGGAGCGAACTACTTGAAGCGAGCCTCGCCGATCCTGAGCGAAGGATTATTTCGCGCGAGCGAGCCGAGCGATTCAGCGCCAAGCAGATGGCAGAGCGCCTGCTCGCCAGCTGGCGAGCGCAGCTAGGCAGCCCGCTAGACTCGGCCGCTGCGCGCAACGAGGGGAACGCAGAGACGACACCATGGGATTAAGCGACCGAATTTTCCGCCGAAAGGCAAGCCAAGATGGCGCTCCTGCGGCGTTTGAGCAGGAAGCCGCAGGCAATTCAGGCGAGATCCCTGACGCGACCGTGATCCTGCCACCTGCGCCGCCGCAGGGCGACCCGCAGACGATGACCATTCCAGCTGAAGCGGCTGCCGGCGCAGAGCAGTTCCCTGCGCCACCGCCACCGATCGAGCCGCAGCCGCAAGCCGAGCAGCAACCGTCGTCGGTCGATCCCAATGCGGCCTCCGGCGAACCGGCGCCGCAGGCAGCGCTGGTACCGGCGGCCCCACAGCGGCCGGGATTCCGCGAGCGGAGCCGCCTGCGCCGCCGCCTGCGCTATCTCAAGCAGGTTCGCGAGCTTGGCTACCGCGACCTCGGCGGGCTCGTTTTTGATCAGCACCGCTTTGAACGCGGCGATGCTGCGCTGGTCGAAGCGAAGGTGCTCGCAATCGAGACGCTTGACCGCGAAATTCGCGCGCTCGAAGAGGCGCTCCAACTCCAAACCCCTTACGTCGAACTGTTCATTCCCGGCGTTAGCGCCTGCGCACGCTGCGGCACGCTGCACGGAAGCGACGCCCACTTCTGCCCTCACTGTGGATTGGCGTTTGGTGGGCCGCGCTCTGTCGCCGGGCTCGGCTCGGTCGGCGCCAACAGCGTGTACGACGTCGGCCAGCAGCCGCCGGCACCGGCCAGCGATCCATACAACCCGCAGCCAGGCAGCGGCGCCGCGGGCTGATTCGCTGTGGCCGCAGTCGCCAACCCCGAGTGGGCCTACGGGTCGCTCCCCTGCCCGCACTGCGGCGAGTGGCTCCACGCTCAACAGGACTGGTGCCTTAACTGTGGCGACCCAGCGCGGACGGTTATCGCCCCGTCGCCACGCTGGCGGCGCCCAATCTACGCACTGATCGCCGTTCTTGCCGTAACGCTCGGTGTTCTCGTTGGCGCCTTCGTCGCCGTCACCGATGACGATCCGCCGCCGACGCGCACTCAGACTCAGACGATCACCGTCGAGCCAGGTGAGGCGCTCGCCCCGGGCGTGACGCCCGCGCCGACGACGCCCGCACCGACGACGCCCGCGCCGCCGACCGTCGTGCCAACGGCGCCGCCGACGGTCACGCCGACAACGACGACCCCGCCTACTCCTTAACCGGCGAAGACCGGCCGCGCCAAGAGCGGCGCTGCGATCTGGGCGGCGCGCGGGTCGGGCGGCTCGCTCGCCACCTCTGCGCGCTGAACCCCAGCGAGCTCGGCGAGCGACAGCGCCAGTGAGCGCGCCAGCGCGTCAACGTTGTAGCCGCCCTCGAGCACCAGCCCAACAGGCAAGCGATTGCGCTGCGCTACCGAGTAGACAGCCCGCGCCATCGCCGCATAGCCGCCATCGCTCACTTTGCACTGCGCAAGCGGATCGTCGCGGTGAGCATCAAACCCGGCCGAGATCAAAATCAGTTGCGGGCGGTAGAGCTCGACCAGCGGCCCGATCAGTTGTTCGACTAGGCCGACGAAGAGCCCGTCACCGCTGCCCGGCGGCAGCGGGCAGTTGACGGTGAAGCCCGTTCCTTCACCTGAGCCTTGATCGCTTGCTGCGCCGGTCCCCGGGTAGCACGGGTGCTGGTGGAGGGAGACAAAGCAGACGCGCGGATCCTCAGCAAAGATTGCTTCGGTTCCATTGCCGTGGTGCACATCCCAGTCAAGAATCAAAACGCGATCAAGGCCGCAGCCCTCGATCGCGTGAAGCGCCGCCACGGCGACATTGTTGAAGAGGCAGAAGCCCATCGCTCGATCGGCTTCAGCGTGGTGACCGGGAGGGCGATGGAGCGAAGCGCCAACAGCCGCCGTTCCATCGCAAAGCTCTTCGACCAGCGCCGCTGCCCCGCCGGCGGCGTGACGGGCGGCCGCCAGCGAAGCCGGCACAGCGATCGTGTCAGCGTCGAGCAAGCTTGAGCTTTCACAGGCTTCGCGCACGACTTCGAGATGTTTGGCGCAGTGCGCGCGGAGCAGAATCTCGTCGCTGGCTGCGGGCGACTGAGCGCGCCGATAACCGAGCCAATCGAGCCGCTCCAGTTCATTTTCGATCGCGACGATGCGATCCACCGACTCGGGGTGATCACCATTGACCGATTCAGGGTGATCACGATGATTGCCGGTGTCGTGGGCGAGCGAAGCTTCGCTGCGAAAGATTGGTCCCTGCATCGGCCGGTACGGTATCCAACAGATGCCCGGCCGCGAGCGGATCGAAACAGAGCTGGTTGTAGTCGGCGCCGGCGCAGCCGGACTTTACGCTGCCCTGAACGCCGCTTCACTGGGCGCCAGCGTGACGGTCATCAGCGCTACTCCCTTGGCTCAAACGGCAAGCTACTGGGCGCAGGGAGGGATCGCCGCCGCGCTCGGTGACGACGACTCGCCAGCGCTCCACTTAGCCGACACTGAGCGCGCCGGGCGCGGATTGGTGCGCCGCTCGGCGGCCGAGATCCTCGTCAACGAGGCGCCCGAGATAATCGCCGACCTGCAACGGATCCGAATGCGCTTCGACGCCGACAGCGACGGCGCACTCGCGCTTGGCCTTGAGGGCGGCCATTCGCGGCGGCGAATCGTCCACGCTGGCGGCAGCTCTACCGGGCGGCGCCTGGCGCGCCAACTCTCCGCCGCGCTGGTGCGTGAGCCGCGCGTGACGATCCTTGAAGGCACGCGCGCGAGCAATCTCTGGGCCGAGGACGGCCGCGTTGTCGGCGTCGTCTGCGAAGACGGCCTCGCAGTGGCTGCGCGCGCAGCGATCATCGCGACCGGGGGCGCTGCGGCGCTCTGGCAGCGCACGACAAACCCACCAGGCTCGATCGGGATCGGCATCACGCTCGCGCGCGCTGCTGGCGCTGCGGTCGCCGACCTCGAGTTTGTGCAGTTCCACCCGACCGCCGTGACCGGCGTCCCGGGTCGCGAGGGTTACCTGATTAGCGAAGCGATCCGCGGCGAAGGAGCAACGCTGATCGGCCCCGACGGTGAGCGGTTTGTCGACGAGCTGGCGCCGCGAGACGAGGTCGCCCGTGCAATCTGGTCGGTGCTTGAGCAGCACTCGGTCGATTCGGTCGGGCTCGACATGCGAGCCGTCGACGCCGGTCGTTTCCCAAATATCGCCGAGGCGCTGCAACAGTCGGGGCTCAATCCAAGCAGCGAGCTGATTCCGGTCGCTCCTGCTGCGCACTACATGATGGGCGGTGTCGTCAGCGACCTCAATGGCGCGACCAATGTGGCCGGCCTCTACGTGATCGGCGAGAGCGCCTGCAGCGGCCTTCACGGCGCCAACCGACTCGCCTCCAACTCGCTCTCCGAATGCATCGTCTTTGGTGCCAGGGCGGCACGAAAGGCGCTCGACGAGCCGGCCGCTGTGGCCGGCCAGCCACCGATCAGCGTTGCACTCGAGCTGCCGTCGCAGGCCACGCGCGAGGCGATGTGGCGAAATGCCGGCCTGATTCGCGATCGCGCCGGGCTTGAACTGCTAATCGATGACCCATACCCATTGGCAGCAATGGTCGCGCGCTGCGCGCTGGCGCGCGAGGAGAGCCGTGGAACCCATTGGCGCAGCGATTTTCCCGCGTTGGAACCGGAACTCGACCTGAAGCATGCAGTGATTAGCGGCCCAGAACCGACCTTTGAAGAGTGGCATTAGCGCTCCACCGGGTCGCCCTCTTAACACGAACTACATAGAGCGAGTGTTTCAACCTTCACATGGAGGTCGGATACTCGTCTTCTGCGTTTGTCACAAGCGCCGATGCGGGGGTCAATGCGAAGGATTGCAACCCAAACGCTACTAGGAGCTGGAAATCGATATGTATCAAGTGAGCAGAGGTATCTACCGCCAACTGGCATCAGAGATCGTCACCGGACGTGAAGGTCACGAGGCCGTTCTCAAGGCAAGCGAGCGGGCAATTGAACGGCTCGCCACCGACCGTCACTACTTCGCCGCTCCAGCCCGCAGCCTCTTCCGCGAGATTCGCGTCCACTTCCCGATTCAGTCCCAGTCCCGCGTCTGGGCGGTCGTGCGCGATTACGTCGCCGCAGCCGACGGGGCGATCGCGCAGCTGACGACGACCGGCCGCGACATCTTCGGTAACCGCCTTCAGTGCCGCGCTACTACGCGCCGTGGCAGCTCATGCCGGCGCCTTCCGAGCAAAGCCAATGGCTACTGCCCGTCGCACCAGCACCTCGCAGTAACTGAAGAGATTGAAATCGCCTCAGCCGCCTAGCAGCCTGCGGCGCAGCCGCCAGCATTGCGGTTCACTCTCGCCTTGAGCTGGCTCGAATCGACTCCAGTAGCGCGTGCCAGCGTGGCGGCGGTTGTGTGTGATTGCGCACACAACCGCTATGTGAGTCGGCTCAGCCCGCTCCCGCCGAAGTGAAAAAGCCCGTTAACACTGCGGTTATGCGCTGCGACGCTCGCGGTCGACTGCCAAAAACCCGCTTATTAGCAGGGAAATTTGCGGTTCCAGCTGGAATTTGCGAGACTTCGCTCAGCGAATACCGCCCTTTTAAGGCAATCGGGCTTGAATTACCGCCGTTTTCGCTGTTTATCTGAAGATGCCAATCGCAATCAAAGAATGGGCCGTTACAGTCCGAGCGCTGTCTGAAGGCGAACAGCTGCTGATCTTCCGCACCGATGGCGAGAACGAAGAGCCGGCGCTCGAACATGACCGCTTCTTCCTCTTCCCCACCTTCGAGCACGCCCGCAACGACGTCGTTCGCGGTGCCCACGTCCCCGAGCTGCGCCGCGCCCTCGAGGAGGGTGTTTGGCCCGACGGCGACCCGGCGATCAGCGCATTGACCCAGCCTGGTGGAATCGAGCAGCCTGATCGCGTCCGCGTCCGTGCTTGGGCGGCGGTTGCCGGCCAGTACACAATCACCAGCCCGCGCGCGGTTGGCGAGCTCTCGCCGTTCTACGTCTGGACCACCGACTACGCGCAGAAGCGGCTCGGTTGGCGCCGCGGCGCACCGCTCCACGTGACGCTGCTGCGCACCCACCGCATCCCTCGGCCGGTGACAATCCGCGTGCGCCCCGAACATGACTTCGGCGCTGATTGGCTTGAGATCACGCGTGATCTGCCGTTTGAAGGGACCCCTGTTCTTTCGGAGGTCGAATTCGGCCGCGTGCAAGATGAGATCGAATCGATCGTCTCCGGTCGTGGCCTCGCCTCGCTCGCTTAGACCGACCGACGCCATAGAGTCGCCCCACGGCAAGTCGGCCTGCGCCGCGCGTACTAAAGATGGCTTGGATCGAGACTCAATCACCCAACTTCGCCGCGCGCCATGCCGAGCTCGATGGTGCAGACGCCGATGGCGTGCTGGAGCTGCTGGAGGGCATCCGCGTGCAGCTACGCGAAGTTTTTCCGGTCGCGCCGGAGGGCGTGACCGCGGTGATCCATTCCAATTCGGCGCAGCTTGCGATGGCCCAACCGGTCGCCGCCGTGCTGCGGGCCTTAACCGCGCCCGCAAGCCGCCGCTACGTAGCCGGCTGGTACTCAAAAGATGAGATTCACCTGCTCGCGCCGCGCCTGCTGAGCGCGCGAGCGTCAAGCGTTCCCGGTTCGCTCGAGATGCTGATGCTGACGCCGGCCGCGCTCTACGCCCAGCTCGTCGCCGGCCTCAGCAACCCTGGGCTGCCGCCACCGTTTACGCCGCGCGCCTGGCTCCACGCTGCTGGCTGGGCTTGGCTCTCCGCCGGCGCTGGGCAATGGTTCTCCGGCCAGACAGCTCACGCACGGCCCGCGATCGCAAGTCGACTGCGCGAAGGAGACCGACCGAGCTTCCCACCGAAACTGCGTGACGCTCAGCTACTCGGCGGAACCGTTTTTGACCTGCTGGCTAGCGAGTCCGGCGAAGCGGCGGCGGTCCGCCTTGCCACCGAAGCCCCCGGCGACCAGCGCGAACTGATCGCGCGTAACTTCCCCGGCCGCTCGTTCGCCGACACCGAAGTCGTCTGGCGCGCCCACCTTTCGCGCCTAGGCAGGGTTTAAAGGCTCTCTAGGCGCCGACATAGGCGCCGACCGCTACAACTGCAGCAACTACAAGTACGGCGGCCAGAAGGCCCGCAATCAGCTTCAGCGGCGAAGGCTCGTATGGCTCGCGCTGATCGATCATCTCCGACTGCAGCAGCACCTCACGGGCAACCGGCAGCGCCGACTGCGCAACCAGCAGGTCGCGGCGCCCTGCGGCCAGCATGTCGGGCACGTCGGAGCCGCGTGAGCGCCGCGTGACGCTTGGCACCCCCTCCTCCAGCAGCAGGTTGGCGATCAGCTCAGCTTCGCTCTGGTTGCGGCCGCTGGCGACAACGCAGAGTTGACCTTCGGTGTAGCGCGGATCAATCTTCTCGGCCCGGGCGCGCAGCTGGTCGCGCGCCGATTCGAGCCGCTTAGCCATCGATCTCGACGCCTAGCTCTTCTATCACGCCGTCGTCGCCGATCATGAACGAGCGCGCGACCGGGTCAGCATCATCCTCAAGGCCGATGATCAGCCATTCGCAGCCAGGCCACCAGCGCGCAAAGTTTACGTCTGTCTGTGAGGGGTAGGGCTCGGAGTGTGTGTGCGAGTGGTAAATCGCTGCCTGCTGCCCGGCATCTTCGATCTCGAACAGCAGCGGAGCGAGTTTGACTCCATCCACCTCAAAGCGGAGCGGGCTGGCGGCGAGGTTTTCAAGCTCGTGTACCGAGACGGCGCGGCCCTGCCCCAACGCAATCAGGCCGCAGCACTCGTTCGGCGCTTCAAGGCGAGCGTGTTGGACGACCTGCTCAAGCAGCGCGGAGGCGATGATCATCTTCGCCGGAGCGTAGCGAGCTGTTAGTGGGTCGGCGCTGATCAGTCGGTCTTGATGACCGGCTTCTCGTCAATCTCGGCGGCGGCAACGTCGGGCTTGCTATCGCCTGAGATCGAATCCTTGAATTCGCGCATCCCCTTGCCGACCGAGCGGCCAACCTCTGGCAGCTTCTTCGGCCCGAGGACGATCAGCGCGATCACGAGGACGATGATCAGTTCCATGGGTCCAATGCTTGGCATCGTTTGATTCTACGCGTTCGCTGAAGGAAAAGTCGAGCTGCTTACCACCAGACAGTTGAATCGAGGTTTTCGACCTCGTCGACCGGCAGCGTGTAAAGCCCACTTGAAAGGTACTTCCAGCCATCGTCACAGACGATGAAAACGACGTTGCCCTCGTCCATCTCGCTCGCAATCCGAACGGCGACTCGGGCGATCGCGCCAGATGAGACTCCGGCAAAGAGCCCCTCTTCGTCGAGCAGGCGGCGAGTCCAGACGACTGCGTCGCGATTGGTCACGAAAATCTTGCGGTCAAGCAGCGAGATGTCGATGATCGGGGGAATAAAGCCGTCGTCGAGAGATCGCAGGCCCTGAACCGGCTCACCCTGCATCGGTTCGGCGGCGACGATCGTGACTCGGTCACCGAGCTCCTCCTTGAAGCGCCGCGCGGCTCCCATCAGCGTGCCGCCGGTGCCAAGACCTGCGACAAAGGCGTCGACGTTGCCGTCAAGCTCCTCAAGAACCTCAACCGCCGTTCCCTCGTAGTGGGCGCGAGGGTTGGCTTCGTTGCCGTACTGATAAGGCATGTAGTAATCGGCGTTATCGGCAGCCATTTCGAGCGCCATCGCAACAGCTCCGTTGGAGCCCTGCTCGCCCGGCGAGTAGATGATCTCGGCGCCATACATCTGTAAAAGCTCGGTGCGCTCGGGAGTTACGTTGTCGGGCATCACGACTTTGAGCGGGTAGCCCCTGCGTGCGCAGATCATCGCCAGCGAAATCCCGGTGTTGCCGGAGGTCGGTTCAAGGATCGTCTGACCTGGCGAGATAAGCCCATTCTCCTCGGCGTTTTCAATCAGCGCCTTGGCTACGCGATCCTTAATTGACCCGGTCGGGTTCATCGACTCCAGCTTCGCCCAGATTCGCACGCCGGGCTTCGGCGAGAGGCGCTTGAGCTCGATCAGCGGCGTGTTGCCGATCGAGTCGACCAGATCGGTGTAACGGCCGGCACAGGGCCGGCGTTCAATTGGGGGGACGGCCATACTTCAGAAAGGATAGCGGGAAATTAACTGCGAAGCGCGAGGAGCGCGCCGCCTGCCATCGCTGGCAGAATCACCAGCGCATCGGCCGCCGTAACGGCCGTTGACAGCCCGTCAAGGACGCGCACGTCTTCGTCATTCAGGTAGACATTGACGAAATGGTTTAAATCGCCGTCTTCGCCGAAGAGCTGCTCGCGCGTTCCCGGGTGCGCCTCGACGAGGTTCGCGAGAACGTCGCCGACGGTTTCCCCGTCGGCCTCAACTTCACGCTCGCCACCGACCGAAGGCCGCAGCACTGGAGGGATTCGAATTGTCGCCATTGGCTGGCAGCCTACCCAGAGGCTGCGCAGAACGCTTCGTAGTCGGGGAAGACGCCGAGCTCATCGTCGCCAATATCTTCGGGGTCGCGTGAGCAGATTGGGCATTCCGGGTCTTGACGGACCTTCAGCTCGGTGAAGCTGGCGGCGAGCGCGTCGTACATCAGCAGCCGGCCGATGAGCGGATCGCCGGCGCCGACGATCAGCTTGATCACTTCGGTCGCCTGCAGCAGCCCCATCGTTCCGGGCAGCACGCCGATCACGCCGTTGGCGCCGCAGGACGGTGCCATGTCGGCCGGTGGTGGCTGGCGGAAGAGGCAGCGATAGCAGGGGCCGCGGCCGGGAGCGAAGACGCTTAGCTGCCCTTCGAAGCCGAGAATCGCCGCTGAGACAACGGGAATGCCGAGCCGGACGCTGGCGTCATTGAGCAGATAGCGGGTCGGGAAATTGTCGACGCCATCAACAATGATGTCCCAGCCCTCGATGATGTCGATGATGTTGGAGGCGTCAAGCCGTGCTGGGTAGCCAACGACGTTAACGTCAGGGTTCAGCGCCTTGATCGTCGCGGCAGCCGAATCGACCTTCGGCGTGCCGATCCGATCGGTCGTGTGAATTACTTGGCGCTGCAGGTTTGAAAGGTCAACGACGTCGTCATCGACGATTCCGAGCGTGCCGACGCCCGCGGCAGCTAGGTAGAGCGCGGTCGGCGAACCAAGCCCGCCGGCGCCTAGTAGCAAGACGCGCGCGTCAAGCAGCTTCTGCTGCCCTTCAGCGCCAACCTCGGGAACCAACAGGTGGCGGCTGTAACGCTCGCGCTGCTCTGCGCTGAAGCTGCGTGGAACCTCAACCTCGTAGCCACGGTCCTTCCAGAGCACGAATCCGCCGGCCATCGACTGAACCTCGTCGTAGCCCATCTCGGCCATCAGCGTGTGCGCGCCAAAAGCGGAGCGCGCACCCGATGCGCAGTAAAGGATGACTCGCTGTGAGCGATCCGGTACTACGCCTTCAATCCGCATCTCGAGAAAGCTGCGCGGAATGTGGACCGCGCCGGGCAGTGTCCCTGCCGTCAGCTCCTCAGTTTCGCGGGTGTCGATTACGACAACGCCTTCTCCGAGTAGTTGGACCACTTCAGATGGGTCAACCTCTTTGATCTGCTCCTTGACTTGGCGCAGAAGTTCACTACCTGACTGGCTCACTGCTTCACCGCCCGGGCTGTTGGTGTCGACTTCACTTCAGAAAGGATAGCGCCGCAGCGGCTGAGGGTGCGGGGCCTGCAACGGCGGCTGCCGCGTATCATTGAGGGTTGATGAACCCTCGCCTACGGCTGACAATGATGGCCGGCGCCACGCTCGTGCTGCTCGCGATCCTCTCCTTCCTGCTGCTAAGCGACCCGAACGCTGGCAGCTCGCAGCTACCGGCGACTCGCTTTGCCGGCGCGATAAGGCCCGAGTCTCCCCCAGCCCGCTTTGCGCTGCGCGACCAGGACGGCAAGCTGATCACGGCCGCCGGGCTGCGCGGTCAGCCGGTGATCGTCGCCTTCCTGTATGCGACCTGCCAGAACGAGTGCCCGACGATTGCGCAGCAGATCCGCGGTGCGCTCGACCGGCTTGGCCGCGACGTGCCGGTAGTCGCAGTCAGCGTTGACCCCGCGGGCGACACGCCCCGGAGCGCTCAGCGCTTCCTCGCCGATCAACAGCTCGGCGGCAGGATGAGCTTCCTGCTCGGTAGCGACCAGTCGCTCCAGCCGGTCTGGCAAGAGTTTGGAATTGAGCGGCAGAAGGACGGCCGGGAACACACCGCAACCGTCGTGCTGCTTGACGCCAGCGGCCGCCAGCGGATCGGCTTCCCGCTGAGCAAATTGACTCCTGAGGGGGTCGCCCACGACGTGCGGCTGCTTCAGCGCGAGGTTGCTGTCGAAACTGCAGCGCAGTAGCGCTACAACGGCGGCTGCGGACCTTGCCCGGCTTCACGCTCGCGCCGGCGCTCGCGCCGGCGGCTCCAGCAGAGCCCGGCGCCGATCAGCAGGATCGGTAAGAGGTAAAGCAGAGCGTGGTACCAGTGGGCCAGGTGGGCGACGGGAAAACTCATGACGCGCCCGCTGAGAGGAACCAAAAACTCATCGTGTAAAAGTGATCCTAACCAGCAGCATCCAGTACTGCGAGCGGATCGCCAAGCGCGGGTCGGTCCACCTGTGGAGCGCTCGGTCATGAGCGAGCGAAAGCGCGGCTACATGGCCGATCACGAGCGCGGCGAGCAAGCTGAGTTTGAGGACGCGCGCCAGCGCCCCCTCGACGATACGGGGCGGGCCATCTGGCCCGCCCCGTCACCGCCATCGCTGCTTCGCCGAGCGAGCCCGGCAGGGCTGGTTTACTTGCAGGGAACCTTCTTGTCGATCCGCTTACCAATCTGCATGATCTTCCAGCTTTTCTGATCTGCATTCCTGGTCGTGTTGATCGTGAACTCGCCGTTGTAGCCGAAGTTGAGCTTCTTGCTCTTCGGGCAGGCGCCAAGCCCGATCCCTGGCTTGCCTTTGTAGTAGTCGGCCTTGATTCCAGAGTTGAAGTCAACCAGCTGCGACACAAGCCCCTCGGTTGGAGCGATCAGCCCGTCCGGGATCGTGAATCGCATCACTTTGCCGTAGAGCTTCTTCGCTGATCCGGTCGCGTTCATCAGCTTTCCTTCGATCACGGCTGTTACCAGCGGAGTCTTCACGCGCAGCGCGAGCGTGTCTTTGACCCTCGGCCCACCTGGGGTGCGAGCCTTCATGATGAAGGTCTTGATCTCAAGCTCGGTGAAGAGCGTGTAGATCCCTGGCAGCGCACCCTTAACGCGAACGAGTCCGCTCGCTGACGACGGAATGTCGACGCGCGAATCGGGGTTGCATGTGTCCGGGGCGTCAATCACCGTCTGCAGATCGCAGGCCGGGAAGCTGTTGATATTGAAGATCAGCGCCTTGTCAAGGAAGACGTTGGCGAAGACGGTGGAGAAAGGAGCCTCCATCGTCGCGCCGCTGTTGAGGCCGCCTTTGTTGGTTGGGCCACCCTTGATGCCGTAATCGTGGAACGGGTGAATGTTGAGCTGCACAGCCCTAGGCTTCTTGTCTGTGCCAGCCTTGCCAACTACGCCAGCAGAAAAGCGCTGGAACTCAGCCGGCATGGCAAATGCCGAGGCGGCTGGCACGGTCACCGCAAGGGCGGTAACTGCGGCGATAAGTAATGACTTTCGCATCTCTCTCCTCCACGTTCGTTTTGCTTGCAGACCCAGCAGTATCAATACCACGTGTTGCCCCTCCGGTGCGAAGGTCCGGGCCACGTCGGCGATGCCGCTGCCCACCAACGAAACGGGGCGGGCCACATAGCCCGCCCCGTAACTGCAGCAAGTGGTTGCGTGCGCCCTAGGGCGCTAGCGCACTACTTGCAAGCGACTGTCTTGTCGATCCGCGTTCCAATCTGCATGATCTTCCAGCTTTTCTGATCTGCATTCCTGGTCGTGTTGATCGTGAACTCGCCGTTGTAGCCGAAGTTGAGCTTCTTGCTCTTCGGGCAGGCGCCAAGGGAGACCAGCGGCTTACCCTTGGACGAAGTCGCCTTGATTCCGGAGTTGAAATCAACCAGCTGCGACACAAGCCCCTCGGTTGGAGCGATCAGACCGTCCGGGATCGTGAAGCGGATCCGCGAGCCGTACTTCTTGGCCGCCGCCCCAGTCGCCTTGCCGATCTTGCCTACGATGACCGCAGTTACAAGCGGAGTCACGACACGCAGAGCAAGTGTGTCCTTCGTCAGAATGAAGGTCTTGATCTCGAGCGTCGTAGCGAGCGTGTAGATCCCTGGCAGGGCGCCCTTGGTGCGAACAAGGCCGGTCGCTGACGACGGAATGTCGACGCGTGAAGCCTTCGCACACAAGTCCGGGCTGTCAAGCACCGTCTGCAGCTTGCAGGTAGGGAACGAACCAAGGTTGTACTTGATCGCCTTGTCTGTGTATACGTTGGCGAAGACGGTGGAGAAAGGAGCCTCCATCGTCGCGCCGCTGTTGAGGCCACCGGCGTTGGTTGGGCCACCCTTGATGCCGTAATCGTGGAACGGGTGAATGTTGAGCTGCACAGCCCTAGGCTTCTTGTCTGTGCCAGCCTTGCCAACTACGCCAGCAGAAAAGCGCTGGAACTCAGCCGGCGTGGCAAATGCCGAGGCGGCTGGCACGGTTACCGCAAGCGCGGTAACAGCGGCGATAAGTAGTGATCTCTTCATTTCTCCTCCTGCTTTCTGCTGATTGGTCTACCTATAGATACCAGTTATCGGGCATAAGTTGCGCCGGTTCGATTGCTGGCCGGGCCGAGCTAGCGCAGGCGCGTGAAGCGCAGCACGTCATAACGGCGCCCGCGCAGCGCGATTCCCGAGCGAACAAGGGCTCCGCGCTTGTAGCCGGCGCGCTGCGCAACGCGCTGCGAACTCTCGTTCTCCGGCTCAACGTAAAGGTCGAGCCGTTCGAGCCCGAGCGGCCCGAGCGCCCACCCGGAGAGCAGCTCAAGCGCCGCCTGCGCAACCCCTTGACTGCGCGCCCAGGGCGCCGTCCAGTAGCCAATTTCAGTGCGGCGGCGCGTCAAGGAGACGGCGTGCAGGCCAACGGCCCCGAGCAGCTGCGAATCGTCGTCGGCGCTGACAACCGCCAGCGGCAACGCCGTCGGCGAACGGCCGAAGCTGATGAAGCGGCGCGCGTCCTCCGGCGTGTAAGGAATCGGCACCGAGGTGTAGCGCGCGGTCAGCGGGTCGGAGCAGGCATCAACGAGGCTGCCAACGTCGCTCTCTGCCCATTCACGCAGCAGCAGCGGCCCGCTCGCAAGTGGTGGCGCTGGCAGCTCAACCGGCGGGTTGCCGATCAGCATCGGTTATGAATAGGTAGGCGCACGACTATTCGCGATGCTAGCGTCCGCGGCCGAGCATATGCGCCCGCCGACAGACACGATCGTTGCACCCTCCTTTCCCAAGCACGCCGGCTGGATAAACGTTGCGACCTTGAAACTTGAGCAGCAGAGCCCGCGGCCTGTGCTGATCGATTTTTGGGACTTCTGCCGCCCTAGCTCGCTGCGCGCGCTGCGCTACATCCAAGCGTGGCAGCGGCGCTACGAGCCTGCCGGATTGCGAATCGTCTCGGTCCACGCCCCCGGCTTCCCGCCTTCGCACCAGCACGCACTGATTGAAGCCGCAGTCCAGCGGCTCGGGATTGAACAGGCCGTGCTGCTTGACCCTAATTTCGAATACTGGCGCGCCTTCGACAACCCCGGTTGGCCTGCCCGATACCTCTTCGGCCCAGATCTAATGCTCACCGAAGTCCACTACGGAGAGGGCGGTTACGAGGAGACTGAGGCGGCGATCCAAGAGCTGCTCGGGATCGACGAGCCGCCGACCGCGCTGTTCGACGCCGCTGACAGCATGGACGCCGAGCTGATCGTCCCGACGGCCGATCAGCCCGGTGCCTACTGCGGCCCCTACGGCGCCGGTCAGGTCTGGGTAGTGACAGAAGGCAACGGCGTTCTAAGCGTCAACGGTGAGCCGCGCGAAATCGATGCTGCAGGCGCCCACCAGCTGATCGATCACGGCCGGCACTGCGACGCCGTGCTTGAGCTGAGCGCCGACCCCTCGCTAACGGTCCACGCAACCTGCTTTAGCGCTGGGCTTGCCACCGCAGCTACTTAGAAGCCGCTCTGCGGCCTCTGGCCGAGATCGTCGGCGATCACGAGCTGCTGCGGCGGCCCGAAATCGGTGACCAAGACTCCACGCCCCGGTCTATAGGGGCTGGCCAACTCAGTGCTGTTTATCCGCGGCTCGTCGGTCCAGCAGCCGCTGTTGATCATCTGAGCGCCACTTGGCAGCAGCCACTCGGCCGGGTCCATCCACGGCAGCGGCCCGGCGCAGTGGGTGTGGCCGAAGATCACGTAGTCAGCCTCAACGCCGAGTAGGCCGACGACACCGGCCATTGCCTCAAGCCCCGAGTGGCGCAGCTCGTCGCTTGAGATCTTCGAACTGACCGGGCCAAGGCCAGCGAGGTTGATTCCCGCAATTCCAAGCGGAAGCAGAGCCGCCAGCGCTTTGCCGCGCAGCGGTGCACGGCCGTCGCCGGAGAGCATGCTCCAGGCCTTTGCGGATGCCGCCCCGGTCGCCCAGCGGCCACCGGCGGCGCGACCATTGGCGATCTGGTCAAGCCAGGCGTAGACGGGAGAGAGCGCGGCCTCAAAATCCTCTGCGGCGGCGCTGCCTGGCTGCTCCGGCAGATTGCCGACGATCCGCGCCATCGCGCCAGCAACAATCCGTTCGAAGGTTGGGATCGTGATCAGCCGGTCGAGATAGTGACCGTGTGTTGCCCAAACATCGTCGCGCAGCCACAGCCCTGGATAGGCAACCGTGCAGTCGACGCGCTTGCCGAGCCAGCCGGCGATCGCCTCGGTCGCCGGTGACGCATCGGCCGTCGTCCGCGTCTCGACGCCAAGCGGCGCAGGTTGCTCGACAGCGCCGCGGCGATAAAGCCAGGGCGATACGAGCGCAGAATCGTGATTCCCCCCCACCAGCACAACCTCTGAGCCCTTCGGCAGCGCGGCGCCAATCGCTTCGATGATCGGCCGTGCCACGCCGAGCGCGTTGTAGAGAGGTCCATGGCGCAGCTCGAGCAGGTCTCCGAGCAGCACGAGCCGGTCGATATCCGCGAGCGCGCCGCAGAGCGCCTCGAGCGGCTCCGGTCTGCGGAGGATGTCGACTGGGCGGCGTGAGCCGATGTGGGTGTCGGAGATGACAAGTGTTTGCATCGCCGGGCAGGGTAGCCTTATGGGCAATGCCAGCTGGAGCCCTTGCAGGAATCCGCGTTGCTGACTTCAGCCGCGTGCTGGCCGGCCCGCTCGCCAGCCAGACGCTGGCGGACCTCGGC
>SYIT01000118.1 GCA_005798685.1 Actinomycetota bacterium | reverse complement strand
GTCCACTTCGAGGGTGATCCCTTTTAGCACCTCGTTGCGGCCGAAACGTTTGTGCACCGCTTCAGCTTTGACCATCGGTTCGCTCATAGCCCGTGCCTTTGCTCAGGCAGCGGCGCCTCGGTGTGGCGCCAAGTGCTGAAGCTTTGCCAGATCCGCATCAGCAGCGTCGGTGGAATCGCCCGCGCGGTGCCGCGGCCATAGTGGCGCTCAATGAAGTACTGACCAATCGAGAGGATCGTCGTCAGCACGAGATACCAGATGCTGGCGACGATCAGCAGCGGAATCTGCTTGTAGTTGGCGGCATAAATAAGTTGTACGGCGTAGAGCAATTCGGTGTAGGCGAGCACACTCACCAGCGAGGTCGTCTTCAGCATGCCTATCGTTTCGTTTCCGGTTGGCGGAATGATCACGCGCATCGCTTGGGGCAGAATAATCCGTCGCATTGTCTGCATCCGGCGCATGCCGAGCGCCTTGGCGGCCTCCTCTTGACCCTCGTCAACCGACAGCAAGCCGGCGCGGACGATTTCCGACATGTATGCGCCCTCGTTGAGGCCAAGACCGAGCAGCGCAGCGACAAAGGGCGTGATCAAATTGTTGGCGTTGAACTCAATCAAGGCAGGTCCAAAGGGAATTCCCAGGGCGACAACCGGGTAGAGCGCTGCGATAAAGTTCCAAAAGAGAAGCTGTACGAGCACCGGGGTACCGCGGAAGAGCCAGATGTAGAAGCCGCTCGCCGCGACGACGATCGGATTGGGCGAAAGCCGCATCACGGCTAGGACCACGCCGATCAGAATGCCAACAACCATCGCAATGATTGTCAACTCAATCGTCTTCAGAAGCCCTTCGAGGACTACCGTTGAGAAGAGGTACTCACCTACGGTATCCCAACCGAAACGCGGATTGGTCGCAGCGGAGCGAACGAGCGCCGCAGTGATGATGACGATCAGTACGCCAGCGATCAACCGTCCCGGTCTTCTGACCGGGACAGCTTTGATCTCCTCTGGCACGACAGAATCGGCCGCCGGCTGGGGCGGCTGATCCGCGTCAGCCATCTTGACTGGGCTCAGTCAATCGCCCCATTGATCACCGGGTCGGTGATCGCGCCCGTTTCGAGGCCCCACTTCTTCAGGATCGCTGCGTACTGGCCTCCGGCAATCAGCTTCTTCATAGCTGCCAAGAGCGGCTCGGCAAGGCCGCTGTTCTTCGGAACCGCAATCCCGTAAGGCGCCGTTCCATATGGAGTACCGACCAACTCCAGCTGCCCATCGCTTTCCGTTACTTGGTAGGCAGCAACTGGCGAATCGGCCATGCTGATCTGCGCGCGACCGCTGACGACCGCGCTGTTGGCACCATTTTGGTCAGGGAAGACGCTCAGCGTCAGCTTCTTGTCGGCGGGGCACTTCTTCGCTTGGTCGGTAGCGTCGTCGGCTTGGGTCGTACCCTTCTGCACCGCGACCGTCAAGCCGCAAAGGTCGGCGAGTCCGTCAGGGGCAGGGCCGCCCTTCTTGCCGAAGAACGAGGTTCCAGCTTCGAAGTAGGTGACGAAATCGACCGTCGCCTCACGCTCTTTTGTGTCGGTGAAAGATGACATTCCGATGTCGTACTTGCCGGAGGCGAGACCCGGAATGATTGCATCGAAGGTTGCGTTCTGAACTTCGGCTTTAAGGCCTAATACCTGGCCGAGCGCGGTCGCTAAGTCAACGTCGGCTCCGACAATGTCCTTGGTGCCGTCCTTGACGAACTCCATCGGCGCGTAGCTTGCGTCGGTAGCGACTGAAATCGTGCCCGCCGAGCTGAATTTCGCGGGTACGGTGGCCGCGATCGTTGCATCCTTGGTGGCGGTGATGCCGCTCGACGTCGATGTACTCGTCGAGCTGCTCGAGTCGTCGCTCCCGCAGGCCGAGATTGCAAGCGCGGCGGCAATGATGCCTGCAAGCGCTACTGATGGCCGTGTCGTAATCGTTCTCATGAAGAATCTCCCAAAAACCAGCTGTCGTTTATGTTGGCGAGAAAGCTACCAGCGATCGCCGCTCCGTGCGAAAAAGCAGAAAAGCGCTGCGGTCAACGGACGCGAACTCGCGCGACAGCACTGCTGGCGCCGCGGAACGGGTAGTCAGGGCGGTTGGAGGTGCGCACACGGAAGAGGAAGCTGCCGCGCGAGGAGCGCAGGAAGCGATACGGAGCGCTCCAATAGCCGCCAATGCTGACGGGGATGTCGGTGCGAACCGGCACCCAGCCGCGCGAGCGCGGGCCGCGGCCGTATAGCGCCAGCTGGAGGCCGGCTCGAGGTATGTGACCGCCGCGGAGACGGCCTTTGATCGTCGTCCGCCTGCCGGCGCGAAGCGTGCGCGGCGTCGCGATGATCGTCGTCGACGCCAGCCGCGTGGCGTAGACGACGTTTGAGATCGCTTCGCTTCGAAGCTCGTTGCCCGGCACAACTACGCGCACCCTCAGCGAGCTGTCGACCCTCACCGTCTTACTAATACGACCCTTTGCATCGGTGCGCACGCTGCCGGCAGGTTCCCAGGTCGATGGAGTCATCCACGGCTGAGTTTCAATCCGAACCGAGAGTCCGTCGAGCGGATCGCCCGATCTGTCGACGACGAATGCCGTGACCCGGCGCCGCGCAGCCGTCGATGCGCTCTTGCTGCTCGCGGCCGGACCGATCTCGGCTTTGGCTTTGATCACCGCGCGGGGAGGAGGGGTGATCGTTCCGATCGGCGTTCCGCTCTGAGCGCCGCCGTACCAGTCGGTCAAGATTGCGCTGTTGCCGGCGCAGTCGCTAACCAACGCACGTGCGCTGTAAGAGGTGCGCGACTCCCAGACGTCGGCGGGTACCAGCGCGCGGGCGCGCTGAGTGTCCTCGCTTGTGGCCAGCGGCCGCCAAGCTCCTGGCGCGGTGGCGATCTCGATCGAAGCACGCCCGAGACAACGCTCATCGATGAAGACTTCGAGCAGCGCCGGATGATCCGGATTGATTGGCCGCAGCCCGCCGCTGGGCAGCTTGGTGTCCTGCGTGTAGTTGAATGATTTCGGCGCACTCTGGTTTCCCGCCACATCTGCGGCATAGGTTTGGACCAGATGTTGACCCTCACCCGGACTTAGCTGCGCGAAAGCCCCACCGACGAGCTGCTCGGCGCCATGGTCGAGCTGGAGCGCGACGTAACCGCCGGAGCGAACGGGCGCGGGCACGACCGCCGCCGCCATTCCCGACGTGGCGTCGCTGGCGCGCAGCGTGAACGTCACCGGTGTCGTGACAAACGCATCGTGGGCGGGTGCGCCGCCGACGTTCAGATTGGGCGCAACAACATCTTTCGCAACCACGCCGGTGCTCATCAGTAGCGGCTCAGTGACGATCCCGGCGCCGGTCTCTGCAGCAACCTCGAGCTGGTGGCGGCCGTCGCCGAGGGCGGCGAGATCGAACGCTCCGACCCTGCTCTTAGCGGCCGCGGCGACCGTCGTCGGCGGGCCACCATCGACGCTGACGCGGTAGAAGGCGTAACCGGATGGAGGCGGAGAGGGCTGTGCGGGCGGTTCGATGCGCAGCGGCGTGGCGACGGTTGAGCGATTAACCCAGCGGTCCGGGTAGCCGACGACGGGGGTTCCAGCGGCGCTGTTGTCAAACAGCAGCTCTGGCGACCAAGGGCCCCACGCGCCCTTGAAAAGCTCGTCGTTTACGCGCACGCGCATCTTGTACCGACCGACCATGGGAACGCTGATTGTGTCGATCGCTGGCGCACCGGGCCGGCCTTCGCGGCTGCAGTCGTTTGGCTGAGGCGTTCCATCGGCGGCGAGCGGGCAGATCTCGACGTCGTGCGAACTGAGCGGTGCGCCCGCGGCTCTAGCGGGGTTCGAGTAGCTGAGCGTGAAATCATTGATCTTGCGCCAGCTCGCGGGCGACGCGCCACTGAGCTGCGGTGCTCCCGGCGCAGCAGGGGCGGTGTTGTCGACGAGAACCTGGCGCGACTGACTGCTCTCGTTGCCGCCGCTGTCGGTGGCTTCGATGATCACGCTGTGCGGGCCATCGGCTAGGCGCGCAGTGTCGAAGCTGGCTGAGAAAGCGCGCGTTGCCGGACAGGGAGTGGGGCGGGCGTAATCGCAGTCGGAGTCAACGCTTCGTCGGTCGCCGCCAACATTTGCCCCAAGCGAACCAATGCCGACGTTGTCGGAAGCGGAAAACGAGAGCGATTGGCTGCCCGAAAGCCAAGCCGACGAAGTCCAAAGCGAGCCCGCCTGCTCGGAAATTGCCGCCGTTGTCGGGTCTGAGATCCGAACTCGTGCGCCGAACAGCTCGGCGCTGGCGCGTGAAAAGCCGGCGGCGGCAACGTTTGTAGCCGCGACCGAGCAGCCGCCGCCGTTGGCGCAGACAACGCCGAGGCGAAGACCGGTCCGATTAGCGACCGATAGCGCAAAATAGCTGCCGCGCGAGCCGTTCGAAAACGCGGATTGACCGATACCACCCAGAAGGTAGGCACCGCCCTCGTCACCGACGCCAACGCCCCAACGGTCGCTTGCTCCTCCTCCGTAGCGATAGAGCCAAAGCGAAAGGTCGGCGCGGTCAATTGTCGTTCCCGGCGGGGCGTCGAAATTCCATGAAGCCGCGCCAAATGCGGGCACCAAGCCGCCGCCTCGCTTGGCGGCGGCGCGCGCGATCAAACCATCGCGGGCGCCGCCGCTACAGCCGGCGTTGTAGGACGGGAGATCGGCGTGCGAGGAGGCCGACCCCCAACTGAAATTGGCGCCGCGGGCGTCATCAGCGCAGGCCTTGACGGTGTAGCTGCCGGCTAGCGCCGGCGCCGCCTGTAACCCGACCAGTGAGCCGACGCTGAGAGCCAGAATCAAGCCGAGGCCGCGCATCAAGCGACGATAATCGCGCAAATTGCGACATGTCAAGCGTTATTTCAAGCACTTGAAGCGCGCGCGAGCGGCCTGCCCTCGCGCGGGGCGCAGATTGCTCTACCGTCCCAGTAGAGATGAGAAAGGCCCTTGCACTTCTGCTGCCGGGCGCCGTCGCAGGCTGGCTCCTGCGCGGCCAGATTGCAGTAGCTGTCACCAAGAAGGCGCTGCCGAAGCGAATCTCCGCCGACCCCGTTGCGGGGCTGCCGGACGGCCTCCACATTGCGATCTGCGGCTCTGGCTCGCCGATCCCTGACGAGCAGCGAGGGAACCCCTGTACGGCTGTGATCGTGGGCCAGAAGATCTACATCGTTGACGCCGGCGAGCAGGCCTCGGAAACCTTCAACCGGATGCAGCTGCGGCCAGATCAGATCGAGGCCGTGCTACTGACGCACTTCCATTCCGACCACATCGGCGGGCTCGGCAGCGTCACGCTGCAGCGCTGGGTGGCAAACGCCGCGAAGACAAAACTGCGCGTGCTCGGGCCGGTCGGGGTCGACCGCGTGGTCAACGGCTACAACGAGGCCTACGCGCTCGACAACTCTTACCGCACTGCCCATCACGGCGAGTCAATCGCGCCTGCTGCAACTGCGGGGATGGCCGCCGAGCCGTTTGAGTTTGAGCCAGGCAACAGTTCGAAGGTCGTACTGGAGGATGGGGGACTAGTGATTACGGCCTTTGAGGTTGACCACTCTCCCGCCACGCCTGCCGTCGGTTACCGCTTCGACTATAAGGGCCGCAGCATCGTCGTCAGCGGCGACACCGTTTATACGAAAAGCCTCGTCGACGCCGCGCAAGGCGCCGATCTGCTCGTCCACGACGCGCTCTCCGCCGACCTGCTCAAGCTGGTGGAAGAGGCAAGCCGCGAGGCAGGGTTCGCTAACCGCGCACAGATCCTCTTCGACGTCGTCGACTACCACGCAACGCCTGCCCAGGCCGCCGACGCTGCCCGCGAGGCCGGCGTAGGAGCGCTGGCAATGACTCACGTGATCCCGCCGCTGCCGATCAAGGCGCTCGAAGGTCCCTATCTTGGCGATGCCAAGGAACGCTTCACCGGACCGCTCTGGATCGCCAGCGACGGCGATCTCTACAGCCTGCCGGTCGGCGGCCGCACAGTCGAGCGCAGCTCGCTCTTCGCCAGCGGCCCACTCGCATAAACCCGGCAACGTCCCGCAAACAGGGGAGATCGACACCGGATCCCCTGATTTATGGCCTTTGCGAGCTTAAACGCTCGATAATGTAGATTATGTAACCCTGACTCAGCGGGGCTCAGCTTCGATCTACCATTTGTTCAACCGAGCCGGCCTAACGAACCGTGAAGCTGGTCTGCGCCAGGACGTCGTAATGATCGTCGCGTAGCAGGCGCACGACGTAGCGCCCCTTCTTAAGTTTGCCGAGATCATCGACCGTGATCGTCTCCGAACCATTGATGCGGGCACCGGTATAGACGTAACCGATGTAGTTGACAGCGTCGGGGTCGCCGGCGTTGCTGACGCTTACCCAATCGTTGCGCCAGCCTGGCGCACCGCGCCAGCTAACGCGGATTGATGCTCCTGGTTTGACGGAACGCTTAGCGACGCTGACCGTCGGCCGCGCACCGGCGGCAACGACTGTGAAGCGGTGCCTGGCGAGCGTGCGGCCCTTAGCGCTCACCAGAATCGCGTCGTACTCAGCTGGCTTCATTGCCCGTGTGCTCAGTTTGATTGATGTCCGGTCGGCCTGATCTTGTGGCCCTGCACTGGTGCCGTACGAGCTGATCGCACGATTCACGTTTGCTCCGCGCGGCACTAAAGCGACCGCCCACTTACCTTGGTTGGGGACGACGAAACGGACAACCACCGGCCGCCCGGCAACTACCGACGGCCGGTCGGTCGTTATCAGCGCTGGAGCCGCGGCTGGCTGCACGCTGAACTCAGAAACAACCGCCCGGTGGTCGCTCGGATAAGGATTTAATCCAATCGCGACAGCCGGATTGCCCTGCTCGCCGACGATTTCGCTAGCGGTTGGCGTCGACGCGCCACCCGCGTAGACGTAATCAATCCGATCGCTGAACTCGTTTGGCGGGATGTACGGGTATGGGCGCCCGGCCGTCCACGTCAAGCCAGGGACGGCAACGGGGTCGGCGTGGATAGCCCGGAACGAGTCGCGCAAACCTGCGTCGACGACCGATTTAGAAACCGGCCACTGGACTGGGTACTTAATCTCCGGGCGTGTCCCAACGGCAGTCTCTGTCCAATCGAGATAGGAAGGCGAGTTGAAATCGCCAGTAAGAAAGACCGGAACGTTGGCTTTGGCGATCTTCGCCAGCGCGGTAGTCAGAGGTCGCACTTCGGGCACCCGGACCTCGTTCTCCAGGGCTAAGACCTTCTCAACGCTATCGCCGTCACGAACCGCTTCGGGGCCGTAAGGATCGCTCGTGAGGTGAGTATTGGCGACGGCGACGACCTCCCCCGCCCCGATCAGAGCCCAGGCATTGAGGTCGGCCGCATCCTGCCCGTTGATCGAGTACGGCACTCGAGCTTTACCTTGCTTAACGCCGATTCCTGAGTCAAAAAGCGGGTAGCGCGAAATGATGTAGCGACGCTCGTCGACGTAGGCAAAGCCAACCGCGTCAGCGATCCGGCGAAGGTTGCCATCCGGCTCTTGGATTCCGACGATGTCGGCCCTAGCCTCCTTGATCGCCTCGGCGACCTGCCCAAAGGCGATCTGGTCGCCGCCGTACCAAACGTTGAAGCTCATTACGCGCAGAGTCCGCGGCGCATCGCTGGCGTTCGCGGAAGTGCCAGCGCCGAGCAGTCCCACGATGCTCAGGCAACAGGCAGCCAAAAGTGCCCTCAATCGACCCGTCATGGTTAGCAACGTTATACGACCGCTTGGGATGGCGGCGTCGGTTGCAAGCAGACTGGGTGGAGTTACGTGTGATCTGGCCCCGGCGCTAGTCGTCAAGCAAGACCGTATCCTCGTGGCGGTATGGCGGCGAGCAGCAGCAGAGCAGCGTCAGCACCTCGTCACCTGTGTTCCAGAGCTTGTGCGCCGCGCCCGGCGCAATCACGACGCAGTCGCCTGCGCAGACGTCGGCTTCCTCTTCGCCAACGCGCAGTCGCCCGGAGCCGGCGGTCAGGTAGTAGATCTCCTCAGCCTCAATGTGGTAATGCTCGGTCGTTTCGCCGCCGACCTCGAGCGTCGCTTGCGCGAGGCTTTGATTCACGGTAGGCAAGCTGACGCGACCGGCCAGCTCATGAATCGTCGAGCCGTCGTCGGTTATGAAGCCATCGGCTCGCTCTATCCGTGAAATTTCCATGCGGACCACGGAATATACGCGCAGCAGGTGAGCTGCCCCGACTGACCTACAATGCAATGATGCGCCAGCAGCTCAGGCCGCTCTTCGACCGCGTCGTGATCAAGGAGCTCGAGCCAGAACGATTCCGCCGCTCCGGGCTGCTCGTCGCGCCCGGCGAGAACGAACCACCACCGCAGCACGGCATCGTTCTCTCTATCGGGCTCGGCGTCGACTGGTGGCAGTCGGCCGGTGTTCAGATGCCTGTCGCGCCAGGCGATCACGTCGTCTTTCCTGCCTCCGCTGGAGTTTGGGTTGAGGTTGAGGAGGAGCGGCTACTGGTCTGCCGCGTTGGCGAACTGCTCGGCGTGATTGAGAGCGCCGACGAACGCGAAGCCAGCGCTGGTGTGCAGGACCGCAGCGAAGAGAACTAGCCGTCGCTGCGACTGCCGGCGAACTCAATGAACCAGTCGAGCGCGGAGGGGTCGGTGAGTGAGCCTCTGCTGGCGGCCTGTTCCGGGTTTGCGCCGAGCAGAATCCGCTTGACCGGAACCTCAAGCAGCTTCCCCGAGATCGTCCGCGGCACGGCGGGAACTTCGATCACCTCGTCGGGAACGTGCCGCGGGGAACAGTTCTTGCGCAGATCGACCTGAATTCGCTCGATCATTGCGTCATCTAGCTGGCAGCCTTCACTGAGCACGACGAAGAGCAGAATTGTGCTCTCGGCTCCAGCGTCGTCGGTTGGCAGGTCAACAACGAGGGCGTCGGCCACCTCAACCTCCCGGAGAACCGAGCGGTAGATTTCTGAGCTTCCAATTCTTACGCCACCGCGGTTGATCGTCGAATCAGAGCGGCCGTATATGACTGCCGTGCCGCGCTCGGTTATCTCAATCCAGTCACCGTGCCGCCAAAAGCCGGGGTACATCTCGAAGTAACTCTCGCGCAGCCGTGAACCGTCATCATCGCCCCAGAAGCCGATCGGCATCGACGGCAACGGCTCGGTGATGACCAGCTCCCCCACTTCGCCGACCAGCGAATCACCGTCTTCGTCGAAGGCTTCAAGGCTTACGCCCAGCGAAGCAGATTGGAGTTCACCTTCGTAGACGGGAAGCACGGGGCAGCCGCCAACAAACGCCGTGCAGACGTCGGTGCCACCGCTGGTTGAGAAGAGCCACAGCCGCTCGCCAAACTGCTCGCTAACCCAGCGGAACGCCTCCGGTGGCAGCGGCGAACCGGTCGAGCCGATGCTGCGCAGCGTTTGGAGCGGGCGCTGCGCTGTTCTTGGCACAACGCCCGAGCGCATGCAGCCCACCAGATAGGCCGCGCCGGCGCCGAAGCAGGTCACCTCGGCGTCCTGCGCTAGTTGCCAGAGCGTGTCCGGCTGGGGCCAGGTAGGGCTGCCGTCATAGAGCACGATCGCCGCATCGGTCAGCAAGACGCCTGCGAGGAAGTTCCACATCATCCAGCCGGTCGTTGTAAACCAGAAGACGCGGTCGCCTTCGCGGGCGTCGAGATGTAGCCACATCTTCTTTAGGTGCTCGAGCAGGATGCCGCCGTGGCCGTGAACGATCGGCTTTGGCATTCCGGTCGTTCCTGAAGAGTAAAGAATCCAAAGTGGCGCACTGAACGGGACTCGCGCAAACGCCGGTGGGGTCTGCGTTGGTGTGAAAGCCGCGTTCCACGCCACACCGGCGCGCAGCGCGCTTAGCTTGGGGTCGTCGGTGAGGTAACCGAGCACAACTGTTCTTTCAACGGTTGGCAGCGCCGCTTCGATGCTGGCTACCTCGGTCAGGCGGTTGAACTGTCGCCCGTTATAGGAGTAGCCGTCGACCGCGAGCAGCAGCTTCGGTTCGATCTGCGGGAAGCGGTCGATGACGCTGTCCGCTCCAAAGTCGGGCGAGCAGCTTGACCAGATCGCGCCGACACTGGCTGCTGCGAGGAACGCTGCAATCGCTTCACTGCCGTTGGGCAGATAGGCAGCGACGCGATCACCGCGCCCGATGCCGAGCCGCACCATGCCGGCCGCGATCGCCGCCGTCTGCTCGTGCAGCTCGGCCCAAGTGATCTCGCGGAGATCACGCAGCTCGCTTCGTTCGATCAGCGCCAGCGCGTCGTCTGCCTTGCCACGGAAGACGTGCTCAGCGAAATTCAGCGACGTGTCCGGGAACCAAGCCGACCCAGGCATCTGACGGTCGACGAGCACGGTGGTTGGATCACCGTCAGCCTGGACGTCGAAGTAATCCCAGATCGACCTCCAGAATGGCTCAATCTCAGCTGCGGACCAACGTTGCAGCGCCGAGTAGTCCGATGCGTCGAATTCGAGCCCTCGCTCGCGCCCCAGCCACTGAACGTAAGTGGCGAGATTGGTCTCGGCAATTTGCTCGGCCGACGGCTGCCAGAGAACGGCGGGCTGATCGGTCACGGCGCCATGATAACCCGCGGGAAGCCGCTAGAAGCCGACCGGGTGACGGACCGCGTAGCCGCTGCTTGAACGAGCGCGGCGATCCCAGCGCGTCCCGTCATCCATGCCTGAGGTGTCGTAGCGACGAACACCGCTGGGCGTCTTGATCGTCATGTACATATGGCCCGAGTGCGCGTAGATCGTAATCCAGCGGCCGCGCCCTGGAGCGCCATAACGCATGAAACCACCCGATGGCATCGCTGATCGCAGCAGCCCTGCGCCGTGCAGCACGTACGAAACCGAGCCGGAACAGTCGTAGCCGCTGGAGCGGAAGGAGCCGTGCCCACCGCCATATAGGTATGGCTTGCGAGCGATGCGGTTCGCAGCTCTAATTGCCCGGGCGACGCGGCCGGGAACGCCACCGCCACCGCCACCGCGACTACCACCGCGCTTGAGCACGGGGCGGTTGCCGCTGAAGCCGAGTGCACGCCAGGTAGCTGGGCCAACAACGCCATCGGGCGTGAGGCCGTTGCGGGCCTGAAAGCGCCGCACAGCGGCGTTTGTGCCGGGGCCGAAGACGCCGTCAACTCCGATCCGTAGACGGCGCTGCAGTGCCTTGATCGCAGCCGACTTGCCGGAGCGTGAGCCGCTGTTCTGGCGATTCGGTGCGCGGACGCCAAGTTTGCGCCAGGTGGCAGGCCCAACGATACCGTCGGGCTTCAGGTTGTGACGGCGCTGAAAGCGCTTGACAACCGACTTGGTTCCCTTGCCGAAAATCCCGTCGACACCGATCTGAAGGGCGGACTGGAGCTTCTTGACGTTGTCGCCGCGTGAGCCCGGCTTTAGCGTCGGCATCGTCGCGGCGCTCGCCGGGACGGCAAGCAAGATCACGAACACGAGTGTGAGCAGGACTGTCCGCGTGCGGACGCATCGTTTTGAGGTTGGCACTTGAATTTCGCTTCTTTCTGCCTACGAGGTGAGCTGACGGGCTCGCAGCGGGCACTTGGCCCGGCGCTAAGCCGCAAACTGCGGCTATTCGCCCCGGTGATCGGGGTGATCACAATGGTTCCCCCGCTTGCCGCCCCTGAGGCACGGCAACTCGGCTAGAGGCCAACATAGCAAGAGCCGATTTTCGCCAATGCAGAATTAATTGCAGTCGGCCGAAATAGGCGAGAACTTGCGGTTTTAGCTATCCAAGTTGGCGCCGTGAGGGGTCATGAAGGCAACCTCGACGCCAAGCTGCGCGGCGTCACCGACGGTAACGATCTGCCGCCCAGTTTGGACGGCAGGCCTTACGGGCATTAGCAGCGCGCCGGCGGCCAACTGCAGCGCACCGAGGTCGTTGACGACGAAGGTCACGCCCCAGATTGCGGCGACCGCAGCGGCGTCGGGTCGCTGATCGGCCGGGCCAACAAGCTCAATTAGCATCCCGCCGCTCCAGAAAAAGACCTGGCTGCGCTGTGCGCCCTGTGCTCCGACGACGCGCTCGCCTTTTGCGACGAGGCCAAACGCTTCGAGCGCCCGCCTCGCCGCCGACGGCGCCTGACTCGTGAGGACAACGTGATCGATCTTGGTTGCGGTGTTGGCGTGTAGCGCCGCTTTGCTGGCCGCCGGCGATAACGGCTGCTGGCCAGTTTCGATTCCACAGAGCCCACGCAGCGAGCCGTCAGCGCCCGCGAAGCTCCAACTTGGCGCAGCCGCGCCGACGCGGCAGACGATCTGCTCGAGTGCAAATTGACCGCCACTTATCTCGAAGCCGATTGCGGCCCAGCGCTCCGGCTCTCCCGGCAGATTCATCTCGGTCATCATTGGCGGGTTTGCTGGCGGCACACAACAACGACAGCAGATCGTCAGGCGCGAACGTCGGCAGCCCGAGCAGCATCGCCGCCTGTGGCCAGATACTCTGCCCCTATGGCACAGAAAGCGCGGCAGGTAAAGCTCAGTCAGAAATCGGCAGCCGTCGAGATGCAGGCGCTCGAACAGCGAAGCGACGACGAGCTCGAACGCGAGACTAAATACAAGTCGGCCGCGCTCTCGATTCTTGGCGCCAGGGCCGCTGAGCGCTATGACGCGCCAGCGGCGCGCGAATACTTCCGTCGCGCTATCGCAGCGGCACGCCCGCAGGAACGGATGCAGATCCGTCGCATGGCCGACGCCTCGCTGGCGCTGGCCGAGCGCCGCCCCGATGACCTCAAGGCTGCGGTCGAGAAACTGGGCCAGGAGGCGCCTTCGAACCGCCAGTTGCTACTGCTGCGGCTGACCGGAGTCCTCTCCCCTCCTCCGGGCTCGAGCATCTGGCTGAAGATCCGCGGGATCGTGATCGGGATTCTTCTCGTTGTCGGTCTGCTGGCGATCGGCTTTGGAATCGTGATGCTTGTGGCACTGCCGTTTGGTGGCCTCGCGACCGGCCCGGCGATTATCGGTGGTGCGGTGCTCGTAGCGATTGTGCTCGGGATTCTCGTTCTCGTTGGCCGCCGGCGCCAGAGCAGGGCGCGCGCCGCAGCGGCTGCGAACCGCGCGTAAGCGAGGCTCAAGCTTGTGTGCGGCCGCTACACACTCGCGCCCGGCGGCCTGACGCTCTTCCCCGAACGTTTCGGCGTCGCCGCCCCTGCCCCCACCCTGGCCGGATACAACATTCCGCCAGGGCTGTCGGTAGCCACGATCCTACGGCGCGACGGCGCGCCGCCAAGCTGCGAATCGCTTCACTGGGGGCTGATCCCGGCTTGGTCGCAGACGGCGGAAAAGCAATACAAGATGATCAACGCGCGCGCCGAAACCATTCAGCAGAAGCGCGCCTACAGCGGCCTGCTCGCTCAGAACCGTTGCCTAATTCCCGCCGATGGTTTCTTCGAATGGCAGCCGCAGCCTGATGCGCCAAAGCAGCCGTGGTGGTTTCACATGGCTGGCGCGGAGCTCTTCGCCTTCGCCGGGTTGTGGACCACTTGGCAGCCGCGTCCAGACGTTGAGGCGGTCGATAGCTGCACGATCCTTACGACAGCGGCGAACGACGTCGTCTCGCCGGTTCACAGCCGTATGCCGTTGATCCTTCGACCGGAGGTCGAGGCAGCCTGGCTAGACCCGGCGCTGGGAGCCGAAGATGCTCTGCTCCTGCTCAGTGCGAGCGCCAACGTACAGCTTCAAAAACAGCCGGTAAGTCGAGCTGTTAACAGCACCCGCAACCAAGGTTCGGATTCGATCGCGGCGGTCGATCCCGGCGGCGCCGACCCCTCAACCGGCGCACTCTTTTGATCGATCGCAAAGCGGCCTCGAGCCGATTCGCCCCCGCAGCCGTCAAGATAGGCGTCAATGCCGTCGATCCTTCTAATTGCAAACCCCGCCGCCGGCGGCGGGCGCGTGCCAAAACTACTGCCGTCGGTGCGGCGCAAACTTGACGCGCTCGGGGTGAGCCACCGCACCGACCTGACGGCGAGCCTCGAAGACGCCGTCAGATTGACCGACGAGGCCTTGGACCGCGGCGAGATTCCGGTCGCATTTTCAGGTGACGGGGTAGCCGGGGTGGTGGCGCGCACCGCCTCCTACCGCTCCGGCAGCGTCTTTGGCGTGCTGCCGGGAGGAACCGGCAACGACTTCTGTGGCCATGTCGGCATTCCTGACGACGCCGTCGCCGCATGCGAAGTCCTCGCCAGCGGCACCGCGACCGCGATCGATCTTGGCGAGGCGAATGGCGTGCGCTTTCTCGGCATTGCCAGCTTCGGCTACGACTCGCTTGCCAATGAGGCTGCAAACGCGGCGCCACGATGGCTGGGCAGCGGCGTCTACATCTGGGGCGCGATCTCAGCGCTGGTCCGCTGGAAGCCTGCCCGCTTCAGCGTTGTCGCCGACGGCGCCGAGAAGAGTTTCGAAGGCTGGTCCGTTCTGTGCGCCAACACAAGTCGCTATGGCGGCGGAATGTTGATCGCACCGAACGCCGCAATCGATGACAACCAGTTTGACCTGATCTGCACTTTGAAAAGCAGCCGCTGGCGCTTTGTCCGAATGTTGCCAAAGGTCTTCAAGGGAACCCACATCGGTGATGACAACCTTGATGTCAGCCACGCGCGTGAGGTGAGTGTCAATGCCGATCGACCATTCACGATCTACGCAGACGGTGACCCGTTGACCGAGCTGCCGGCCGAGATCCGCATTCTGCCCGCCGCCGTCAAGGTGCTGCTGCCGGCGTGAACAGCCTGCGGCTAGCACTCGCCAGCTTTGCTGCCCGCGCCGCTGGCGCCTTGCTGCGGCTCGCTGGCAGCGGCGGCACAAGTGCGCCGGGGAAGATCCTGCTGGCGTTGGCACCCAAGGCGATCGCGCAGCGCAGCGCAGCGCTGGAGCGGGGCTGCGCGGTTATATCGGCAACTAACGGGAAGACGACGACGAGCGCAATTGCTGCTCAGATCATGCAGCGCGACGGAGCAGCACTCGTCCATAACCGCGCTGGTGCCAACATGGCCGGTGGGATCGCAGCGGCGCTCAACGACCAGCACGGCGACTTTGGCCTGTTCGAAGTCGATGAGTTCTGGCTTGCAATGCTCGTCGACGAGCTGCGCCCCCGCTCAGTGCTGATGGCAAATCTTTTTCGCGATCAGCTCGATCGCTACGGCGAGCTCGACGAAATCAATGCGCGCTGGAGCAAGGTTGCGATCTCGCCAGCGGTCGGGCAAATCGTCCTAAACGCCGACGATCCACTGATCGCCTCGCTCGGCTCCGACGTCGACGCAGCGCTCTACTACGGGATTGAGGACGAAACCGTCGGCAGCGAACACGCCCAGCACGCGACGGAGCAGGCCTGCTGCCCGATCTGCGCAGAGCAGTTCAGCTACAGCCGTTACTTCGTCGGCCACCTCGGCCACTACTACTGCGCGAAAGGCCATCCGGGGCGGCCGAAGGTGGAGGTGAGTGCTAGCGAGATCGCCACCAGCGGCCTTGGCAGCTCATCGTTCACACTCAACATTGGCGGTCGCTCCTACCGCGCCGAGCTGGCGATGCCGGGCCTCTACAACGTCTATAACGCGTTAGCCGCAGCAGCGCTGGCCAACAGCCTCGGTGTTAGCGACGAGGCGATCATCGCCGGGATCGCCGCCGCGAGCCCGGCTTTTGGGCGCGCTGAATCGCTCAGCGTTGGTGGGCGAGAGTCTTCGATCATATTGATCAAAAATCCAGCCGGCACGAATGAGGTGCTTAGGACGCTGACCAGCGATCGGGCAAGCCGCGATCTGCTGATCGTCTTAAATGACCAGATCGCCGATGGTCGTGACATCAGCTGGATCTGGGACGCCGACTTCGAGCAGCTCGCAGATTCGGGGCGCCCGATCACGTGCTCGGGAAGCCGAGCTGTCGAGCTTGGGCTTAGGCTCAAGTACGCTGGCGTCGATCCCGAGCTGATCCGGGTCGAAGCCGATCTCCGCGAAGCTCTAGCGGCAGCCCTGGACGGCGGCGGCGAGCGACTTGTAGTCCTTCCGACCTACACGGCGATGCTTGAGGTCAGGGAGCTGTTGGTCTCGCGCGGGGCCGCCGAGGGGTCTTTTGGATGATCTCTGAAGCGGCGATCTGGCATGACCTCGAATGTGGATCGTACGACGCTGACCTTGAGTGTTGGCGTGAGCTGGCAGATCAATACAGCGGCCCGATTCTTGACGTTGGCGCCGGTAACGGTCGCGTGACGCTGATGCTCGCCGAACTTGGCCACGACGTAACGGCGCTCGAAGTTAATCGCTCTTTGCTTGCAACCCTTGTCGAGCGTTCCGGCTCGATTGGGATTGGGACGATCTGCGCCGACGCTCGCGATTTTCAGCTCGATCGGGCATTCGGTCTGATAATTGTGCCGATGCTGACCATTCAACTGTTCGGCGGCGCCGAAGGTCGCGCGCGTTTCTTCGCCGCCGCGGCCGAGCAGCTCAGCGGTGGCGGCTGCCTTGCGCTGGCGATCGCGGACCTGCGCGATGGCGAAGAAGGGGCTGGCAGCGGCGAACAGCTCGAGGCTGACGTTTGCACGGTTGGGTCTTCTTCCTACTCGACTAGGGCGACGGCGCTGCGCGAACGGGACGGCCAGGTTGGGATTGAGCGGCGGCGCGAGATCGTTTCGCCAGATGGATCGACAGTCGTTCGCGCTGCGACTGACTGGATCGACCTCACGACCGCCGATCAGCTCGAGGCTGAGGGAGCTGCCGCCGGTTTGGCGATCGCACCGCGCCGGCAGATTGCTGCGACCTCTGAGTACGTTGGATCGGTGGTGGTCTGCCTCAATGGCTAAGGCGCGGCTTCGAATCGCGGCGCTCTACCCCGAGCAGCTGAACATCTACGCTGATCGGGGCAACATCGCCGTACTCGAAAGCCGCTGCCGCTGGCGTTCAATCGAATCTCACGTGACTGCGGTTGGACTGGGCGAAACGATTGACCCCGAGCGCTTTGATTTGATTTACCTTGGCGGCGGGCAGGACGACGATCAGCGCCGCTGCGCCGCCGACCTGCTCGAACACAAGCGCAGCGGGCTGATTGCTGCGGCCGCAAACGGTGCCGTACTGCTGGGAATCTGCGGTGGCTATCAGCTATTTGGCCACTGGTACGAACTCGCAGATGAGCGAATTGAAGGCGTTGGCATCCTCAACGTCGAGACAGTGCGTGGCAAAGGCCCCCGCCTGATCGGCAACGTCGCTGTTGAAACATCGTTACCTGGCGCCTCGCCGCGCGCCGTCCTTGCAGGCTTCGAGAACCACGGCGGGCGCACGCGCCTGATCGGCGGTGGCGCGCCGCTGGGCCGCGTAATCAAAGGCAACGGCAACGATGGCGTCAGTGGAGAAGAGGGCTGCCGCGACGGCAATGTGATCGGCACCTACCTGCACGGGCCGCTACTTCCAGCAAACTGCTGGTTCGCCGACTGGCTGATCGCGACTGCGATCGGCGCCAGCGCTGAGCTCGCTCCACTGGATGACGCTCTCGAACTCGCAGCTCACAAGGCGGCCTGCGCGGCGGCTGGCGTCAACGGCTAGCGCCCGCTTGATCCGAAGCCCTGCTCGCCGCGCGGACTTTCGTCCAGCGAATCGACCTCGACCAACACCGGTTCGGCAACGCTGATCACTACAAGCTGCGCGATCCTCTCCCCCGCCTTCAAGCTAAGCGCTTGTTCGGAGTCGGTGTTGAGCAGCAAGACCTGTAGCTCACCGCGGTAGCCCTCGTCGATTAGTCCGGGAGCATTGACGATCGAGAGGCCGTGCCGCGATGCTAAACCGGAGCGGGGAACGATCAAGCCGGCGTGACCGGCCGGCAATTCGACGGCAATTCCGGTGGCAACGCGAGCGCGTTGGCCGGCCTCAAGCTCAACGGCGTCGAGGCAGCAAAGGTCAAGGCCCGCGTCGCCAAGATGGGCTCGCGTGGGCGTTTTGGCGCGCCGATCGGTCTTCGAGAAACGCAGCTCGGTCATCGACCGCTCACGCTCGGCGCAACTGCGAAACGCTCGAAACGGACGGCCGCGTCAGCCGACAACATCGCGTGTACGCGGACGCCTTCGGCGGTGTCGTCGCGCTCAATTTGAGCGGCAAGCGTGTGCAGCTCAGCTAGCTGGGCGCCGGCCGAGAACGGAAGCAGCAGGTCGACTGCCTGCATCTCGGAGAGGAAGATCGTCTCGATCCTTGAGCGCAGCTGGTCCAACCCTGTTCCGTCGAGCGCCGAGATCAGCACGACTCCGGGGTGCAGCAGGCGCAGCTGAGTGATGCGATCCTGATCGGCCTGGTCGATCTTGTTACAAACCAGCAGCCTTGGCTGGTCGTCTGCGCCGATCTGCTCGAGCGTCATCTCAACCGTTGAGAGCATCTCGGCCATCAGCTCCTCCGGCGCTGAGGCGTCAATGACGTGAACGATCAGGTCGGCGCGGCGCGTCTCTTCGAGCGTCGCGCCAAAAGCGTCGACGAGCTGGTGCGGCAGCTTGCGGATGAAACCGACGGTGTCTGTGGCCAGAACCGTGCGGCCGCCCAATTCCATCACTCGCGTCGTTGGATCGAGCGTATGGAACAGGCGGTCGCGAATTTCGACGTCAGCGCCGGTTAGGGCAGCCATTAGCGTCGATTTACCGGTGTTGGTGTAACCGGCGAGAGCAAACATCGGCAGTTTGGTTCGCTCGCGCTCAGCCCTCATTGTTCGGCGCGCTTCACCGACCGCCTTGAGCCGTCGCCGCAGCGTCGAGATTCGATCACGAGCAAGCCGACGGTCGGTTTCAATCTGGCTCTCACCGGGGCCTCGTGTGCCGATCCCTCCCCCGAGCCGCTCGAGGTGGGTCCACAGCCCACGCATTCGTGCCAGGTTGTATTCCAGCTGCGCTAGCTCAACCTGCAGCTTGCCGTCGGCGCTGTGGGCGTGGCCAGCGAAAATGTCGAGGATCACTGCGGTGCGATCGACGACTGGGATTGAAAGCTCGGCCTCTAAATTTCGCTCCTGCCGAGGCGTGAGCTCGTCGTCGCAGACGATTACGTTGGCGTCCGCCGCCTTAGCCAACGCAGCAACCTCCCCGAGCTTACCGGAGCCAAGATAGGTGTTCGGATGAACGCTCTCGCGGCGCTGTGTTAAGGCCCCTACTACGGCCACCCCGGCCGTGGCAAGCAACTCGTAGAGCTCCCTGAGATCGGGCTCTTCGGGCGAAGCGGCGATGCAGAAAGCGCGCTGCTTGGCTCGCCCCTCGCGCTCGCTGCAGCTGGCGCGTGGAGCGGAGCTGCGGCCATGGCGATTGCGCTCCTGCACGTCAATCGCAGTGTAGAGCCCGCGGCGCGCCAGCGGCGCGAATTGATCAGCGGTTGTCCGGCGGCGACATTCAAGGCCTCAGGGCGCTAGCGTCGAACCGATGAGCGACAAACTTGCCAGCCGAATCGGCGCCCGAGCGCTTGAATTAATCAATATTCCCTCCCCTTCCCGCGGCGAGGAGGCGATCGCCGCGCACGTCAGCTCGATCCTGCGTGGCGGTGGCGTTGAGGTTGAAGAGCTTGGTGACTGCTGCCTTATTGGCGGCGCGCGAAGGCGGGCAGAGCGGCCGTTCGTGATTCTTGCCGGCCATCTCGACACCGTGCCCGCGCAAGGCAACGTCCCAGGCTCGATCGACACAAAAACAGTTCATGGCCTCGGCGCCTCCGACATGAAGGGCTCGCTGGCAGTGATGATCGAGCTGGCGCTCGGTGGAGTTGGCCGAGGCGATTGCGGCGGCGTAGATTTCGGCTTTCTTTTCTTCAGCCGCGAGGAACTCCCAGCCGGTGACAGCTCCTTGACCCCGCTACTGGCTGCGAACGCCGGCCTACGGTCGGCCGACCTCGCGCTGATGATGGAGCCAACGGCGAACATGATTCAGGCAGGCTGCCTTGGCAACTGCGGCGCGACTTGGCGCTTCAGCGGCCGCAGCGGCCATTCGGCGAGACCATGGCTCGCCGACAACGCGATCGATCGCCTCGGCGAAGGGATCGCTGCGATCGCCGCACTGGAGCCGGTCGAGCATCGATTTAATGGCTTGACCTTCCGTGAGGTGATCTCAGTCACCAGCGTCTCCGGCGGGATCGCCCGCAACGTTATTCCTGGCGAGGCTTCCGCCTATCTCAACTACCGCTTCCCTCCGGGAATCTCGCTAAGCGACGCGGAGGCACGGCTGCGCTCGATCTGTGAACCGTTCGGCGCGATTGAAATCGAAAGCAGCTCGCCATCGGGAGCGGTGCGGATCGACGAGCCGCTGGCCGTCCAATTGATTGAGATTGTCGGTGCCCCGGTTGAGCCGAAGCAGGCGTGGACTCCGGTAGCTGACTTTGAGAGTGCTGGGATCGCTGCGATCAATTTCGGCCCTGGCGCACCGTCCGCGGCCCACGCCGCCGACGAGAGCGTCGAGCTCGATGCGCTCGCCCTCTCCTACCAAACGCTTGAGCGCCTCGCTCTTGAGGGTCGCTGATGGAGGTCCACCCGCTAGTTGAGGAGCTTGGGGTTTATCCCTACAACGAGCTAGGAGAGGCGCGGGCGGCGCGCGAACAGAAAGGCCTATCGGTGATCGATTTTGGAATCGGTGTGCCGCGAGAGCCAACGCCAAGCTTCATCCGCGAAGCGCTCGTTGTGGCCGTTCTTGAGGAGGAGTACTCCAGCTACCCGCTCGCTAGCGGCGCGGGCGAGCTTCGCGAGGCGATCGCCGGCTGGATCGATCGTCGCTACGGCGTTCGACTCGATCCTTCGATCGAAGTGCTCCCGACGCTAGGCAGCAAGGAAGCGATCTACCACCTGGCAGGGCTGCTGCTCTGGGCCGGAGGCGACCGCGACCTGGTGGCAGTAACGACACCCGGCTACCCGGTCGCCGCGCGGAGCACTCGGCTCGCTGGCGGCCAGCTACTTGAACTGCCGCTCGACGCAGGGTCCGACTGGCTGCCTGCCATCGACGCGATCCCGCACGAGGCTTGGCGGCGGCTTGCCGTTATCTGGATCAACTCGCCGAATAATCCGACCGGTTCTGCTGCCCCGCTTGCCTTTTACGAGGAGCTAGCTGAGCGATGCCGCCGCCACGGGGTCGTGCTCGCCTCTGATGAGGCCTACAGCGAGATCTACCTTGACGACGACAAGCCTGCGTCGGTCTTACAGCTCGCCGACCCAACACACATTCTCGCCTTCAATTCACTTTCGAAGCGCTCGGCGATGGCGGGCTACCGCTCCGGCTCGGTCTGCGGCGACCCGCTGCTGGTTGGCGCAATGAAGGACGTCCGTCCATCGCTTGGCGTGACGCCACAAAACTTCGTGCAGCGCGCAGCGATTGCAGCCTGGGGCGATGAAGATCACGTGGCGGCGATGCGCGAACGCTACGCGCTGAAGCGAGAGATCATGACCGCTCCGCTGGAGCGGGCCGGGTTGAAATCGGTCGGCGGGCCTGCATCCTTCTTCCTCTGGTGCGAGGTTGAAGCCGGCGGCGACGACGAGGCCGCCGCGCGGCGACTGCTCGAAGCCGGCGTGCTGGTCGCGCCAGGACGGATCTTTGGTAGTGGCGGTGAAGGCTACGTGCGCGTAGCGCTTGTTCCGTCGATCGAAGAGTGCGAGGCCGCGGCAGCAGCAATATTGGAGCTAGAGCAGTAGATTCGGCGTGATGACCGGTCTAACCACAGAGGGCGCGTGGGCCGTTGGGCTAGCCTCGATCGCCAATAACGGCAGCATCCTCGAGGTGCTCTACCCCGCCCCTACTCTCGGCCTTGCCAGCGCCCCAGGTGAGCTGATCCGTGCCGCCGGCCACGACGGTCGCACGGGGACGGTTGAAATTCACGGCCACCACGCCGCTCAGCTAGGAGCTGCCGAACTCGGTGATGCCGTCGGCACCGATGACCTGCGCGCTGTTCGGAGCGTCTGCGTGTTTACTGTGATTGAAGACTGCAGCGCACCTGCCGCCGACGCTTACGACGGATACCTGCGTCTGCAGCTGAGCTCCCACCGCCTGGCGCCTCCTGGGACGCTCAACTTCGATGGAATCTTCGGCGTCCTGACAAACGTCGTATGGACAGACGCGGGGCCGTGCGCAGCCGAAGAGTTTGCTGCCACCCGGATGCGCTTCATGGCTGCCGGACGAGCACTTCAGGTGCGCTCGGTCGACAAATTCGCGCGAATGACCGACTACGTCATTCCCGAGGGAGTGCGGATTGGCGATGCCGACCGCGTCCGGCTTGGAGCACACCTTGCCCGGGGTACAACCGTGATGCACGAGGGTTTCGTCAACTTTGATGCCGGCACGCTCGGCGAATCAATGGTCGAAGGCCGCATCAGCGCAGGGGTTTGTGTTGGCGCCGGCACCGACATAGGCGGCGGCGCCTCGCTGATGGGTACGCTCTCCGGCGGTGGCAGTGAAAAAGTCAGCGTCGGCGAGGGCTGCCTGATCGGTGCCAACGCGGGGGTCGGCATCTCACTGGGCGATAATTGCGTCGTCGAGGCCGGCCTCTACATCACCGCTGGAACGGTCGTCACTACTGAGCAGGGAACGCTGATGAAGGCGCGCGAGCTGAGCGGCAAGTCGGACCTGCTGTTCAGGCGAAACAGCGTCAGCGGCGCGGTCGAGGCGCTGGCCCGCGGCGGTGGCTGGGGTTCGCTGAACCCGCAACTCCATGCCAACTGACGCTTAAGCGTTGCTGATCCGTGCCAGCATCTGATCGCTTAGCCGAATCCTCTCAACACGGTTTGCGCTTCCACTCAGTTCGACGTTGAGCGATAGATCCACCTCGACGAGCAGTTCCCCGCCGTCGAGCAGCACGGTCACCGGGCTGCTGGCGCCGGCGAGGACGCTCGCCACTGCCGCGCCGCTGGCGCCGGTTCCGCTGGAGGTGGTCTCACCTACTCCGCGCTCAAAGATTCGCGCCCTGATCTTGCCTTCGCCCAGAGACGTCCACCAGCACGCGTTCGTGCGCGCCGGGAACCGTCGGTCGTTTTCGACGATTGGTCCGATCCGGTCGAGCTCGAGCGCATCCAAAAGCTCGGGCGACTGAACCTCGAACGCACACTGCGGGTTCCCGACCGAAACGAACTGAAACGGTTCGTTGATCTGATCGATCTCAATCTCGCTGCGACCATCGCCGGGGCCGCCCGGAAACTGGCTGCTCGCTGTACTCGCTTGACCAATCTGAATCGTCGCGCTGTCGGGTCCTGTCAGCTCGGCCGTAATGATTCCGGCCGGCGTCCTGATCGCAAGCGAGTTGGACTCGGTCCAGCCGCTGGCCCGTAGGTAGAGGAACGCCTGCCGCGACCCGTTACCGGATAGCTCCGCTTGCGAGCCGTCGGAGTTCCAGATCGTAAGCGCTGCGCTAACCGCATCATCCTCGTCGTCGGCCAGTTCGAGGATCCCATCGGCACCGAGCCCGGCGGCCTCGTCGCAAAGCAGGCGTACGGTCTCGGCGCTCAGCTCGAAGCGAAGCCGCTCGCGTTCGACGATCAGATATTCATTACCAAGCGCCTGCCACCGCTCGAGCTCCATCAACCGAAGCCTACGCGGCGGGCGGCTTGACGGTGGCAAGAATCTCTTCTGCTGCCTGCTGAGCTGTGCGCGCTTGACCCAGCTCGAAGAGCTCGGCGACCTCCAACCTGCGCAGCCAGGTCAGTTGGCGCTTGGCGTAGCGGCGCGTAGCCTGCTTCATCTCCTGCAGCTCGCCGCGGGGCAGCTCGCGAAAGCCGAGCGCCATCTGCGCCGTGCGCGAAGCGCCGGCCGCGAGCGCAGCGGCAACTTCTTCAGCGCCGCCGGCGGCAGCGATCGCGTCGACACGGGCATCGATCCGCTCGTAAAGCTCGTCCCGCTCGCGAACAAGGCCGATAAGGCGGGTTGGATGCCTCATCTGCGAGATCCAGAGTCCGCCGGCTTGATCGTCAAGCGAGTGACCTTCGCTTAGCAGTGCGAGCGCGCGCACTAGTCGGCGGCGATCTCCAGCGTCGATCCGCGAAGCGGCCGCTGGAGCCCCCGCAGCAAGCTCGGCGTGAAGCACCTCAGCTCCCTCGGCCTCGAGGCGCGCCTGCAGCCCCTGCTCGAGGCCGGGCGAGACCTGGGGGCGCAGCGGCATCTCGGTCAGCGCGGCCTGCATGTAAAGGCCGCTGCCTCCGACGACGATCGGCTGCACGCCAGCAGCAAGTGCGCCGTCAATCTCAGCGTGCGCGAGCTCGCTGTACTGAGCGACGCTGAACTCAACGTCGATCGGTACGCAACCGATCAAACGGTGGTCGGCGCGCCTTCGCTGCTTTTCGCTGGCTACGCCGCTGACCAGCGAGAGCCCTTCGTAGAGTTGCATCGAGTCGGCGCCGATCAAAACGCTGCCCGCGCCGCTGGCGGCCAGCTGCTCAGAAAGCGCCACGGCGACCTCACTCTTCCCAACCGACGTTGGCCCAAATAGCGCCAGCACAGCCGGCGCACTGCCCGATTCGCCTCTCTCTTCGTCGCTCACCGCCGCAACGGTAGCGGCGCGTGCGACAATGCGCCTGTGCAGATTCAAGGCAAGAGCGTCCTCCTGACCGGCGCTACCGGCGGAATCGGTGAAACGATTGCCCACGAACTCAGTAGCTGCGGCGCGGAGCTGACGATCAGCGGCCGACGCGCCGACGTACTTGAGCGGATCGCCGAGCAGACCGGTGCCAGCGTCGCGCTCGCCGATCTGGCCGACCGCTCGCAGCTCGAGCGGTTGCTAGCTGATCATTCAGGGATCGACATCCTAATTGCCAACGCCGCACTGCCGGCGTCAGGGCCGCTGGAGGACTTCTCGGTCGAGCAAATCGATCGCGCCCTTGACGTCAATCTCCGAGCCCCGGTGATGATGGCTCGCGAGTTGGCCGGCCCGATGAAGGCGCGCGGCAGCGGTCAGATCGTCCTGATCTCATCGCTGGCCGGGAAAGTCGCCACGGCCGGTAGCAGCCTTTACTCGACGACCAAGTTTGCGCTTCGCGGCTTCGGCGCTGGATTGCGCGCCGATCTAATTGGAAGCGGTGTTGGTGTCAGCGTTATTTTTCCGGGCTTCGTCCGCGACGCCGGCATGTTCCACGAGAGCGAGGTAGAGCTGCCGGGCTACGTAGGGACGAGTTCGCCCGAGGACGTCGCCAGGGCAGTGCGCAACGCGATCGAGAACGACCGCGGCGAAGTCGACGTCGCGCCGCTTACGGTGCGCGCAGCAACGAAAGCTTCCGAGCTAGCGCCGAGCCTGATGGGCGCCGTTGTGCGGCGGCTGGGCAGCGCCGACTTCACCTCCGAAATAGCTGAGCGCCAAGCCGATAAGCGCTAGCGAGTCGCACTAGCAACGAGCGTTGCGCGGCCGCCCAGCGAGGCGCTGCTGGCGCGATCAATCTCGACCTCAATCAGCTCGCCCGGCTCGGCGATGCCATCAAAGTTGACGGCCTTGTTGTGACGTGTGCGCCCACGCAGCCGCTCGAGATTAGTGCGCGAGTGACCTTCAACGAGAACCTCCACCCGGTGGCCCACGAAGCGCTGCGCGCGCTGGTGTGCGCTGCGCTGGACGACCTCAATTAGCCTCCCAATCCGTTCGCTGGCGAGCTCAGGGCTAACGACCCGCTCAGCGATTCCCGCCGCCTCGGTGCCGCGCCGCGGCGAGTAGCAGAAGGTGTAAGCGGCGTCGAACTTAACCTGCTCAGCGAGGGAGAGCGTCTGCTGAAAGTCTTCCTCGCTTTCACCTGGGAAGCCGACGATGATGTCGGTAGTGAGGCTGATCTCTGGGACCGCTTCGCGAATCATCGCAACGCGCTCCAAGTATCGCTCACGGTTGTATGTGCGGCGCATCGCTTTCAAGATCTTCGATGAGCCTGATTGCAGCGGAAGGTGGATGTGCTCGCAGAGAGATTCCAACTCAACGTGTGCGGCAATTACCTCGGCGCCGATGTCCTGAGGGTGCGGACTCATGTAGCGAAGCCGGTCGATTCCGTCGACTGCGTCGACGGCGACAAGAAGCTCCGCGAAGCTACGGCGCTGTGGCCGGAGATCGCGACCATAGGAATTGACGTTCTGGCCGAGCAAGGTGATTTCCCGAGCGCCGCGCGAGACAAGCCGCTCTGCTTCGGCGACAAGATCTTCCAGCGGCCTGCTGCGCTCGAGGCCACGGGTTGACGGGACGATGCAGTACGAGCAGCGCTGATTGCAGCCAACGCTGATCTGCATCCACGCCGCGGCGGTCTGCTTGGCGCGCATCGGCAGATCCGCCGTGAACCCCTCAAACTCGAAATAACCCTGAGCCGTGAGCGAATCAGAAAGCAGGAATGCGCCAAGCTGGTCTACCTGCCCTGGCCCGAAGGCGACGTCAACAAACGGGTAGCGCGCGAAGACCTCGTCCTTGAGCGACTGAGCCCAGCAGCCGCCGACACCGATCACGACGCCTGGGCGCGCCGCCTTGAAGCGCTTCGCGTTGCCGAGCTGCGTCGCCAAACGGCGGTCGGCGCTCTCGCGAATTGAACAGGTATTGAGCAGAATCAAATCGGCGAGGCTCGCTTCGGCCACTTCCTCGTAACCGAGTGATTCGAGCAGGCCTTCAATCCGCTGCGAATCGTGCACGTTCATCTGGCAGCCGAAGGTCGTCAAATGATACGCGAGGCCAGCCATTAGACCGGAAGGCTAGCGCGACTGCCGCTAAGCGCGCTCAAAGGCGCGCACCGCGTCATAGGCGATCTCGACGCTATATCCGCGGCGCGCGAGCATTCCGAGCGCCCGCTCGCGCTCACGCTCGTCCTGAGGTTTCGCACCAATCCGCTGATCGAGCACACGGATTGCGTCATCGACCTGGTCGGCGTGGCCGCGCGAACCTACGACGGCGTCGATGATCTCTGAGGAGATTCCAGCCTCGCGAAGATTGGTGATTATCCGCTCGTTTCCCCAGCCGTCGATGGCGCGACGGTCCTCCGCGTAGAGCACGGTGAAGCGGTGGTCGCTGAGGTAGCCGTCGGAGACCATCTGGGCGAGAGCCGACGCGATTGTCGCCTCGTCTATTCGATCGCGCTGGAGTCGCGCGCGAACCTGCGCAACGGTCCGTTCGCGCTTGGCGATGAACGCGAAGGCGCGACCGAGCGCGTCTTGGAGCCTCTGATCCGGATCTAGAGGGCTGCCAGCCAAAGGCTCAAGCGGCCTCTGCAGTCGGCTCGTCACCGGCGGCAGCTTTGTCGGCAAGGGCCGGCACTTCGACGTCTGGATCGTGCTCAATCGGCACTACTAGATCGTCATCAACGCCAACGATGGCGTAGATCTTCTCCTCGATCTCTCTCGCCATCTTCGGGTTTTCATCGAGGTAGGTCTTCGCGTTATTGCGCCCTTGTCCGATCCGTTCCTCGCCGTAAGAGAAGAACGAACCTGACTTGGTGACAATCTCGTGCTCGATGCCGAGGTCAAGTATGCAACCTGACGTGGAGATCCCCTTGCCGAACTCGATGTCGAACTCGGCTTGGCGGAATGGCGCGGCGACCTTGTTCTTGAC